>JBGTIZ010000249.1:0-1946 GCA_041745395.1 Promineifilaceae bacterium (SeqCode) | reverse complement strand
TAATGGCGAGGCGTGGCCGCAGGCCACGCCGAAGCGTAAAGGTAACTTTGAAGGGGTTTCTGAACCATGCCCAATTTTGTGAACGACAGTGGTGATTTGTCCTATACGGTAACGAAAAACAGGGCTTGTATCAAGCCCTGTTTGCAGATAGCTAGGTTGTATGTATGTGTGCCTTACGCTACCTTCCAAATGGTGCCGTCCGCTCTATCCTCCAGCACCACCCCAATCGCCTGCAAATCATCGCGGATTTTATCGGCCGTCGCCCACGCCTTCTCCTGTCGCGCCTGCGCCCGCAGTTCGATGAGCAAGCGCATCAACCCTTCTTCCCGCTCAGCACTGCCACTGCTATCTTCTGTTTGGTCGGGCACAATGCCCAGCACCTCGCCGCCCAGTTGCCGATAGAGGGCTTCGATAGCGGCCAGTGAGCCTCGAGTGAGGGGCTGGCCGCCGTTGACGAGGGTGTTGACTTGGCGGGTGTAATCTTGGAGCGCGGCCACGGCCGCGGGGGCGTTGAAGTCGTCGTTCATTTTGGCTTCAAAGGCGGCGCGGGTGCTGGTAAGCAGGTCATGAACCACGGCCGTGGGTTCTCCCTCAGGCGCGTGAGCCATCTGCTGACACACCAGCGTCACCGCCCCCATAATCCGTTGCCACCCCTTCGTGGCCGCATCCATCGCCTCATCCGAAAAATCAATTGGGTTGGTGTAATGGCTCGACAAAATAAAGTAGCGCACCGCCTCTGGTTTCCAGTGGCGTTCGTACAGCGCCTCGTTAATCGTCAGCGTGTTGCCCAAACTCTTGCTCATCTTGACACCTTCCAGCGTTAGCGAGCCAATCAGCATCCAATAGTTGGCAAAAGGGGCATCATGGGCGGACTCGCTCTGGGCAATTTCGCATTCATTGTGGGGAAAAATATTGTCCCGACCGCCGCCATGAATATCAAACGTGTCCCCTAAATATTTGGCCGCCATCGCCGAGCATTCAATGTGCCAACCGGGATACCCCTTGCCCCACGGGCTGTCCCATTTGAGCAAATGATCGGGGTCAGCTTTTTTCCAGAGGGCAAAATCGGCCGCGTGCCGTTTGTCCTCATGCACCTCGAAGCGCGTGCCTTCTTCTTGCTCCTCTAATTTGCGCCCGCTCAGCTTGCCGTAGTCGGGGTCGCTGGTCACATCAAAATAGACGGAGCCGTTGACCTCGTAGGCGTGCCCTTTGGCGATGAGCGTCTGAATCATGGCGATTTGTTCAGGAATATGGCCGCTGGCGCGGGGGCTAATGTCTGGCCGCACCACGCCCAGCGCGTCCATGTTCTCAAAGTAACGGCGGGTGTAATATTCGACAAGTTGCATGGGCGTGGTCGAATCTTGCCGCGCTTTTTTCAGGATTTTGTCCTCGCCATCGTCGGCATCCCCCACGATGTGGCCGACATCGGTGATGTTTTGCACATATAGCACGTCGTAGCCGAGGTAGCGCAGATAGCGCACGACGACATCGAAGCCGATGTAGGTTTTGGCGTGACCGATGTGAGAGTCGTCGTACACGGTCGGCCCGCAGACGTACATGTTGACTTTGCCTTTGTGTATGGGCTTGAATGCTTCTTTTTGGCGGGTGAGGACATTGCTTATTTTCAACGACATCTGGTTACTCCAAGGTCAATGAGTAATGAATAATGAGCAAAGGGGCGGGTGGATGGTGTGGTTAACCAACTGCTTTATACGCTCTTCATTATCTATTTATATCTGATTTTTTGGGTTGGCAGGAGGGGAAGAACACGGCCGTGTAACATGACCGTGCAGAACAGCGGGGTAGACTAGCAACATCGAAACGATGTGGGGAAATGACTACTGATTAAACGCATGGCGTAATTGTGACCTACTAAGCGAGATGGTGCAAGAAAATCAGGTTTGTTGTGCGAGGGGCGAGGTGCGAAGGGCGACGGTTCACCTCGC
>JBGTIZ010000248.1:0-3039 GCA_041745395.1 Promineifilaceae bacterium (SeqCode) | reverse complement strand
GGGAAAATCGACGCTGTTCGGCGAATTCGCCAAACCATCAGGGATGTCGAATAAGGCTAAATTTTGAACCCCCTGCCGTTGGGCGAAAGCCGCGAGGCCACCCAAGCCGTCGGCTCCAGGAGCCACCGAGGTGACGGACGGCGTACCGGGGCTGGCTTTGGCCGTGGAGCAGGCGGAGAAGGGCACGATGGAGCGCAAGCCGCAGAATCCAGCTTCGGGGGTGTTTGCGGATGGGCTGGGGGTTTCGATTTTGTGGGTGGGGTTGGTGATGGGGATTTTGTCGTTGGCGGTGGGTTATTGGGGCTTTCAGCAGGGATATGACACGGCCGTGTGGCGCACCATGGTCTTTACGACGTTGACCCTCGCCCAGATGAGCAACGCCCTGTCTACTCGCTCTTTTCGGGACTCCCTTTTTAACTTGGGTTGGTTCTCCAATCGCATTATGACCGGGGCTATTGCAGTTACATTTTTGTTGCAAATGGCCTTGATTTATGTGCCTATCGCCAATGATTTCTTTAACACGACCCCACTCACGGCCGTGCAACTCGGCATCTGCCTCGCCCTCAGCGTGTTGATGCTGGTGATTTTGGAAACGGTCAAGTGGGTGCAATTCAGAAGATAAAGCAAGGTGCATGGTGCAGGGTGCAAGGTAGGTAGCACACCCCCTCAGCACTCATCGCTCGTCGCTCAGCACTTTCTTGCTCAAGACAATAGGAGAACTAAAAATGACCCATCCCTTGGTGAGGCAATTACGTTTTGCGCGGTCGGAGTTTGGGCGCGTGCTGGAGGGGGTTTCCCCCGAGGAAGCGGTTCAGCGGCTGGGGCCGATGAACTGCATTAGCTGGATGGTGGGGCATTTGGCGAATCAGGAGCAGACGTATTGGCTTTTTTTGGCGCAGAGCAAGGCGCATGTGTTGTATCCTGAACTTAACGAGTTGGTGGGATATGGTCGCCCCGCTTCGTCCCCGCCGCTGGCGGAGATGTGGGCGGCGTGGCTGGCTATCACCCAAGCGGCTGACCCCTATTTGGACGGGCTGACCACGGCCGAGTTAACGACCTTTATGAGCTACAAAGGGCAACGCCGCGCCGAAAACATCGGCACGATGCTGTACCGCAATATTTACCATTATTGGTTCCACATCGGGGAAGTGCACGCCATACGCCAGCGGTTAGGCCATCAGCCGCCGGATTTTGTGGGCATTTTGGGCGAAGCGGCGTACCGACCAGAGATTGAGTGAGTAAGAGAGTAAGGGAGCAAGAGAGAAAGGGAGGCGTCTCTTTCTCTCTTGCTCTCCCGCTCTCTTACTCCCCTACGCGCCAGATGATGGGCTTGAAGAGGGTCTGGTCGAACTCGGCAACACGCTCCGGGCCGAGGGCTTGCAGGGTTTCTAACACGGCCGTGGCCTCATCCCGCAATTGCCCCACCGCAATGCCGCGACAGACGGGGGGGAGCGGGTCCAACCATTGTCGCATCCGCAGAAGCAGTTTGACCCCGCCGTTATAATTTCCCCGCTCAATCTGCAAATAGCCCACTGCCACCTGCAATATTCCTTTATACAAATTGCGCCCCTCGCTCTCATCTTCGTTCCACGCATCTTCAAGGGCGTGATGGCATTCGTAATATTCCCCTTGATTAAACAGTTCCAAGCCCTCGATGGCGCGTGGGGAAAGTGGCTGGGCGCAAGCGTCCGTCAGCGCGTCATAATCGGGCACGCGCACCAGCTCGGTCAGCAGGGCGGGCAGTTTGGCGGACAGCTTGCCGCGTGAGACAACTTTGTCCGCGCCGCGCTGGGTCGCTTCGTCCAGTAGCTCTTTATGCACATGGGCGGCGAAGCAGAGGGCGGGGATGCGCCGTGTGGCGGGGGATGATTTGAGGGAGGCGAGCCATTTTTGCCAAGGAATGGTTTGGTTGTCGAGGTCAAAGATAAGCAGGGCGGGCTGTTGGGCGACGATGTAGCTGGTGAGTTGTCCCGCACGGCCGTGTAACGCTTCCCCAGGGCGCATGGTTTTGTCTTCAAGCACGTCAGGGGGGGCAATGTCCACGGCCGTGGGTTTGAACTCGATGGCATAGCCTAAGTGGCGGGCGGTCGCTTCGATTTTACTGCCAAACAGCAGGTCATCTACAAAGGCGATAATCTTCGGGGTGGGGGTCATTTATCTACTCCATATTTCTGTGTGTCTGCGTAGCGTATCGGCTACGTTCGCTTTTATGTTATACTCCCGCCGTCCACAAATACACCTTTGTTTACGTCTTTTGTAAGGTCGGATGTATGCTGTTGTTTTCATTATGGCCAGCCTAACCGTCGGTAATGAATCCAAGCAGAGAGGTAAAAAGATGAATTCTGAACTTTCTGATGCCCAAGCTCAACTGTTGCATGACAAATATACGAGAGGTGATACGCTTTCCACAGAAGAACATATCCAGTTGGAGCATTGGTATGAGCGACAAGATAAACTGGAAGCAAGTCAGTTAGGCTTAGCCACTGAGGCAAAAAATGAGCCAGATTTGGCGTTGCTAAAAGCGCAAGTTGATATAGCCTTGCTCCAATTGTCAACAGTATCATCGCAGATTCAGACCGTATCGGCTGAAAATGAAGCATTGCGCCAAGAAACTGAGCAATTGCGACATCACATCGTCCACATGTTAGCATCCCAATCCATATGACGATTTCTGGTAAAGTTAGAGAACTTGTACGCCAGAGAGCTAATTTTGCCTGCGAATATTGCGGGGTTTCTGAAACAGATTGTGGTGGTAATTTAACGATTGACCATTTTCAGCCGCGTTCAAAAGAGGGTACAAACGAGCTTGTTAATTTGCTTTATGCCTGTCCTCGTTGTAATCAATATAAATCTGATTATTGGCCTAACCTAGCTACAGATCCAGTTTTATGGAACCCTCGACATGAGTCTATAACATATCATCTCCTTCAAATGGCTGATGGTACACTACAAGCATTAACCTCAACTGGCGCGTTCACAATTAAGCGATTGCGTCTCAATCGCCCACATCTTGTATTGGTCACAAATTACTCACACAAA
>JBGTIZ010000247.1:0-18198 GCA_041745395.1 Promineifilaceae bacterium (SeqCode) | reverse complement strand
CCCAAAAAAACCCCCTATTTTTGGCCGAGCCGCCGCCGGCGCCGAGGCGTGCTGACCAGTTAAAGTAAAATTTGCAAAGATAATGTATGCAGTTTACTGAGTCGCTAACCAAAAAAAGAGCCAGCCCACGGCCGTGGGCTGACTGCTTTTGGGGTTAAGTATCATGTTTCAGGTGCAAACCATAATCATACTGTTTGCAGGGCAATTAGGCTAACGCTCTCACCAGTTGCTTGCCTACGGATAGAACGGGAAAACAAGCGGCAGGAAGACAATCACCGCCACCATGCAGACAAGTAGCATGGGGATACCGACCTTGGCGTAATCTCCAAAACGATAGTTGCCCGCGCCCATGACCAGCGTGTTGGTCGGCGAAGCGACGGGCGAGACGAACGCGCACGAGGCGGCCACAGCCACGGTCATGAGAAAGGCGTGGGGGTTGATGCCAAGGGCTAGACTAGAGGTGAGGGCGAGGGGGGCAATAATCACGGCCGTGGCTGTATTCGAGATAACCTGCGTGAACACGGCCGTGATCACAAACAGCCCAACCATGACCGCATACGGCCCATACTCACCCAGCACATTCACCAAATAATTAGCAAATACCTCCACCAGCCCCACCTTCTCCATCGCCGTACTAATCGGCAAAATCCCCGCGATTAAGACTACACTCTTCCAATCAATCGCATCATATGCGCCATCCATGTTAATACAGCCCGTCAGCACCATAGCCATCGCCGCCGCCAAGGCCACCATAATGACCGACACATCCCCCAAAATCGGCACCCAGCCCGTCGCCATCACCACCACCATCACCAGCAAAATCACCAGCGCAATCGGCGCTTTATCACGATTTGGCTCCCCCATTTCCCGCGTGGGGTCGCCCACCACAATCACATCACGCTGATTTTGCTGGAGCGCACTAATATTTTCCCACCACCCTTGCACCAGCATCACATCACCAAACTTCAGCGGCGTGTTGTCTCTATCGAGTGGTTTATCCTGCGGTGGCCGGCGCACTTCTAGCACCGTCAGTTTATACCGGTCGCCAAATCTACTTTGGGTCAATGTTTTATTACGCAGGCGAGATTGCTGACGCACAATGACCTCGGCCACGCCCACATCTTTGCTCACCAACGCTTTGATGTCTTTAGGTTTGGTCGGGTTCACCGCCACCTGCCAATACTCAGCACATCTTTCAATTGCTTCGGGGAGGCCTTCGACAATCAGCGCGTCGTTAGCCAAAATAACGGTATTGGTATCAGCCACAATCGGCGTGTCGCGCGGGCGGCGCGTGTCCACGTTGTGCCCCAAATCAGTCAGGCGCACCCGCTCCACATGGCGCATAATTTTAAGGATGCTGACCCCAAACTCGCGCCGTATGTTCGTTTCTTTGATAGATTTGCCAACCAAGGGGGAATCGGCCGGTACAATCAGGCGGCGCATGTTTTGGGGCAGATGATACCGCTCGATTAACTCCTTAGCCGTTTCGCCGGGTGTGCCCACCACGGCGGGGCGATGGTCAGGTAACAAATTGCGACCCACAAAAAGCATAAACCCGATGCCCACAATAACCAGAATAATGCCCATCGGGGCGAAGCTGAAGAAGTTGAACGGCTCCAGCCCCGCCTCGATAAGCACATCGTTGACCATCAGGTTGGGTGGCGTGCCGATAAGCGTCATTGCTCCGCCCAGCATGGAGCCAAAGGAGAGGGGAATGAGCAGTTTGGAGGGGCTAAGGTCTATTTTTTTTGCCAAAATAACCACGGCCGGGAGCAAAACCGCTACCGTGCCCGTGTTGCTCATAAAACCAGACATGAGGGCCACAGCCAGCATGAGCACCACCAGCAGGCGTTTTTCTTCTTTGCCCGCCACTTTGACAATTTGTAGCCCGATACCACTGGCTAACCCCGTTTGCATAATGGCCCCGCCTACCACAAACAGAAAGACGATGGTCAGCACTGATGAATTGGAAAAACCCGCAAACGCCTCGGCCGTGGTGAGCGTGCCCGTCAGAATAAGCGCGGCCACGACGCCGAGAGCCACCAAATCGACCCGTAGCCATTCGGTCACAAAAAACACAACGGCCACAACTAAAATGCCCAGAACGATTAACATATCAGGGGTCATGAGTGAATCTCCTTTTGTAAGAATGAGCAATGAGTAATGAGAAATGAACAAATGGCGGGTGAATTGAGGTTCGCCATTGTTCTGTTCCTTGTTAATTGCTCATTGACCTCAACCGTAGTCCTTTTGCGATTGTTGTGCATTATGCCAAACTTCACCATAATGGCGTGACTTCTGTCATTGAAAAAATAGGCACACGGCCGTGGGTGTGCAGATTGCATAATAAAAAACGAACGTGCTACCGTCAAATATGTGCAGTTTAGTGAGCATCATGAATACGACAAGAGGTAAGAAATGAGCGACATGCCTGATTTTCTCGTCATTGGTGGCGGTATTTTTGGCCTCACGGCCGTGGAAGAACTCCTCAAACGGGGGCACACCGTCACCCTCATTGACCAAGGAGCCATTCCCCATCCCCTCGCCGCCAGCACCGACATCAGCAAAGTCGTGCGCATGGAGTACGGCACCGACGACCTTTATTTTGAGATGGTCGATAAAGCCATTGACGGCTGGCACGCTTGGAATGCACAGTTCCAGACGACGCTCTACCACGAGACAGGCGTGACCATGCTGGCCCGGCGCGAAATGGCTCCGGGGGGGTATGAATACGAAAGCTACCAGCGTCTGCGGGCGCACGGCTACACGGCCGTGCGGCTGACCAGTATCGACATCACCCGTCGTTTCCCCGCCTGGAACGGGGATACTTATGTGGATGGCTTCTTTAATCCCCGCGCTGGTTTTGCCGAAAGCGGGCGCGTCGTGGCCGCTTTGGCCGCTGAGGTGCGGCGAGCCGGCGCGACCATTTTGGAAGGACACACGGCCGTGTCTCTGCTCACCGACCGCCACGGCCAGCGCGTGACCAGCGTCCAGACCGCCGCAGGGCACACCTTCACCGCTGGGCACGTTATTCTAGCCGCTGGCGCATGGACGCACATTCTCTTGCCCGAACTCCAGCCCTACATGCGAGCCACGGGACACCCCGTTTTCCACCTCAAGCCCGACAATCCCGAGCTATTTACCCCGCCCCACTTTGCCGTCTTCACGGCCGACGTAGCCAATACGGGCTGGTACGGCTTTCCCCTGCATCCCCACGAGGGCGTGGTCAAAATTGCCAATCATGGCGTGGGGCAAATTTTGCATCCTGTGCAGGATGAGCGCGTGGTCACGGCCGTGGATGAAGCCCATTTGCGCCGCTTTTTGCGAGAGGCATTTCCCACATTGGCCGACGCGCCCATTGTGTACACGCGCCGCTGTTTGTACAATGACACGCGGGACGAGCATTTCTGGCTAGACCGCCACCCCACTTTGGCTAACCTGACCGTAGCCGCTGGGGGCAGTGGTCACGGCTTCAAGTTTGCGCCCGTGTTGGGTGAACTAATCGCCGACACGGCCGTGGGACAACCCCACCCCTGGCTCCCCCGCTTCCGCTGGCGCGACATCGCCCAGCTCACCCACGGGCAAGAAGCCGCCCGTTATCATGGAGAATAGCTACTCAGCCCTTATGGCTTGCTAAACGGCTGAACTGCTGACTAGCTGACAAGCTCACTTATGGCACGCGAATGGGATCAAGCCCGTTTACAACGGTATATTGACGACCAGACCGAAGAAAGCCTGCAACTCGAATACAAGGCAGGCGAAGCCCTGCACAAAAGCAACGGGCTGACCAAAGAAATCGCCAAAGATGTGTCCGCCATGGCCAATTCGGCTGGTGGCCTGCTCATTTACGGCATTGGCGAACACATTGACCGTGAACTGCGCCATCTGCCCGTCGGCTTCCGCCCCGTAGACCGCCGCGAATGCTCCAAAGAGCGGCTGGAGCAAATCATTAGCAGTAACATTCAGCCCCGCCTCAGCGGCGTCAAAATTTACCCCGTCCCGCTCAACAGCGACCCCAACGATGTCGTTTACGTCGTTTCCATTCCCCAAAGCGACACGGTGCATCAGGTCATCGCCAGCAAGCGGTATTACAAACGGTTCAATTTTGAAGCCGTTCCTATGGATGATTATGAGGTGCGCGACGTGTTGAACAGGGTCACGCATCCCCTTTTGGAGCCGCGCATTGGGCACATGCAGTATCAAAAGCTGGCGGGCAGTGTGGTGTGGGCGGTTCCCATTTTTGTGAAGAATAATTCGCTGGTGGTGGGCAAAGACACGGCCGTGACGGTTGAATTCCTCGACGCCAGCCCCCAAAACCATATCGAACCCGAACGCTTTCTCAACAAAACCCAGCCCAAGCCCCTGCCCCACCGCATGTACATCGCCGCCTTTGCCGAGGCCATTCATCGCGGGCTAAACAAATATTTCGGCACTTTTCACATCACCATGCCCGCTCCCCAATCCCTCACCCTCAAAATCCAAGTGTTCTCCAACGGCATGAGAGCCAAATGGTGGCTGGTCAAGCTCAACTTTGGTCTCACCAGCGCCACGATTCAGATCATAGATGAAGATTATCTCTATTGAGTAACTGGCAGAAAAAAAGTGAGAAGTGAGAAGTGAAAAGTAGCGTTTGTCTGACAGACCTCGATTAGCACGCCAACCACTTCTTACTTCTTACGTTTCACTTTTCACTTAAATCCCACAGCCCAAGCAAAAAAACCATGACAAACTCCTACACCTATCTCGGACACCCACGGCCGATTATTGACGGCCTCGAAAAAGTAACGAGTCACGTTAAATACACGGCCGATACCAAACTGCCCGGAATGCTCTATACGCGGGTCATTCTCAGCCCATATGCCCACGCCCTGATAAAAAGCGTGGACAAAAGCGAAGCAGAAGCCGTTCTGGGCGTGGTGGCTGTACTCACGGCCGTGGACTTGCCCACCCGCGATACCCCCATCACCTCCCGCAACTCGGCCGTGTTGGCTAAAGAGCGCGTGCAGTGGGCCGGTCAGCCCGTGGCCGTCGTCGTCGCCACCAGCGAAGCGATTGCGACCGATGCGGCCGAACTGGTGCTGATTGATTACGAACCACTCACGGCCGTGGTTGGGGTGCGTGAAGCGATTAAGCCCGACGCGCCGCTGGTGTGGCCCCACGGCTTACCCAAAGAAGGGGACGACTTGTCGTCTATTCACGCGCAGGTCGAGGACACGGCCGTGTCTGGGCAAGAAAAACCGCGCAATGTCTCCAAAGAGCACATCTACGAACGGGGCGATATAACGGCCGGATTCGCCGCCTCGGCCACTATTATCGAGCAAACCTACCACACCAGCATCGTGCATCAGGGGTATTTGGAGCCACACGCCGTCGTGGTCGATCCCGACCCGCTCGGCCGTGGGGCCACCATTTATACCAGCACGCAGGGGCAATACACCGTGCGTGACGAAGTAGCACGTTATCTGAATTTGCCGCAGAGTGGGATTGTGGTGCGCCCGCTGGCCGTCGGCGGGGCATTTGGGGCCAAATATGGCATTTGTGAACCGCTAGCCACGGCCGTGGCTCTCGCCGTGCGCCAGCCCGTGCGTCTGGTTCTAACGCGCAGTGAAGATTTTCTCAGCACCACCCCCGCCCCTGAAATCCTCATCAAGCTGAAAACGGGTGCGGCGGCTGACGGAACCGTCACCGCTTTACAGGCTCAAGTTTATGTCAACAACGGCGTTTTTGGTTTTGACCACGGCGGCATTATCTCCCTGCTACTGGGCGGCTATTACAAATTCCCCCACCTCGAAATCGAAGCGTATGAAGTCCACACCCACACCACGCCCGTCGGCGCGTATCGTGCCCCCGGGGCGCCGCAAGCGACCTTTGCCATCGAGAGCAACATGGACGACATGGCGCGTGAATTAGGGCTAGACCCGCTCGCCTTCCGTCTGCAAAACGCGGTGGAAGGGGGCGACCTGATGGGGAACGGACGGCCGTGGCCGGCGCAAATTGGCCTGAAGCAGGTGCTAGAAAGGCTCCAACAGCATCCCCTTTGGCAAAATCGCCAGCCGGGTGACGGCACGGGCATTGCCATCGGCGGCTGGCCGACCGTCGTGGGCACGGCCGAGGCAACTTGTCGCGTGGACACCGATGGCCGCGTGCGTATTAACCTAGGCATTGTGGACGTTTCGGGCACCAAAAGCAGTCTGGTGCTGGTCGCCGCCGAAGCGTTAGGCGTGTCGCCTGATAATATTGAGCTATTGCAAGACGGCACAGATGGCGCGTATGGCCCCAACAGCGGCGGCAGTCAGGTCACGTACACCGTTTCAGGGGCGGTGCAACAGGCGGCCGAGAGCGCCAAGGCGCAACTGATAGAACTAGCGGCGGATGAATTTGAAGCGGCCGTGGCCGACATCGAAATCGTGAACGGGCAGGCGCGGGTGCGCGGTGTGCCCGACCAGCAAATCCCCATCGGCAAATTGGCGCATCGGGCGCGGTCGCGGCGCGGCGGTGGGGGTCCGATTTTGGGCGAAGGCAAATCTGCTCTGCCACAGGCTGGTCCGGCTTTTGTGGCGCATCTGGTCAAGCTGGCCGTGGATACAGCGAGCGGTACGGTTCGTCCCACCCATTATGTGGCCGTACAAGATGTCGGCTTTGCGCTCAATCCACTTTTGGTGCATGGTCAGATGATGGGGGGAGCGGTGCAGGGGCTAGGCATGGCTCTGCATGAAAATATGCGGTATGACCAGTATGGGCAGTTGCTGGCGGGGAGCTTTCTTGATTATGATTTGCCCCGCATTGATGACATCCCCCACCTTGAGACGATTTTGGTGGAGAATGCGTCGCCGCATGGCCCGTTTGGGGCGCGGGGAGTGGCGGAATCGCCCTTGGTGGCTGGCCCAGCGGCGGTGGGCAATGCGCTGAAAGATCTCACGGCCGTGCGTTTTACAGATTTGCCCATCACGGCCGAGACCGTTTGGCAACATTTACAGTAAGCGTTCAGCGTCTCAGCCGGTCAGCATTTCAGCTTCCTTTTCTCGATACGATTTGGTCATTGCGGGCGACTGCATTACCTAAACTGTGGAGGAAGCGAAGAGCGCGGAGATTCTCTCGAGGAGACCCGCCCCTTTTCGTCCTTCTTCCCTCGTCCTTCTTCCTTTTTTGCTACGCATAAGCCAAACTCTCGCGCACGCTAATGCGGCTGGCGCCCACGGCCGGGACAACCGAGGCCATCACGCCGATGATAATCGTCACCGCCAGCCACACAAACACGGCCGTGTAGCTAAACGCAAAATCCAAATTCGTCTCCACGATAACCTGCCCTAGCAGACGCGCCAGCGGCCACGCCGTCAGCAGAGCTAGCGGCACGGCTATCAGCCAGCTCAACACCCCCTGAAGCACCCCCTCCATCACAAACATGCCCACAATCGTGGGCGTTTCTGCCCCAATGGCGCGTAACACGCCGATTTCCCGCGTGCGCTCCACCACGCTAATCGAGAGCGACCCCATCAGCCCAATGCCGCCCACAATGCCCATGACCACGGCCAACAGCAAGAGCAAATTGGTCACAATCGCAAACTGGTTGTAGGCGTATTCCCGCTCTTCAAAAATGGTGCGGGTGACAAACATGTTAATGGGCATGTTGCGCAGTTCAAATTCATTACGCAGTTCGTGCAGAGCCACGGCCGTGCTGTCGGCCGTCGGGTTTTGGGTGCGCAGAAGCAACTGTCGCGCCGTGTTGGCCTGTTTGGTGACGTCTAACACGGCCGTGGCTGGGGCATAAATCGGATCCGTTGTAAACGGCTCAGGAGCCACCGCCTGATACGTACCGATGAGTATCCAATTCGCTTTGCCCACCAGTCCCAAATCAATGGTTAGCGTATCTCCTATCTCGAGATTGTTGAAGTCGGCCGTGTCTTGGCTGACCACCACCACCTGGCCATCGTCTTGCGGCGTCAGCCAGCGACCCCGCGTAATATTGGGGTTATACATGGTGCTACCCGAAGGCACGGCGAACAGTTCCGCCCCTAGCCCGGCCGTGTCCTGCACCCTCTGCCCCTCGCGCAAGACCGTGCCCGTGGCGGTGTACCACGCTTCGGCCGTGTCCAGCGTGCTCAGCCCATCCGCAATATTGAGCAACGTTTCTGACCGCTCCCCGCGCGGAAAGGCGATGCGAATATCATAGCCGCGCCGATTCAGCTCGTTCTCGAGCGTGTTGGTCAGCGAGGCGGAGAGGGTCAGCACCATAATAAACATGGTTCCGGCCGCGATAAGCACCAGTTGGGACAAAATGAGCCGCCCCTTGCGCCGAAATATGTTGCCCAAAGCGATGGCGTAGGGGGTGGGTAAAAAGCGTTGCCCCACGCGGTCAATGAGGCGGTCAAACCAGCTAAACCCAAAGTCGCCGCCTAGCCCGTAGGAGGCAATCGCTTCACGCACGGAGATGCGTGCCCCGCTCAGAATGGGCCACAGAGCGGCCAGAAGGGGGGCAATAATGGCGGCGGCGAGTTGCGCAGACACGGCCGTGTTGGAATAAGTAAACACCTCATAATCAATGTTAAAAATATTGAGCAACTCTTTACTCGCCAAATATGCTCCCCCCATGCCCAGCGGCAAAGCGATAAGCGCGGCCAGCACCCCATACACCAGCACCCCCACCAAATAAATGCGCGTAATCGTGCCCGACGTGCCCCCAATCGCCTTAATCACCCCAATCTGATCCGTCTGTTGCGTTATCACGGCCGTCATGGTGTTAATGACCAAAATGACGCTGGCCGCTAAGGAGACCACCGCCAGCACCTGCAACACGAGGGTCACGCCCTCCACAAGTTGCCGCCCCCAATGCGTTTCTGGCTCCTGATACAGCGTCAAGAACACGTCCGTGCCCTGCTTGTTCAGATGCTCTTTAATGGCCGCCGCCCGGTCTTTGGCATACGCTTCGCTATATGGCTCAACCTGCACCAAAAGCTGATTGTAACGCCCACGCGGCACGCCCAACTGCGCCATAATCTCGTGGCTGACGAAAAAATAGGTGTCCCCCCCAAAGTCGGGCGGCGGCACAAAAGGATGGCGAATGATGCCGTTAAGGGGATAGGTGCGATTGGTCTGGGGCATCTCCAGAATAATCTCGTCCCCCATATTTAGCCCAAAAGAGTTATGGGACAGTCGTTCTACCCCCATTTCGCGCCGCGTGGGCCAGTCGCCAGCCAGCAGTGTGTAATCGTCGAACTGTTGATTGGCGTAATCTTGGCGCATGACAATTGTGGTGGACAGCCACGGCTCATCTGGCCCCGTTTTGTAACGGCCAGAGATAAGGTTCATCGGCTCGACGCCCGTTACGCCCTCTACGCGCAACACGGAATCGGCTAGCTCTTCATCCACACTGCCCGCAATAATCACTTGCAGATGTGCGGGACGGGTCGCCACGTGTGCCGCGTCCATGGTGCTAAGAAGCTGGTCTACCATGCCAAAAATCATGCCGATGGCAAACACGCCAGCGGCAATGCTCAACACGGCGAGGGCGGTGCGCCCTTTGCGTTGCCAGAGGTCAAACCAAACTTTGTGCCAGATTACGCTCATAAAAAGGGTGCGGGGTGCGAAGGGCGAGGGGCGACGTCATCGTCACCATCCACCCATGACTATCTATTGTCTGCTACTAACGCGGGTAACGCGGGGTCGTTTTGGACATCGCGGGAGATACGGCCGTCGCGGATTTCTATCATGCGGGGAATGCGTTGCGCTAGCGAACGGCTGTGCGTGACCATGAGCATCGTTTTGCCCTGCTCGATGAGGGCTTCAAAAATGTCGAAGACACTGTTTTCGGTGCGGGAGTCTAGGTTGCCTGTTGGCTCGTCAGCCACGATGAGGGGGGGGTCGTTGGCGAGGGCGCGAGCGATGGCGGCGCGTTGCTGTTGCCCGCCGGAGACCATGCTGGGCAGTTTGTGGGCTTGGTCGGCTAGGCTAACCATTTCGAGGAGGTGCATGGCACGGCCGTGTTTCTCCTTCCGGCTCAGTTCCCCCACAAAATCCATCGGCAACACCACATTTTGCACCAAACTCAGGGCGGGCAGCATCTGGAAAAACTGGAAGATAATGCCCACGTGCCGCCCCCGCCACCGCGCCAGCTCATTTTCGCTCATGGTGTGTACCGGCTGACCCGTGACAATCACCTCGCCCTCGCTGGGGTGGTCAATGCCCGTAATCATGTTTAGCAAGGTGGACTTGCCATTGCCCGACGGCCCGACAATGCTGACAAACTCTCCCGGAAACACCTGAAAGGAAATATCCTTCAGCACCGTGATTTGCTCGTCCCCCACGGCAAACCGTTTGACAACGTGCCGCACATCAACAACAGGGGCAGATTCACTCATGCACATTTACTCCGAAAGGGCTGAAAAATAGCGAGTCAGCATCTCAGCCAGTCAGCGTTTCAGCAAAACAGGCACCTTGGGCACGCAGTTTGGGTAGCGGACTCGCTGAACGTTTATAGACAACAAAAAAAGAGGTTGTCCACGCTTGGATGTGGGCAACCTCTCCCTAAAGTAAATTGAAATTGTCAGATTCGTGTAAATTTTCACAAACGCAAAGTCTGACCAACTACTCCCTCAACGTGATTAAGTTAGGGCTTGATATATTTCTAGCCACGAATTAACACGAAGGGGAGGATTTAATTCGTGTCATTTGTGAAATTCGTGGCAAAAATGACATTGACTACTCCCCCACCTCAATCTTGTACGTCCAGCCATAGGAATCAGGCTTGCGTCCAAATTGGATGTCGGTTAACTCTTGGTATAGGCGGCGGGCAACGGGGCCAACCTCGCCGTCGCCGACTTGGTAATCTTGCCCTTGGTAGCCAAATTTGCCGACGGGGGAGATAACCACGGCCGTGCCGCAACCAAACACCTCCGTAATCTTGCCCGACTGCACATCCGCCAACATCTCCTCCACATCAATCGTGCTTTCCTCTACTTTATAGCCCAAATCAGGCGCGAGCTGGAGCAGAGAAGCGCGGGTCACGCCGGGCAAAATACTGCCTGTTAGTTTGGGGGTCACGATTTTGTTGCCCTCATAGACAAACATGATGTTCATCGTGCCCACTTCCTCTACATAACGGCCGTGGATAGCGTCCAGCCACAGCACTTGAATATACCCCAGCTTTTTCACCTCTTCCGCCACCATCAGGCTAGCCGCATAGTTGCCGCCCGTTTTGGCCGCGCCCGTGCCGCCCTTCACCGCCCGCCGATACTCAGTCGAGATGAAAACGGAAATAGGGGCGAGTCCCGTGGCGTAATAATTACCAACGGGGCAAGTAATAATGTAATGGAGATAGGATTCACTGGCGCGCATCCCAATAAATTCGTCCGTAGCGATCATGGTGGGGCGAATATAGAGCGCAGTACCAGGATCACTGGGAACCCATTCATGCTCTAGCTCCACCAGTTGGGCGATAGCCGCCACATGGTCTTCAACATCCACACCCTGCATACTCATGCGCTGGGCAGAATCGTTAAATCGTTTGGCGTTGTCCCACGGCCGAAACAAATTAATGTGTCCGTCTGGCCGTCGATATGCCTTCGTGCCTTCAAAAATTTCTTGTCCATAGTGAAAAACAAGCGCGGAGGGGTCGAGCGTGAACGGCTTGTAGGGGCCAATTTGCGCTTCGTGCCACCCTGCGTCGGGCGTAAATTTTTGGGTGAACATGCGATTGGTGAAGTTTGTGCCAAATTGCAGTTCGGTAGGAATGGGTTTCTCTTGCTCTGGGGTTAAGGGGATGAGGTCTATATTCACGAGTTTTGTCTCCTGCGACACATTGATTCAAAATTGGGAAGTCGTGCCTAGTTTACAGAGAAGTGACCGAAATGTCATCTGTTCAGGACTGTTTACCCTCCCTATGTGAAAATCCGGCCTTTTGCGGACGTGGCTAGACAGATGCCCATTGCCATACAGGAGGCAGGTCAGGTAAGATGGTATAAGTCGCTGTCTTACCGTAACTGCCAAGCTACAAGTTCAACGTTTTCTCTGGCAGGTCGCACGATTTGACGGCCAAAGGTTGAACTTCTTCTTGTGAGGCTTAGTCGTTACGTTTTGTCTATCGCTGGAAAGGAATTGTGTCTGTCATGCAGGTTAATCAACAAGCTGTGCCCAATTCGTTAAATGCGCTGGTTATCGAGAGTGACCCGCTGTATGCGTGTATTATTGGGGAGATGTTGAAGGAGGGGAGCCGCGATAAAACGGCCGTGACCCTGACCCATGACATGAGTGAGGCGCGGAATGCGTTGGCGGGAGACAAGTATGATGTGATTTTGGTGGATTTATCGCTGGCCACGTTGACGGAAGCTGGCGGTGTGGTCGAGGAAGAAAACCCCACGGCCGTGTTAGAAACCCTCAACGACATCGCCCCCAACATTCCCATCATCGTTATGACCAACGTAGATAATGAGGACACGGCCGTGCAAACTCTGCAAGCCGGTGCCCAAGACTACCTCATCAAAGGGCAATTCCGCGTGCAAAGCCTCATGCGAGCCATCCGCTACGCCCGCGAACGCCAACGATTGCGGCTTGCCCTGCAAGCTTCCCTCCAGAAAGAAATCGCCTCGGGCGAAGAACGCTTCCAGCGCATTATCGCCACCAGTGCCGACGGCGTGGTCATTCTGGACGATGCGCAATGTATCCTATTCGTCAACCCCGGCGCCGAAACCCTCCTCGCCCGCCCCGCCGCTGACCTCCTTGGCAATCTCTTTTTCATTCCCGTCCAGGCGGGTGACATTACCGAGCTACAAATTCCCACCAGCAACGACCAAACCCTCACCTCTGAACTGCGTGTCGTCGCTACCCAATGGCAACAGCAAGACGCCTTACTCATCTCCATGCGCGACATTTCTGCCCACAAACGGGCTGAAGCCAATCTGCGCCAATACACCCGCGACCTTCATTATCGCAACGAAGACCTTGATGCCTTTTCCCACACGGTGGCGCATGACCTCAAAAACCCAGCTGGCCTTATCGTCGGTTTTGCCGAAGTGTTACTAAGCGATATGGACGCCTTTTCACGCGAAGAACTAGTCCGTTACCTAACGCTTATTAGCCGTAATGGACGCAAAATTGACGATATTATTAACGAGTTGCTCCTGCTCGCCAGTGTGCGTCAAGAAGAAATTGACCTGCAACCGTTAGATATGGCCTCTGTTTTGAACCAGGTAGAGGAACGTCTGGCCTTTTTGGTCAAAGAGCATCAGGCAGAATTGGTTATGCCACCGTCGTGGCCGCCAGCGTTGGGGCACGCCCCTTGGGTCGAAGAGGTGTGGGCAAATTATTTGAGCAACGCCATCAAATATGGGGGGCAACCGCCCCGAGTGGAGTTAGGAGCCAACACACGGCCGGATAAAACCATCGTTTTTTGGGTGTCGGATAACGGGGAAGGTCTCAATGATGAGGAAAAGGAGCGGCTCTTTATGCCCTTTACCCAGCTAAAAAAAGTCCGCGCCCAAGGGAGCGGACTCGGTTTGTCTATTGTTCGACGTATCGTGGATCGTTTGGGTGGCGAGGTGGGGGTGCGCAGTGAACCCGGTGCAGGCAGTACTTTTTTCTTCGCGCTCCCCGCCGTGGAGGAGGGCTTTACCTCAGTGAAAGAAGTAAGAAGTAAAAAGCAAGAAGTAGCTTCTGCCTAATAAACGGGCTTACTCGTATCCACCTCTTTTGCCCAGCGGTTAATTCCCCCATCTAAATTCCACAACTTTTTAAACCCCTGTTGCTGTAATTGGCGAATAATATCCGCGCTTCGCGCCCCCGAGCGACATTGCACTACCATCTCTTGCAGGGGGTCTAGCTCATTGAGCCGCTTGAGTACCTCCCCCTTGGGGATGAGAAACGCGCCATGCTCCTCGAGGTTGGAAATAGCCCATTCGTGCGGCTCGCGCACGTCCAGAATGGGCAGTTTTTCACCCGCGTCGAGCCGCTCTTTGAGGGTGGCGGGGGTCATTTGCCGCACTTCTATCTCTTTGCGGTGGGGTTGAGCTGAGTTATGGGGAGCGTCGTCCACGGCCGTGTACAAACTCCTATCATGCGCGGGCATTCCGCAAAACTGCTCATAATCAATCAACTGCGTTACCGTGGGATGCGTGCCACAGACGGGGCAGTCAGGATTCTTGCGCACCTTCAGCTCTGTAAACTCCATCGTCAACGCGTCATAAATGAGCAGGCGACCAGCGAGCGATTCCCCAATGCCGAGCAAAAGCTTAAGCGCTTCGGTGGCCTGCAACGAGCCAATCAAGCCGGGCAAAATGCCGAGAACGCCCCCTTCGGCGCAAGAAGGCACGAGGCCCGGCGGGGGCGGTTCGGGATAAAGGCAACGGTAGCAGGGGCCATCCGCCGTGGCAAAAACCGAGGCTTGCCCCTCGAAGCGAAAAATACTGCCGTAAACGTTGGGCTTGCCCAGCATGACGCAGGCATCGTTGACCAGATAGCGGGTGGGAAAATTATCGGTTCCGTCCAGCACCAAATCATACGGCTCCATAATTTCGAGGGCATTGTCCGAGGTGAAGGGCACTTCATAGGTGTCCACTTGCAGATAGGGATTGATGTCGAGGATGCTCTCTTTGGCACTCTCTAACTTGGCGCGGCCTATATCTTTGGTTCCGTGAATAATTTGCCGCTGAAGATTGCTCTCGTCCACCACGTCGTAATCCACCATCCCGATGCGCCCAACCCCGGCGGCGGCCAAATACAGGAGGACGGGGGAGCCAAGTCCGCCCGCGCCAATGACCAGCACGCTGGACTGCTTGAGCTTTTCTTGCCCCGCCATGCCCACGTTGGGCAGGATAAGGTGGCGGCTGTAGCGCTTGACTTCGTCGTTGTTGAGGATGTCGCTCATCTGATTTTCTCCAATTGCTGGGCTAGTTTGTGCGTGTTGGTTAGCCCGTAGTTGATTTGCTGGACGTCACCACGGCCGTTTAACAAAATGGTGGTCGGCAGGGTGAGAATGCCATAGGCCACGGCCGTGTCTCGTTCCTTTTCCGCATCAATGGTGCGTAATAAAAACCGCTCCGCGCCCCATTCGGTCTGTAATTTTTCCAAAAAGATGCTCTGGGTGGGGCAAATAGCGCACGAATCACCCCGAAAATAGAGAATAGTCGGGCGGTCTTCTGTTTCAGCCGTGGTTTCGGCGGTGGGGCGGGTGATTTTTTGCACGCGCCGTTTGTGCCACCAGCGCCACGCGACGAGAAGGGACAAAATCACGGCCGTGATAAGAATAGCGATGAGAATACGGTCTAGGAGCATTTTGGATTTTAGATTTTGGTAGCGGCGTGATGGCCTAGCTACGACTTAGCTTCGTCAGTTGATAGTAGACGAAGCAACCCGCGCAAAAGCCGAGAAAAAAGTTCAGCCCGGCCAAGAAAATGACGAGACCCGCCAAGAGCCAGCCGAGCGTTGTCGCGCTCGCCAGCAGAGCCACGGTCGCGCCCAGCACCACCACCCCGCCAAAACCTTGGGCAAAACGATGGGGCGCAGGGCTATCGGCGATAATGTTAGGCTGGACAAGGCCAGCGGGGCGGAGCAGTCGGCGGTAAATTTGCTGGAAGAGAGCGAGGTCAGGCACGGCCGTGCCCAAAAGCATGACCGCCGCCACCAAAGCGACCAAGACCCAGCTATTCAGCACAAACGCAACCGCTAGCAGGAGCATGATAAAGGCTTGGTTCACTTTTAGCGCGGATTGGTCTACTTGGGAGACGATGGCCTTTGTGTTTTCTACACCCCCTGCAATCGAGGGCACAATCATGAGCGTATCGGTGGCCGACACGGCCGTGTCTCCCCCTTCCAAATGGCGAATATCCTCTTTATTCAGATACACATTGACAAAACTGCGCAACGTCTCACCTTCAAACAGATGGTTGCGCAAATCTGGGTACTGCGTGGTCAGCGCATCTAGCACCGCCTGCACCGTTGCCCCCTCGGCCGTGACGTTGGTTTGCCCGTCCACATAGGCGCGGAGCGGCGTAGGAATACGAATGGTTGGCATGTCGGGTTCTCCTTTTGATTGAGCTTTAAGCTATGAGCTATAAGCTTTAAGCTTTAAGCTTGTTGAGCGACAACGAGAAGCTCTGGTTAAAAGCCAGCTTACGGCTTACAGCTTATCGCTTACGGCTAATCTCAACAATTTCTTCTTCAATAAAGTGCGTGCGGTCGGGGGCGAGTTGCCATGATTGGCTGTACACGGCCGTGCCCTCCGCCACTTTCGTAATCAAATAGCTATATCCGGGCCAGCTTGCCCACGCCAAATCACGCGGGGACGCGACGGGCGGATGGTCGGGATGGCTGTGAAAAATGCCAATCACGTCCAAGTCAGCCAGCATCGCCTCGAGTTCGACATCTCGCCACGCTTCGGGGTCAATGCGGAAGCGGACGGGTTTCTCTTCCTCAACAGGCCACACGTTGGGCAAGGGGCGGATGTCGGTCACCTCATTGTGGTTATCCACGGCCGTGCCCAACAGCAAACCACACCCTTCATAGGGGTAGCTCGCTTCGCCATGTTTTTTGATGGCGTCATGAATGTCTTGCGGTAGTTTTAGCATTTTTTTTGGTGCGATGTGCGAGGGGCGACGGTGGCTGAGCCTGTCGAAGCCAGCTCGTCGAAGCCAAATCAATCCGTTTCTGTCCAGAAGCGTTCGCTCAAATATTTGAAGCCATTATCTGGCATGACCGTCACAATAACCGCCTCGGTCAGCTCTAGCTGGCGAGCCATCTCTATCGCGCCCACCAGGGAACCAGCGGAGGAAATGCCCACAAACAGCCCTTCGTACCGCGCCAAATCCCGCGCTAGCTGATACGCATCTTCGGTGCGCACGGACAAATTGTCGTCAGCCAAGCCGTCGTCGTAAATGCCGGGTTTGATAGCCGTGGGCATATGCTTCCACCCCTCGAGACCGTTAAACGGGCTGTCGGGCTGGCTGGAGATAGCGACTATGGCGGGGTTTAGCTCTTTCAGGCGGCGGGTCGTGCCGATGAAAGTGCCGCTCGTGCCCAGTCCTGTGCTGAAGTGGGTTACGCGCCCTTGGGTCTGTTGCCAAATTTCCACGGCCGTGGTGCGATAATGCGCCTGCCAATTAGCGGGATTGTTATATTGGTCCAGATAGAGCAGGGAATTATCTTCTTCAGCTAGGCGACGCGCTTCCAAAATCGCGCCGTCCGAGCCTTCCAGCGGATCAGTCAACACCAGTTCCGCGCCATACGCCCGCAAAATAGCGATGCGCTCGGGGCTGGCGTTAGCGGGCAGGGCGAGCTTGACCTTGTAGCCCCGCGCCGCGCCCAGCATGGCGTAAGCAATGCCCATGTTGCCGGAGGTAGAGTCGAGCAGGGTCATGCCGGGCTGGAGCAGGCCGTCTCGTTCGGCGGCCTGAATAATGCTCAGGGCGGGACGGTCTTTGACGGAGCCGCTGGGGTTGAACCATTCTGCTTTGGCAAATAGCTCCACGCCGGGGGGTAGACCGGCGCGCACGGCTGTGCGGTGCAAATCGAGCAGAGGGGTATGGCCGACTTGGTCAGCGATAGAGCGCGGGGCTTGCAAATGGGGTGATGTGGGGAAAGGGGTGGGGGAATAACTGGGTGTGGTTTGGATTGTGCCGTACATCTATTTTCTTCTAACCTCATTCATTCGTGTATTCATGGTCATCGTGCAAACTCGACGGTTTTTCTCGAGAAATTGAACGATCGCAATTCGGGAAATAGACAACAAAAAACGGTAGCTAACTGACGCTAAATACCACCAAATCTCGTTTTATGCCTAAATTAGGCCGAGAGCGTCGCTACCGCAGATCTCCAAAATGTGCGTTTTTGCTTGTCGCTGAATGAGTTACAAGAAACGGGAGAGTGTCGGTTTAACGCTCTCGCTCCATACATGTACAGGTCTGCATACAAACCTCTTTAGACAATGAGTAATGAATAATGAGTAATGAACAAAAGGGGTTGATTGTTTGCTGGGCAATCATCTAACAAATTGGCGAACGATGTTTACCAATTTGTGGCGAAGTATAGAAATCGCGTGGCGTAATGTCAAGCAATAAGAAATCTCTCTAACGCTTCAGCAATTCCCGTAGCTAACGAATTTTCCGCATAAATTAAAGAAATGATGGTGTTGTTTTCAGCAATTTTGGTTTCCTCAAAGAGAAAACGAAGCCATAAAATAGACCCAAAATCGGCTTGTTACTACCTATAGGCAGG
>JBGTIZ010000246.1:0-16273 GCA_041745395.1 Promineifilaceae bacterium (SeqCode) | reverse complement strand
CCGAGCCGCTGCAGGCGGCGAGGCGTGTGGCCGCTGTAACTGTAAAGGCAACATGAACCATGCCCACTTTTCACTTCTTACTTCTCACTGCGTTTATTACCGAATTAAATTTTTAATTCTCAATGAGGAACTTAGTTCCTGTATGCACAGACAAAACATCCCGTACCGTACAGGAGTAACCTGCATGACCACCCTCCCCTCACCCTCTTCATCTTCAAGCCGCAAGGCCAGTCCGCCCTCTCCCATCAACAGTAACCAAGCTCTATGGGGCGGCATTATCTTCAGCTTTCTCTTTACCGCGCTCATCTGGTTAGCAGGCCCCCTTCTACCCGAGATTGATTTCCTGCCCGATACAGGGCCAAGTTGGTACTATTGGCAACTGCCCGAAGCTACCTTTTGGAGCC
Organism: Promineifilaceae bacterium (SeqCode); assembly: GCA_041745395.1. Taxonomy (GTDB): domain Bacteria; phylum Chloroflexota; class Anaerolineae; order Promineifilales; family Promineifilaceae; genus Hadersleviella. The sequence goes on along the minus strand of JBGTIZ010000246.1, from coordinate 15,869 downwards.
GAACCACAGCGTGGGGGGGGTATTTGCTCCACCAGTTTTTTATCTGGGGCACGATTTATTATGCGCAGAGGAGCAAGCTCAAATACACGGGTGGCCTGCACAAAATTAACATCATTGCTCTGGCAGGTAGTGCCGCGTTTATAACGCTCCACCTTGTGCAAACACTCGTTTGGTATGATGGTCTGGCGCAGGATGTCAGCATTTGGAGTTCGCAGGGATCGGTCATTATCCTGCTGGTGATGGTGCTGATTATGGAGAACCAGCGTCGGGGGATGTTTTTTGGCAAGGGCAAGCGGATCGGGTGGCTGAATGAAAGCGGCCGTGTTTTGCGCAAATATCACGGCTACATCTTTGCGTGGGCAACAATATATACTTTTTGGTATCACCCCATGGAGCCAACCAGCGGCCATTTGATTGGCTTTTTGTATACATTTTTGCTGATGGTGCAGGGGTCGCTAATGTACACGCGGGCGCATGTAAACAAATATTGGACATTTGCCCTTGAGTTTATGGTGCTGATTCATGGGACGCTGGTGGCGGTGATGCAGGGTAATGGCATTTGGCCGATGTTTTTCTTTGGATTCGCGGGGATTTTTATCGTGACGCAGATGCACGGCTTGGGGCTGAAGGTATGGCAACGATGGGGCTTTTTGCTGGCCTATGTGGCGGCGGTGCTGGTTGTTTATAGTGACCGGGGCTGGGGGCAGTTGAACGAAATTGTGCGGATTCCCGTGATTGATTATGTCTTGGTCTTTGGTATTGCGGGGATTATTTGGGTGGGGATGAAGCTGGTGGGCTTGGTGACGAAGAGTGGGGCAGAAAACACGGCCGTGTCTGGGGATTAACGATTAACCACGGCCTCTGATCCAACGTAAACAATTTAAAAAGGGGGACAAGACTCATGAATCTTGTCCCCCCTTTTCTCTTTGCTTCTCGGCGTCTTAGCGAGAGACTGCTTTTTTCAGTAGGCTCATTTATCATCGCCCAGCAAGACAACGGGCAACCCCGCCAGCCGTTGCGCCCGTTGCGCAAACCGCTTATCGAACGTCAGCAACTGGGTGCAATGCGCCGCCTGCACCCAATGGAACGCCTCCGCCTAATCCAAACCGACTTCGACCCCTGCCAACGCCAACTGCCTTTCCAGCGAGTCGTGGCCGCAGGCCACGACGAAGCTAGTCGGTTGAGAAGAGACGCCTTTTGTCAAAAAAAGTACGTTACTGATTCGTGACCACTACAAAATATGCCTTTTTGTCAAAAAAGGAAGGTGTGTTGCTGATTTGTGACCAATACACTAAATTAATGCTTTGCATCGTTTCCATAACGATTTTCGCCCTCTTTGCCTGAGATTGTGTCCCCTAATAAACTGAGCTTATTATGCGTAACCGTTAGTTGTCTATACCATTCACCAGCCTAAAATTCTCCCTTGACATTATGCCCATTCCTGATAGCTTTTAGCATAACAAACTGTCCTTACCCATCCTACATGAGGTACAGCGATTTAACCACTCCCGCAACTGGCCGCTCGTCGTAACGGTTTTAGCCGTTTTTTTGCTCAAAAAACAAGCCACACCGATCCAAAATCAACATGGCCTCCACCGCTTCACCCCAAGAAATCAGACAACAAACCAGCCAATGGTTGCGTAGCTTACCCACCCTTTTCCTCCAGCCGCTGACCATTGTTCGGGGCTACCAGCGCGGCTATCTGCGTGGCGACCTGATAGCTAGCTTCACCCTTGTGGTCGTGCTACTCCCCCAAGCCATCGCCTACGCTCTGATTGCGGAACTGCCTGCCCAGCTAGGATTGTATGCGGCTATCGTGGCGGGTATCGTGGGGGCGTTGTGGGGGTCATCCTATCACCTGCACACGGGCCCGACCAACACCTCGGCTCTGCTCATTTTGGGGGGACTCACGGCCGTGGCTACCCCCGATACGCCCGAATATATCCTCGCCGCAGGGGTCATGGCCTTTTGGACGGGCGTTCTGCGGCTCCTGATGGGCGTCGCCCGGCTCGGCCTACTCGTGAATTTTGTATCCGACTCCGTCGTTGTCGGTTTCACGGCAGGGGCGGGTCTGCTTATCATGATTAACCAAGTGCGCCACCTGATTCGCATTGATTTTGTGGGCACGCCTTCCTTTTTTGAGACCTTCAACCGTATCCTCGCCAATGTGTCTGATTTGCACCCGCCCAGCTTGGCGATTGGCTTGCTGACCATTGTGCTGATTATCGCCTTTCAGAAGCTGACGCCCAAGCTCCCTGGAGCGTTGGTAGCCATGATGATAGCCACGGCCGTGGCCTACTTCCTCAACCCCGACAACATCGGCATCATCGTCCTGGGGGAACTCCCCCGCAGTTTGCCCCCCTTCACCCTCACCCAACTCCCCCTTTTTGATGAAAACCTTATTCGGGAAATGGCGCCCAGTATTTTGGCCGTTGCCCTCATTGGCCTCATCGAAGCCGCCTCTATCTCCCGCGCCATCGCCGCCCGCAGTGGGCAATACCTGAACAGTGACCAAGAGTTTGTGGGGCAAGGGTTAGCCAATATGGCGGCGGGCGCGTTCTCGGGCTACCCTGTGGCGGGTTCGTTGACGCGCTCTTTGGTCAATTATGAAGCTGGGGCACGCACCCAAATCGCGGCGGCACTCACGGCCGTGTGGGTCTTAGTCGCCATGTTGCTTTTTGCTCCCGTCGCCGCCTATTTACCCCGCACCGCCCTAGCGGGCTTACTCATTGTCACCGGCACCAAGATGATCAACTATCAAGAGATGGCGCGTATCTGGCGCACCTCCCTCGGCGATTTGTTCATCATGGTGACCACCTTCATCGCTACGATTCTGCTCCCCCTCGAATTCGCCGTACTCGTGGGAGTCCTCATCTCTTTTGCCCGTTACATCGCCAAAACCTCTACCCCCGCCGTCTACTCGATGCTCCCCGATGATGAGTTCGCCCACTTTGAGCATCAGCCCGCCAAGCCCGAATGCCCCCAACTCGCCGTTATTACCATCATGGGATCCCTCTATTTTGGCGCGGCTCCCCATGTCGAGGAGGCTATTCGGAGCCACATGGACGCGCACCCCGAGCAGAAATATCTGCTGTTGCGGATGCACCGCGTCAACCAATGTGACATCAGCGGCATTCATATGTTGGAAACGATTGTGCGGCTCTATCGTCAAAAAGGGGGAGATCTGTTCATGGTGGGTGTAAACGAGGCGGTCTGGGAAAAAATCAACCTGAGCGATTTTGACCTCTTCTTGGGCGTGAGCCATTTTCTTGACCAAGAGACGGCCATTAAGCATATCTTTAATCAGGTGCTAAACCCCTCTATTTGCGTCTATGGGTGTCGCATTCGGGCGTGGAAAGAGTGCCAAAACCTGCCCAAAAACACCGAATTAGAGCGCGTGCCTCTGGTCGATTTGACCCCCTCTGAAGTGGAGTTGCCCCATATTTCTCCGCAAGAGCTTTGGGAACGGCTCAATGATGACCCCGCTAAACAGCCGTTGTTGATTGATGTGCGTGAGCCAGAGGAGTATGCCGAAGGGCATCTGCGTCCGGCCAAATCACGGCCGTTGCCGAGTTTGTTTGATGGCTCGACTGAGCCGCTACCGCGTAACCAAGACATTATTTTTATTTGTCGGTCGGGGCGGCGCAGCTTGCAGGTGACGCAGGCGTTTATTGAGCAAGGATATACGCGGGTTTATAATTTGTCGGGTGGTATGCTGGGCATGGAGCTAGCCGATTTGACCTATTATTCTCGTTAAGAGGCAACTATAGCAGGACATAAGTCCTGCCAAAGTCTGTTACAATAGTCACTCGAGTGGGGGGAGTATTTAGCCTGACCACGCCATCCTGCCGCAAGCTCATTAGCTATTGCTTAAGAAAACGATACACAGGAACCTTCATCATCAAGGCTTCGTTTGATGATATGTGTTTCGTGGCGTGTTCATAACGCATGACACATAACACACTACCTACCCTTTACTGTAACCATTTCGTAACTACCAACCCAGAAGTTCAACTTTTCTCTAGTGGGTCAAATAATTTGAACGCTAAAAGTTGAACTTCTTCTCGAGAGCATTAGTAGTTACACCATTTCAACCGTAAGAGAGGAATAAATATGAAAATGACACCATGGTTTCAGCGGTCAGGATTTTTTCTGCTCGCCCTAACAACCGTTTTATGGGCATTGGCCGCCTGTTCGGCTCCGCCCACGCCTGTCTCGCCCACGATGCCACCGAGCGATGCCGCCGCGCCGCGTGAGGAAGCGACGGATAGCGGCAATATCAAGACAATTTTTGTCGGCTCTGAACGGGTTGAATGTGTGGGCGTTGCGCCGCAGGAATGTTACCTAGTGCGCGAAAGCCAAGATGAAGAGTATCGTTTCTTCTATGACGAGATTGAAGGATTCACGTTTGAACCAGGCTTTGAGTTTGAACTACTTGTAGAAGAGATAACGGTGGAAGACCCGCCTGCTGATGCTAGCTCTATGCGCTGGGTATTGGTGGAAGAGGTAAGCCGCACGGCCGTGTCCCCAACAGCCGACACCACCACTCTTGAAAACAATATCTGGGTTCTTAACACCCTCGATGGCGAACCAGTAGGTGACGTGCGCGTCACCATCCAATTTGAAGACGGTAGCGCCTCTGGCAACGGCGGATGCAACAGCTACTCTGGCTCCTACACCCTTGACGGCCAAAGCCTCACCTTTGACGAAGCCATCGCCATGACCATGATGGCCTGCATCGGCCCCGCCGAAACCGTCGAACCAGCCTACATGGCTCTCCTGTCCCAAGTTGCTAGCTACCAAATTGACAACGGCGCGTTGAGCCTGCTCCCCGCTGAGGGCGACGCCCTGCTCGTTTTCTCGCCTGACCAGCCCGCCAGCTTGATGGGGGTCGAATGGGTGGCTATCGCTTACAACAACGGCCGTCAAGCCGTGACCTCGCCCATGCTCGAAACTGAAATCACGGTCATGTTTGGCGCGGATGGACAAATTTCGGGCAACGCCTCTTGCAATAACTTCAACGGTGGTTTCTCCATTGACGGGCAAAATATTAGCGTGGGCGAACTAGCCACGACGCGCATGATGTGCCCTGAAGAAGTGATGCAACAAGAGTTTGAATTTTTGGCCGCTCTGCAAAATGCGACCACCTTTACCCAAGATGGGGATTTACTCAGCCTGTTTGGTGAAGATGGCTCCCGCATGATGGACTTACTCCCGGCTGAGGTCGTGGCCGCCCAAGCGGGTGACGCTTCTGTGACGTCGCCTGGCATGGTCGCAGCTGGCGATGTGGCGAATCCTGACTTTTTGCTGACCAATTGGCTCTTGGCCGCTTATAAAGGGCAACCAGTGAGCAATATTCAGGCGGGTATCAAATTTACCAGTGACCAATTCTCGGGCAATGGCGGGTGCAACACCTTCTTTGGCGCGTACAGTCGTGACGGCCAAAACCTGACTATCGAAGAGAATATTGGTAGCACGATGATGGCTTGCCCTGGGCCGGTGATGCAGTTTGAGCAGACATTGCTCAACACCTTGCCCCAAGCGACCAGCTACCAAATCGAAAATGGGTTGCTCAACCTGCTGGATGCCAACGGGAATGTGTTGCTCGTTTTCTATGAAGATGCACCTGCCGCGCTGGAAGGCACGCCGTGGACGGTTATAGCGATTTACAACGGCCGTGGGGGAATGCAGTCTGTTTTGGCTGAAACTGAAGCGACCATCCTGTTTGACGCCGCCGCCGAAGGCTCTGTGTCTGGCAATGCTTCTTGCAACCAGTACAACGGCCCCTATACGCTGGACGGCGACAATATTAGCGTGGGGGTGCTCGTGACTTCGAAGATGCTGTGTGACGAAGAGCCGATGCAACAAGAGGCTAATTTCCTCTCGGCTTTGCAAAGCGTGGCTACGTTTAGCATTGAGTCGAACCGTCTGACCCTATTTGATGGGGAAGGCGGCACGCTTATCCAAGCGGTGGGAGATACAAATCCGCTGTCGGACACGGCCGTGGGGTCTTTGCCTTCTATTGATTTGAGCAATGTATCGCTGGACACGGCCGTGTTAGGCCAACAGGTCGGCGGCGAACTCATGACCCGCCTGGAGTACAACGCCGATGACGAAGCGGGTGCAGTCGGGCATCCTGCCCACCTGCTCTTTACCGCTGATGGCGCACCCTTTATGCGTATCTTCCCCATTGCTGAATACATGGCGATGTGGGACGCCGCTGGTGACCCCGCTGTGAGCAATACCGTCGCCAGCCTCGAAGCCCTGCTCGTGGCTAAGCCACTCACCCTAGCGGGCGAAGCCCCCATTTTGCCCCCCAACTTTGCTTATCCCGACGTGATCGGCCAAGTGCGCTACTTTAACTTTGCCAACGATGCGGGTGCAGGCGTGCGCTATCTGGGTCGTTTTGTGTCCGAAGCGAACCCGGTCACCAGTGACCAGCTTGCTTATTATTATCAGGGTTTAACGGCTGATGGAATGTATTATCTTTCTGTGGTTTTGCCCCTTAGCACGGAGGCTTTTCCGGCCACGCTGACTGACCTGACTGACGCAGAAATCGCGGCTATCTTTGAGACGTATGATGAGCATTTGAGCGAGGCCACGGCCGTGGTCAACAACCTCGCCCCCAGTGACATCACCCCCAATTTGTCTGACCTTGACGGCCTCGTCGCCAACATGATCCTCACCCCTGAAGCGGAAGCCGCTGATGAGGTGGCGACCGTCATGGACACGCAACCGATAGACACGGCCGTGGCCGCCGGCCTGAAAGAAGAAGCTATTCAGCTCGACGTGATAGGTTTCGCCGATAGCTTTGCGTGGCAAGTGGTCGGCCCCTTTCTGCCCGACCCCGAAACGCCGCCTTTCTTGAATGGTTTGCCGCTCCACGCCTTGCTCAGCTTTAATGACACGGCCGTGGACGCCCCATATTTCAACCCCGCCGAGCAACAGCTACGCATCATCCCCATGGCCGCTTTCCAGAACCTGTACACGGCCGAGCGGCGGGCAGATTTGAACAGCCGTCTCGCCACCCTCGAGCGCGTCCTCGCTAATCGCCCCGACCCCGCTGGGTTAGCGGGCGAACTGCCCGTTCTGCCCGACGTGGGCGCGTCGCCCGCGTTTCAATCTAATATTGAGTACGTGGATTTTGAAGCGGGCAGTGGCGTGCGCTACCTGACCGTTATGCGGCAGGATGTCTCCCCCATGTTGCAACGGGAACTGCGCTATATTTTCATGGGTTTAACCGATGATGGTCGTTTCTTGGTCACGTTTGCCGCGCCCTTGACCACGGCCGTGTTGCCCGAATCAGCCGACCTCAGCGGTGATGAATACAACGAATTCGCTGAAACCTACGACCAATACCTCAGCGACCTCATCGCCGAGTTAGAAGCCGCCGACGACTTCGCCCCCGCCCTGAAAGCCCTCGACACCATGCTGGGCACACTCACCATCGAAAATTAACGTCCCGTAGGGCAAAGGCATGCCTTTGCCCTACAACAGAACGCACCGCTGGCTGAGCTTGTCGAAGCCAATACCATAAAACACAAAAAGAGCGCGACGGGATTTTTCCCGTCGCGCTCTTCCCTTACTCCCCCCCTCTCTTACTCTCTTACTCCCTCCTTTCTAACGCTGAATGATCGGTAAATACACATCACTCCCCACCGCACGCGGCGTCAGGCGCGGCGTCAGATGTTGCATCATCGCTCCCCCCACCAGCTCACCATTCACATAGCCTTCCACGGCAACCTGTACAAACGTATCCTCCAACTGCGAGCCATCTGGATACATCGTTAGCATCGCCGTCGTGATTTCACCCGCCGCCAGTTCAAAACTGTCGTTACTCAGTTCATACGTCCAGCCCAGCGGGAAACTAGCGGGGCGCACGGCGAGCGAGACCGTTTCCGTGCCTTCAGCAAACGGATGGCCCACGTCAAACGTAAACACAATTGGCCTCACGGGCACAGCGGCCGCCGTTTGCCCCTGACGAAGCAGGCTGGTCTGCGGGTGCGGGTATTGCTCGCGCAGGCGCGTGGCGATAGCGCGTGACTGTTGCTGAATATTGCTCAACGCCTCGGCAAATGTCACCGTTTCGGCCGGATTGTTATCCAACGAAGTGATTAAATCACCCGTTAACTCACTGATAAACGCATTTTCTAGACCCGTATCCAGCAAGAACTGCTCTGTTTCGCTGTCTAAGCCGCTGTTCTCGAGTTCGTTGCGCTCGTACTTATAATCATCAGGCACAAAGAGCGTGTCGGCCGCTTCGGGGTAAACGGCTAAAAGTGCGTCTATCTGGTCAGCAAAAAGATCCAACTTGGTGGCGTACTCGTGCGCAAAATCCCGATAAGCGGCATATTGCAGGTCCATATAGGCCAAAGGATTGTTCCGCAGTTGGCGCATATCGCCACTGCTACTGGTTGCCCCCGTGATATTGGCCGCCTGCGCCGCCCAGTTGAGCCGCTGGCTGGTTGCCCCAAGAGCGAGGTTCAGCTCGAGCAGGTCGGCACTGGTTTGGGCAAGGTCATTCAGGGCGTCGGCCTCGGCTTGGGTTAGCCCGTCGGCCGTGGTAAAGAGCGGGGGCGTATAGTCGGGCGGCGTGATGACGGTCTGATACGCGGGCGTATTGCTGTACTGGCGACCCGCTAACGCTTGGTCAAAACTGAGGCTTTCGCTTAAGCATCTGTTCGCCTTGCGGGCGAGGTTGTACAGCTTGCCAAAAGTGACGACGACTGTGCCTAGCCCGCCTGGCTTTTTGGGAATGGCTTGTTGCGGGTTCAGCCGTTCGGGGTCGCACGGGTCTTGGTCGGTGTTTTGCTGGAGGGGAAAGTTAAAGAGGTCGGTTGGGGTGCGTTGTTGCTGGCTCGTTTGCCCATCATCTATGGTGATGTTGGCCTGAATACAGCGGTGGCCGGTGACGATAGGGAGCCAGACGCCCTGCGCGTCCCAGCTTTCACCCGGGGCGAGCGTTTGGGTGGCGGTGTAAACAGGGGCAAAGCGTGCCCCCACGTTAAAACCAGAAACGCCATACACCACTTCGACATCGACGCTGTACGGATTGCTATTGCGCATGGGGACGCGCATGCCGACGGGCAAGCTTTGCTGGAAGGGGCGGCCACTGACAATAAATTGGGGGGAGGCGTAGGGGACGCCGCTGGTGTTAATTAGACCGCCGTTGTCGCCTAGCCCTTGCCAGAAGGTGACGCCACCCACGGCCGTGATAGGTATATTATCGGTCGTGTTGTGCGCCGTCAAGTAAGCATATCCCGCTGTTTCTGACGTTAACACGGCCGTGGTTTGGCCGTTCGCATCTGTCGCTTGCGTCGGCTGAGTCAGCGTACCGAGACTCGTCTCCAGCACAATCTGCTTGCCCACCAGCGGCACACCCTGCGCGTTGCGTAGCGTAATCGTCAACTGCGCCGCGTCTAGGCCATCCGCAACGACATAGAACTTATCAGGCAGAATACTGCCTCGGTCTTGCAGTCCGCCCGTGCCGGGGAGCCACGGCGTATAGCGCACCCCATTGCTCACCGCCTCACCAGCGACAGGATTTTCACGGCCGTCGCCGCATCCGTCGTCGCTAGCGTCGCTATCGGCTGGGCCACTCGCTGTTCCCCAATAATTACCGATGGCGTCAATACATAAACTGTGCGGATAGTTGACCTGAATCCCTGCTTCCAGATTGTTCAGGAAGGTGCTGTTGCGGATTTGAGCCGCGCCTCTGCCATTGTCTTTGAATTCCAAACCATATTTATTGGCTTCAAAGTGGCTATTATTCACGTTTAGCGTTCCCGCATGATTGGTCACGCCGGCGGTGAGGCTGTTGGTCAGCGTCACGTGGTCGAGGGAGAGTTGCCCGTTACCAAGGAATTCAATGGTGCCCAGCTCGCTGTTATTGCCGCCAAAGCTGAGGTTGGTGTGGGTCAGACGCACGGCCGTGTCGGGGTATAGCTCCAAACGCAGGCTGTTCCACGGGGCACTTTGCTCGTCTATGCGGGTAAAAGTGACGGGGTTATCGGCCGTGCCTTCTACAGACAACGCGCCGCGCCGGCCAAGGCTGGTGCCAATAAATAGGCGTGCGTCTGGGGCCATGAGCAGGGTTGTGCCTTCTTCGATGGTTAACACGGCCGTGGGGTCTTCACCCTGATTGGCCGCAACCATCATCGTGCCCAGCACCTCCAGCGGCACACCCTGATTGCGCCACAGTTGGCTGTGATACAGCCGACTGCCGCCGCCGCTGTCAATTTGGATACGGTTGGGCATGTTGCCCACATAGCTGTTGCCTCGGCCAAAACCACCGACCGCCTCGGCATCGGCCAAAACGGCGGCTCGCCCGCTGTTGTTGATGCTCACGTTGCTAAAGGCGGGCGGGGTGCGGTCATCTGAGTCCAGGGCGACGGCAACCCCATAATTGGGGCTGTCGTTAATGGTCACATGGTCAAAGACGGGTGAAGCGGATTCATTGGGGCCAAGGGCACTGATGATAATAGCGGCATCCACCGTGTCCGTGCCGCTCCCCGCTTTGTTGAGCACAACATGTTGCAAGAATGAATTTTCACCCAAATTACCGTCAAATATCAGCCCCTCCCAAGCGTCGTTCGGGTCTTCCCGCGCAAACACAATTGGCTGGTCGGGCAAGCCCAACGCCCGCAGATTGCCCTCGCCGTTGGTTCTGATGTGGTAGTCGCCACAAATGATGATGTTGGACCCGGCGGTAATGGTCAGGGTGCGCCCGTCGCGGATAAGCGCATCACGGTCGAGATAGTAATCTCCGGAGGGCAGGCTGACATCTGTCGCCCCTTCCACGCGGTCGGGAAAGTTTGGTTCGGCGCAACTGGCGGTGGGGGTGGCTTCGGCGCCGCTGATTAAAAGAAACACGGCCGTGGTCAGCCCCAAAGCCAAGCAAAGCCAAAAAATGTGCATTTTGTGCTTAAAAAAGTTGACATCGTGAGACATGGATTCTCTCCTCGTTTATATTTTGTTGGTCGTTTCAGATAAAAGGGGGTCTAGGCTTTTGAGTGGCTCTCCCAAGACAAATTTACATGCTTATATCTCCTTACGTATTGACAAATTGAATTATGTGCTGACTAGCTGAGGCGTGGGACGCTCCTCTTTTTACTATAAGTCGGGCCACGGCCGTGGTCATTGAAACGAGGCTCTCAATTGCCTGTCCTAACCTCACAGATAAAACTACAGTACCATAATTCTGGGCTGAATGCGGGAATTCTGGGCACAAAAAAGAGCGCGACGGGATTTTTCCCGTCGCGCTCTTTCTGTGCCTGTAGAAGTTCAACTTTTTCAAAAAGTTGAACTTCTCGCCCGTAGGGTAAAGGCATGCCTTTACCCTACGGCTACGGCTACGGCTAATTCAAATTCTCAAAAATCCCAGCCGCGCCCATACCGCCGCCGATGCACATCGTCACCATGCCATACTTACTGTTACGACGCTTCATCTCATTGACAATCTGCACCGTTAACTTCGCGCCCGTACAGCCCAGCGGATGACCCAGCGCAATCGCGCCGCCGTTCACATTCACCTTTTCAGGATCCATGTTCAGCGTGCGAATCACGGCCAAAGCCTGCGCCGCAAACGCCTCATTCAGCTCAATCACATCAATGTCATCGAGCGACATGCCGACGCGGTCGAGCAACTTCGGCACCGCCACCACGGGGCCAATGCCCATCACTTCAGGACGCACGCCGGCCACGTTGAAGCCCACAAAACGAGCCAGCGGCTTCAAACCTAGCTCTTCCGCTTTCTGGCGTTCCATGATTAGCACAGCCGCCGCGCCGTCACTCAGTGGGGAGGAATTCCCCGCCGTGACCGAGCCATTGGGTTTGAACACGGGGCGCAACTTGCCTAATCCTTCCACGCTTGTGCCGGGGCGGATATGCTCATCTTTGTCAAAGATGATTTTTGTTTCAACAGGGCCATTCGGGCCAACTTCGACCTCGGTGACTTCGATAGGCACGATTTCATCTTTGAACAGATCTTTTTCGTAGGCGGCCACGGCGCGACGATGGCTTTCGGTGGCAAACGCATCTTGGTCTTCCCGGCTAATGCCGTATTCGTCCGCCACTTGCTCGGCCGTGAGACCCATCCCCATGTACACTTCGGGGTTGTTCTCCACCATGTACTCGTTGGGGCTGATGCGGAACCCGGTCATGGGCACAAGGCTCATCGTTTCCGCGCCGCCGGCGATGATAATGTCCGCGCCGTTGGCGATAATCCGCTCTGAGGCCATGGCAATGGTTTGCAGACCGCTGGAGCAGAACCGATTAACGGTTTGGGCGGGCACGTTGACGGGCAGACCCGCCCGCAGGGCAATGGTGCGGGCAAAGTTTAGCCCTTGCGCCCCTTCGGGCATAGCGCATCCAATAATCACATCGTCAATCAGGGCGGGGTCGAGCTTGCCCTCGGTTTGCTTGAGTAGCTCTTTAATCACGGCCGCGGCCATGTCGTCTGAGCGAACGTTACGGGTGACACCTTTTTTCGATTTTCCCACGGCCGTGCGAGCGACCGCTACAATGACTGCTTCACGCATGTAAAACCTCCGTGTTTCAATGAGCAATGAGCAATGAACAAGTAGTAAAAATTTGTTCATTGCTCATTGTCAATTGTTAATTGTTAATTGCGTAACGGTTTCCCTTTCTGCAACATGTGCATAATCCGGTCAATGGACTTCTGTTCACCCAGCAGAGACAAAAACGCCTCCCGCTCAAGATCCAGAATGTACCACGGGTTAACCCAAGCTGGGGCACTAATATTGCCCCCGCACAGCACATTCGCCAGCTTATTGCTAATCGTTTGGTCATGCGGCGTGGCGTACCCTGCCCAAACAAAACTCTGCAAACCTAGCTTCAGGGCAGATTGCACATCCCGCCCGGCGGCGTAGATTTGTTCAGGTTCCGGCCGTGGTGAACCCACCAGCGCCAGAGCCTTCTCTTTCGCCCGTTGCAACCGCAGGTCACTGTTAAAATTAATCTCATCCGTATCTTGCAAATAGCCCAGCGTGCGGTCTTCCCACGCGCTCACGCCCACTTTGGCCGTGGCAATCTGCTCAAAAATCTCCTGCATGGGGGGGATAGGATCCGCATTCGCCACGCGCATGGTCGGGTTCATCTTGCGCCGCAAGATTTCCATACAGCCGCCGCCAGCGGGGATTAAGCCCACGCCTACTTCGACTAGACCCATGTATGTCTCGTGGTCAGCCACGGCCGTCCAGCCCGCCATCGCCATTTCCACCCCGCCACCCAACGCTTGCTGGTGCGGTGCGGTCACGACTGGCTTGGGCGCATAGCGCAAATCAAAGGTCAGCTTTTGCAGGCCGTGAATCATCTGGTCAAGCTGATCCCACGCGCCCTGCTGAGCGGCCATCGCCACGGCGAAGATATTCGCCCCAACGCAGAAATTCTGGCCGTTGTTGCCCATAACCAAGCCATTCCATTCTGGCTTGTCTAGCATTTCCAACGCTTTGTACCCCATAGCGATGATGTCATCGTCAATGGCGTTCATCTTGGCGTGGAATTCATAGAGCAAAATGCCGTCACCCATGTCGTGCAGGCTCGCACTCATGTTGCGGGCAACCGCTTTCTCATTCTTCTGTTTGAGATAGGCAACGGAAATGTACTCTTTAACGGCATCTTCCAGATAGCCGCCGTTGTGCCAATCATAGGGTGCGCCATTTTCATTGTAGAAACTGCTGTAGCCGTCGGCCAACATCTTTTTGACCCACTCGGGCAAGTCGAACCCTGCGGCTTCCATTTTTTCGACCGTTTCGGCCACGCCCAGCATATCCCAAATTTGGAATGGGCCGGCATCATGGGCAAATCCCCAGCGCACGGCGTCGTCTACGTCACTGATTTGGTGGGCGACTTCTTGCCCCACATAGGCGGCATACACCATGTTGAAATAGAGATTTTGGCGCACATAGTTGGCCGCTTTGTCGTCAGATTGGAGCAATTTGCTAATGCGTTCGCCCAAATCTTCGACCTTGCGTACCTTGCCAACCGATTCAAAACGGGGATTGGCGGGGGATGTGTACTCAAATGTCTCTAAATCAAGGTGCTGGAACTCCCGCTTGCCGTCTACAAACGCTTGTTTGTAAAAGCCTTGCCCGGTTTTGTTGCCCAGCCATTTATTGGCCTGCATTTTGTCATTCAGAGCAACCAGATCTTCATCTACCAGCAGGTCGCGGTATTTGTCGTGCGGAATGGCGGGGTACAAATTGCTGTTGACATGCACCATGATGTCCAACCCAACCAAATCGGTCAGGCGGAAGGTGCCCGTTTTGGGGCGACCTATCAGGGGGCCGGTGATGCTGTCCACTTCTTCGACGGTCAGACCCAGTTCGAGGGCTGTTTTGACGCTGTAGTTCCCCGCCACGGCGATAAACCGATTGGCGATGAAGTTAGGCGTATCTTTGCAGACTACGACCCCTTTGCCCAAGGTCTTCGTGCCAAATTCGACCATGAAATCAATCACGTCTTGGCGGGTGTCATCCGTGGGAATGACTTCGAGTAGTTTGAGGTAGCGGGGGGGATTAAAGAAATGTGTGCCTAGAAAACGCCCTTTGAAATCGTCGGACGCATTGGCTACGATTTGGTGGATGGGAATGCCCGAGGTGTTGCTGGAAATAATGGCGGTTGGTTTGACCACTTTTTCCAGTTCAGCTACGAGGGCTTGCTTGGGCGCAAGTTGCTCGATAATCACTTCGACCACCCAGTCGCAATCAGCCAGCATGTCGAGATTATCGCTGGTGTTGCCGAGGGAAATCAGGTGGGCGCGGTCGGGGCGGCCAAGATTGGCTGGCCGCGCTTTGACCATGCGATCAAAGCCGCCTTGGACGAAGCGGTTACGGGCTTGGGGGTCATCTTTTTCGGCGTCGGACAGATTGGGCGGCACAATATCGAGCAGTACAACTTCGATGCCGATATTGGCGAGGTGGGCGGCAATGCCACCCCCCATCGTGCCCGCGCCGATAATGCCTACTTTATCGATTCTGAAGGTCATTGTGCGGGTATCTCCTTGTGGGTAGCTCTAAGCTGTGAGCCGTAAGCTATAAGCTTTGTTGAGCCGTTGGCTGACGGCCATGGGTTTGGCTTAGAGGTGTGGGGTTTATTGTTTTTTGGTTTATGTTTAGCTCTAACTGTTTGGACTTTAAGAAAATAATTCGGTAAAAGATTTTGGTAGTGGTCGGGCAATGACTGATAAGTGTACAATTCGGACATGATCCAAGAAACAATCACCTACGAATGTACGCGGTGTGGCAGTTTAGATATTGTCAAAAACGGCCGCACAAAAAAAGATAAACAGAAATTCCGTTGCAATGACTGTGGTGCCTATGGCACGTTGAATCCAGAAGTAGCCTATACCGAAGAAGAAAAAGCGGAAATCCTGCGCGCCTATCATGAACGTTCTAGCTTGCGAGGTCTGGAGCGCACCTTTGGTGTGAGTCGTCACACAGTCGCGTCATGGTTAAAAAAAAGCGAATCACCTGCCGCCCCTAGCCGAAATCTTGCTGGCAAGTGAGTCAGCAGATGTGCTCGAACTTGATGAACTGTGGTCATTTGTCGGCTGTAAGAACAACAAACGCTGGATTTGGATTGCCCTATGTCGGCGGACTCGCCAAATCGTTTCCTATTTCATCGGTAATCGTAGCCAAGAAAGTTGTTGGCAACTATGGTACTGGATTCCAAGCAGTTATCGCCATTGCCAAACCTTTAGCGATTTTTGTGTAGTGGTCACGAATCAGTAACGTACTTTTTTTGACAAAAGGCGTCTCTTCTCAACCGACTAGCTTCGTCGTGGCCTGCGGCCACGACTCGCTGGAAAGAGGGTGTTTTTTTCGTTTGGGCAACTGCCCAAACGAAAA
>JBGTIZ010000245.1:0-14241 GCA_041745395.1 Promineifilaceae bacterium (SeqCode) | reverse complement strand
CAGCTAATAAAATGTCGAACTGGCTTATGGACACGCCTGTTAAGGCACGCATTTGGCGATCATCACGTATGGCTAAACTCATTGGGCTACTCCAGTTTTTGACTGGAATTTACCCGATTTTTTAATCAGGAACAACTCTATCATTTAAAATTGGTGAATCTACCTGAGAAAGAGTCGAAACAATTTCTAAAGATTCCTGTCTATCAAATCTTAGAGGCCAACTTGCCCAGTACTTAAGAATATCAATGATTTGTTGGTGTATTGATGAAGTTGGTTCACCAAATGTACGAAATGCAGAGGCTAACACTAAGGGCATTTTTTTCAAAAAATCCTCTAATAATTCATCTTTGCATTGGATTTGGGCAAGGGCGGCCCCCACCATTTCGGCATAGTAAGGTTCCCAAATGATTTCTTCATATGGTGTTTCTGAGAGCTTGTAAATAAAGCAATCCACAGCTATTGATTCGAAAATCCGGTCATGCCTAAACCGAAACTGATCAAGCTTTGGTTCTTTTGAGCATATAATTTCGTAGCGTGCTATTCGGTCCAAAATCTCCCATTGCAAAGAGTTGATGCCAAAATATTCGCGCAGATGTGACCACTTTGGTTGATGATTACGTGTCATTAACATGAAATTGGCAACTGCTCGCAATGTACCTTTGTAATCTTCCAAGGTGAATCCCCCATAATCTGATTGCAAGAAATGTTGCTCAATAAACGTATTAACAATTTGTCTGGACGCAATCATTGGTGTGATGCTGGAAAGCTCAACATCAGCTTGTGCTGAACACAAAACACCTATTAAGAAGGGGTCACCATTCAGTTGTATTGCCAATTCACGGGCGGTTAATTGACTAATACCTTTTGTATTCATTTCCTGAATTGCTAATGTGGCCTGTTCTACGGCGAATGTTGAAATTGAACTCCTTGTAACCCAATTACGATTTGATTGAACTGTACGTATGATTTGTGGCCAAGCAGGACAGATAGCTATAAATGGTAGTGGGGGTTTATTTTTATGGTGTTGAGTTGAAGTTGTGTCAATTTCGAGCCAACTTATCAGGTGATTGATGACATTTTGAGGTTTTTTTGTGTGATTGTTTATATCATCAATTACAAGTAGTAAAGGATTATTGTCTTGCAACAATTGAGGTATTTGACGAGATGCTCCACGTTCCAATGATGGATATAACTCTTGGAGAACATCTTCAATCACGCCGTTAATAGTGAAATGTTTTTCAATTAGGTGTGCAGGTAGCCACAGCGCATAATTCCCATGTTCAAGATACTGTTCAAATTGTTGGTAAGCGTAAGCACTTTTTCCAAATCCAGATTCTCCAACGACGAAGTGTAATGTTTTCGGATTTGCCCTAGAATTTTCTAATTTAAGATCACGATATATCCATTTTTGTGGAGGTGTCAGGAATCGGCAATATTTCTTGTATTCGCTTAAACTCCGTTGGCAAATTTCAGTTAACAGAGAATGGGAAAGCATCTCAGCTTCAATTTTCAGATACTCTTTGCGAATCCAGTGCCCTTCTTGTGTTGTATCTAAAAAACCAGCCAATCTGTCACAAGTCCAAATATCTACAGCTATATTTTGACCAAAACTGTCAACTTTATCATAAATTTGGTCGAGAAAATCAAGTTTATGGATGGTACAGTTTGTGGTTAAAACGATAGTGAAACGAGCATTTGGATAAGTTTGTTGTATTTTCGAGATTTGACGACCAGCTTTTAATATATCACCATCATCACTTTCGGATGGTAATTTAGATTTGCGCTCCTCTCCCGTTATCCTCACCTGAACTAATCTATGATCGTGTAACCATTTCTTCTGGAGGCCATTGCAAGATGTTATAGTGTGCTGAAACTGCACGTAGTGTGGCGGCTGACTGTGGGGGACCTTACCAAACCCATCAACAGGAGATGCTACTGGCTTACCATTCTGACTAATGCCTGTGTGGATAACAGAGGCATATTCAGGTTTAGCTAAACGCAACACATGAGTTGCAATCAACTCGAAGTCTGCATCATTATTGATTTCAGCCAGTTTATGAAGCGTATTCAACTCGTAGCTCCGAGGACGGCTTGAGCGATTTTTATGCTTAGAGAGCGCATATCCTTATCCTCCTAGTAGTTCAACAGACAAATTTTGACGGGGTTTATCTCAAGTAGAGACTCGTCAAAACAAAATTGTTATACGACTCGCTTGAATCCTGCGTAAGTATTATAGAACTAGGATTATAACAGCCGCACCAGCAAAACCTTACTGCTGGTGCGGCTGTTTTGTTGTTGGTGGGCGCAGGGTTAAAGCAGGGCGCGGGCGGCTTGCACCACGGCCGTGGCCGTTAACCCAAACCGCTCATAAAGCTCCTCATACGGAGCCGATGCGCCAAAATGATCGAGACCGATCACACGGCCGTGTGTCCCCACATACCGCTCCCAACCCAGCGTCACCCCCGCTTCAATCGCTACCCGCGCCGTGATGTGCGGCGGAAGCACCTCATCCTGATACGCCTGTGGTTGCGTGGCGAATAGCTCCCAGCACGGCATCGAAACGACCCTCGCCCCCACGCCAGCCTCGGCCAAAAGCACCTGCGCCTGCATGGCAATCTCCACTTCCGAGCCAGTTGCCAGCAGTAAGACCTGTGGCTCTTCCCGATTATGGATATTTTGGGCGAGCGTATCGCTGACCACATACGCGCCCCGTTTGGCGCCGGCTGTGGTATTGGCCGACAGGGTGGGCAAATCTTGCCGCGTCAAAATCAGGGCGGTGGGGCCATCCAGCCGCTCGAGAGCCATTTGCCACGCCACGGCCGTTTCATTGGCTTCAGCGGGACGGAACACCCACATATTGGGCATGGCGCGGAGCGACATCAGGTGCTCGATGGGCTGATGGGTCGGGCCATCTTCCCCCAAGCCGATGCTGTCATGGGTCAGGACGTAAATGACGCGCTGGTGCATGAGGGCGGCCAAGCGCATCGCCCCGCGCATGTAGTCGGTAAAGACCAAGAAAGTGCCGCCGTAGGGAATGACGCCGCCGTGCAGAGCCATGCCGCTCATGATGGCCCCCATGCCGTGTTCGCGCACGCCGTAGTAGACATAACGGCCGTGGAAATCGCCTCGGCTGATATGCCCCGTCCCCTTCACATCCGTCTTGTTGGAGCCAGTTAGGTCGGCTGAGCCGCCCAGCATGGCGGGAATGTGGGGCACAATCCCGGCCAGCACCTTGCCCGACGCGGCGCGGGTCGCCAGACTGCTTCCTGTCTCAAATTGGGGCAGGTTTTCTAGCCAGTCGGGGGGTAAATCCCCGCTGAGCATCTGCTCGAACTGCGCCGCTTGGGCGGGGTGTTGGGCGCGATAGTTGGTAAATAAATCGTCCCAGAGGGCTTGTTGTGCCGCGCCCCGCTCGGTGGTGTCCAGGTAGGCGCGGGCTTCGTCGGGCACGTAGAAGGGCTTGTCTAGCGGCCAGCCGAGTGCTTCTTTGGTCAGCCGAATCTCTTCGTCGCCCATCGGTGCGCCGTGGATGCCGGCCGTGTTGGCTTTGTTGGGACTGCCGTACCCAATCACGGTTTGGCAGGCGATGAGTGAGGGCTGGTCGGTGACAGCGCGGGCGGCGGTAATGGCTTGGGTCACGGCCGTGCCGTCTAAGCCATCCACCACGGCCGTGTGCCAGCCGTAAGCCGCAAACCGCTGACGCACATCTTCACTAAACGAGAGGCTGGTCGGCCCATCAATCGAAATATTGTTGTCATCATAAAGGACAATGAGCTTGCCCAGCTCCAAATGCCCCGCCAGCGCGGCGGACTCGTGGGTGATGCCCTCCTGCATGTCGCCATCGCTGGCAATGACGTAGGTGTAATGGTCTACGACGGGGAAATCGGGCTTGTTAAATTGGGCGGCTAGCCATTGTTCGGTAATAGCCATGCCCACGGCCGTGCTAAACCCTTGCCCCAGCGGCCCCGTGGTCGTTTCCACGCCGGGCGTGTGGCCGTATTCGGGATGGCCGGGCGTTTGACTGCCCCACTGCCGGAACTGCTTGATTTGCTCAAGGGGCAAATCGTAGCCGCTCAGGTGGAGCAGGCTGTACAGGAGCATAGAGCCGTGCCCCGCCGAGAGGACAAAGCGGTCGCGGTTGACCCATGTCGGGTCTTGCGGGTTGTGTTTGAGGAAGGTGTGCCACAGGGACACGGCCGTGTCAGCCATGCCCAGCGGCATTCCGGGATGTCCCGAATTAGCCTTCTGCACCGCCTCCGCCGCCAAAAAACGAATCGTATTCGCCGCCAAACGCGGCAAGCTTAAATTACTCATAGTTTTAGTCCAATCTCCTAGAGAGAATGAACAAGGAACAATGAACAATGAGCAAATTTTGCTCATTGCTCATTGCTCATTACTCATTGCTCATTGCTTATCTCGGTGCCATGCGAATCGCCCCATCAAGACGAATCACTTCACCATTTAGCATGTCATTGTTGATAATATGTTCGGCCAGATGCGCATAGTCATCTGGGTCGCCCAGCCGCGAGGGGAAGGGCACTTGTTCCGCCAGTGACTGCCGCGCTTTTTCGGGCAGGCCCGCCAGCATCGGCGTATCGAACAGGCCCGGGGCGATGGTCATGACGCGAATGCCGGAACGGGCAAACTCGCGGGCGAGGGGCAGGGTCAGGCTGACCACGCCCCCTTTGGAAGCGGCGTAGGCGGCTTGCCCAATCTGCCCGTCAAAAGCGGCCACGGAAGCGGTGTTGATGATGACCCCCCGCTCCCCTTTGTCGTTCGGCTCATTTTTAGCCATCGCTTCGGCCGCGAGGCGAATGACGTTAAACGTGCCAATCAGGTTGATTTGAATGACGCGGTTAAAGGCGGCTAGCTCATGCACGCCGTCCCGCCCCAGCACGCGCTGGGCGATGGCGATGCCGGCGCAGTTAATCGCGCCGTGCAGGCCGCCGTGCGTGTCTACGGTTGCCTCGACCAACGCTTGCACCGCCTCGGGGCTGGTCACATCGGTCTGCACAAAGCCGACGTTGCCGCCCAACTCGGCGGCAAGCTTGCGCCCGACATCGGTGTTGACGTCGGCAATGACCACGTTGGCGCCCCGCGCCGCCAAGCGACGGACACAGCCCGCCCCTAGCCCAGAGCTTCCGCCGGTGACGATAAAGGTACTATTTTGGATATTCATCGGTTGTTTTGCCTCTTGTGCGTTTGGTTGGGAATGGTGGGTTTGGCCTGCGCCTGATTCTGGCTGGGGCGCAGGTTTTTGCGGGGACATTATAGTAGGTTATAGCGGTGTGGGGCAAAGCCCAGAATGGGCGCGGGGAGGGGAATTAGCGGCGGGTGAAGAGGATGACGACTGTGCCGAGGATGAGGGCGATGGCGCTGAGGATCCAGATGGGTTGCCATGTTTGGTAGCGGATGGCTTGCATGATGGCGAAGGTGAGCATGATGACGATGAACACGGCCGTGGTTCCCCGCACTCTCTCCCCCAGCGGCAAATATTCCCCCGTTTTCTTGGCCTCACTGCGATACAGCCCCCACGCAAAAAAGAGGCCAAAGCCGATAATCATGATGACCTGCAAGGCAAAATTAACGTTGGGGGGAGCCATTACGTCTTCGTAGGGGCATTCTGGGTCAGGCACAGGTTGATGCGTTTCTCTTTTTTGATGGTGTGTCGCACGGCCGTGGTTACCTTCTCTTTTTCATCCGCCAAATTAGCCACAGGACGCCACTCATCTGCTTCGAGTGAAGCCATCAACGCTTGCTCTTCTTCATCCAATGGTAGAAATGCGTCTGGGTCAAATCTGTTCATGGTTTATGTTTCCTCAACGTACAGGAGCTAAGTTCCTCATGCGCGACACTAGCTGGCTGTTTTGTTACCCTCCCGCAATTCAGCGGGGTCGCGCAATGTGCCAGACCAATTTTCCCACCCCAACGCCGCCACATCCACCTTGGCCGCGAAATGCTCCAAAAGCGAACGGTGGATAAACACCCACCCTCCACCAACCCGCCGCAAAAAGATGTGAGCCTTCATATCATCCAGAAAAGCGACCAGTTTCTTATCACTAGACCAATATGGCAACACATTTTGCCGCGCCAGCAACCAACGCAACACATAATGCTGAATAACAGCCGCCCCCCCGCCAATCAGTCCGCCAATCAGTCCGCCAATCACCCCGAAAATCAGCCCGCCAACCAGCCCGCCAACCAGTCCGCCAACCAGCCCGCCAATCAGCCCGCCAATCAGTCCGAAATTAAGCCCGTTACTCAGCCCGTACAAACCCACCTGAATAAAGGCCGAGCGACGGGTGGCACGCAGGCCCTGATTGGGACGCATGCGTACGTCACCGTCACGTACCTGAATACAAGCTCCCAGCCCGAAAACCAGCCCGCCAATCACCCCGAAAATCAGCCCGCCAATCAGCCCGCCAGTCACCCCGAAAATCAGCCCGCCAATCGGCCCGACAATCAACCCGAAAATCAGTCCGCCAATCAACCCGAAAACTAGTCCGCCAATCATCCCAATACTCAGTCCGCCAATCAGCCCGTTACGCACTTCTTTGAGCAAGTCACGGGGAGAGGGGGGGGTGCATTGCAACTGCTCTTGCAGAGCGATCTCTTTGGTCGGCCCGACAATCAGCCCGCCAACCAGCCCGAAACTTAGCCCACCAACCAGCCCGCCAATCAGCTCGCCAATTAGCCTGCCAATCAGCCCGCCAATCAGCCCGAAACTCAGCCCGCCAATCAGCCCACTAATCACTCCGCCAACCAGCCCACCAATCAATTGCCATTGCTTAAACGCCTTTGGAGTGGGGAGCCAAGTGGGTTGCATTAGCTCCATGTAGTAGATGGACTGGGTGTGGACAAACATCTGGAAGGCGAGATGGCTAAGCCACTGGTGGGCTTGGGTTTGGGTATAGTCGCCTTGCAGGGGTCTACGGGCAAACATGCGCTCAATGTACCGGTCAAAGATATGGGCGCGGCGTTGGCTGGCGGTGCTGTGTTGGGTCAGGTCGGCGGGGGTGGCTCCTTGGTAGGCGAGGGTCATCACGGCCAGCATCAGCGGGGTTTGGGCTAACTCTTGTAACGTTTCATCCTGCGGCAACGCTTCCCGCAGGGCGTTTAAGCCAGCGTCATACCCCGCCAAATATTGCTCAATCTGCGCTTGGCTCAATGGTTGAATCTGGATAGCACGGCTCAGGTTCAGCTTTTCGCCTAATGCTTCGTAGTCGGCCACGCGGCTACAGACGACGATGCTCATTTGTTGCTCGGCTTTGAAAGCGTTAATCGCCTCGGCACAGGCGGGGCGGTGGTCGGTCGCTACTTCGTCCAGCCCATCCAGCAGGAGCGTCACCCGTTGCTGGGTCAATAACTCCCCCGCATATTTTTTTGATAGCTGGTACTGCTGGTGCAAACTCTCGACCAGCCACTCCTGCAAGGGGACGGGGCGCAACGCCCAGCTAGACAAATTCAGCACGACGGGCACGGGCTGGCCTTCATCCGCTTCCGCTTCGGCGAGCAGGCTCTCGGCCAGCATGAGCAGGGTCATCGTTTTGCCACTGCCGGGTTCGCCCAAAATGAGCAGGTTGGAACCCGCTTGGCGATAGATGTCGAGGATGGGTTGCTCGGGGGGAATGGGTTGGGGGGCGGCGTGGTCTTGGTAGAGAGCGAGGTTCCACGGGCGGCTCACGGCCGTGGGTTCATACGCCTTACCCAACTCGAGCCGCACTTCGGTGTAGAGGGATTGTTTCAGGAAACCCTCAATCCACGTCTGGCGCACGTTGGCTATCAGATTGGCGCGGTTTTGTTGCTCGGCGGGGGTCAAGGGAGCCAAGGGGTAATGGTAATGCGTGCCCCCTTCGTATTTGTTACCCCCAACTTTATCACCTTGGACTTTATCACCCTGAATCTGGTCGCCGCCCACGTTGGTCACGTTGCCCGCGATATGCGTATCACGGCCGCTGTTGAGGTTGAGGCTCTTTTCGTTGTCGGTTATGTTTTGGCTGTGGTGTCCACCGTTGTCGCTCATGCCGTTACTTTACTTGAGTCGCTGAGGGGAGGCAACACGGCCGTGGGGGGAGTATCAAGCAATGATTTCTGAGCAAAAAACTTTCAGCATTTCTCAGCCCCTTGGGGACCCAGAAAGAGGCAGGTTTTCTTCTAGAGACTTAATCGTAGCCATCAAAATTTCTCGAAAAGCATCATCTTCTACAATGGCTACGCGCCTAACCATCAAATTGATATTAGCAGTAAACAATTTCATGGGTCGGACATAGCTGACAGTATTCAATAAACCTCTGGTGAGATTCTCATCAGACAGACGGATAGCCGTTGGGTCAGTGTATCTTTTACTTGTAATTTGACACAAAAGCCAATCATCATGCCCTGTTTCTGCTAAAACCAGAGCGGGTCGAAGTTTTGTGCGGGAAAGATCCGAAAATGGAAACGGAACTATAACGATGGAAGCTGGACTAAGTGTGACCATGCTTCATCCTCCTCTGGTTGTTCCCAATCCCGCGCCAGAGCCAACTCGCTGAGTAAAGCCAGATTAGTAACTTCTTCCTCGTCTACCGCCTCATCCAGAATCGTAATAATCACCCGCCGCGATTTTGGTAGGACAACGCCTCCGACTGTTCTTAAATTACCCTCTTGGTCAATTATTCCCTCAAATGATTGCAGCATCATTTACTCTCCTCTACTTTATTTTGCCGCTCAGTGCCTGTTTTAGACAACTCGGTCGCCCGAATATGACCAATATTATACCTTGAATGATGGTAATCCCTAACGCCCTCGAGAGAGCTTCAGGCAAAAGGGCTGGTGCGTTAGGAGTCAGGTGAGTTGTGTTGGGCGTGGGTTTGCAGGTGCATCAGGAATGTTTGATGATGACGCAGACGAGTCTGCCACGGGGTGATGTGGGGCGTGAGGGGGGACACACGGCCGTGTAACCGCTCATACGCCCTCGTCCACCAAGCCGACTCCTCCTCTAACAGGGCGACCAACGTCCCCCACTGCTCATACCGTCCCGCCCCCTCCAGCAGGGTCACCAACATTTGGCGTCGTGTGCCAAAGCCGCGCGGCAAATCGAGCACACGGCCGTGTTGCTTCAGGCTCTCTTTGGTCAGCACTAGGCCCGTGTAGGCGGGCACAAGCAGGTAGCGGGCGATGTCTTTGAGCCGGGTGTTGGGGTCAGCCAGCAGGTCGGGCGGTGCGGGGAGGGGGCTGGGCGTGGGGGAGAGGGGCAACACGGCCGTGTGGTCAGCTATAAAATCGAGCAGGAAATGGGACACGGCCGTGAAAAAAGCATCCCCTGCCCGCTCAATCCCTATCACCAGCGGCACAACCCAGCGCAACAGATGCTCTTGCAAAAAGTCGGCCTGCTTCTGCTGAATTTGTTGGGCAATGTGCGCCTGCCCATCCGCCCACGCATCCGCTTCTGCCCCACATAAAAAAGCGACAAAGGCCAATTCTTGCCCCACATGATCCGCCCCACTCGACCAATCTCCCCCATAGCCCGCCGCCAAAAAGAGTCGCGCTACGCTCTGCGTCGTTTCATGCCCTAGCTCCCGCTCATTCGTCAGGAACAGCGTTTCATACGGGAGCAGATTTAGGCCAAACAAGCTGTAATGGTCAGCTTGTAACTGTTCGACATCTAAATCAGCCTTTAAATCAGCTAGGGGCAACTGCCGCACGATGTTCAAAAGCTCGGCCGTGGCTCCTTTCAGGAAAAGTTGGCTCAGCAACGCATACGTGCGGTGTCGCGCTTGGGCTAGTTCGGTGTGGTTCATCCCTGCTTACTTTTCCACGGGCAAGCCTACCGAAACCCACTCCACAAAGCCGCCCGTCATGTTCGTCACATCGCTTGCACCCAGCGATTGCAAAACACTGGCGCCGATGGCTGAGCGGTTCCCCGTGCGGCATTGCACAATGATTTCCTTGTTGTTGATGAGGTTGGGTGCTTCATGGCCGAGATAACCGAGCATGATGTGTTGCGCATGGGGCAGATGACCCTCTTGCCATTCCGTATCGGCGCGGACATCAATGATGGTCACTTGGCCGCTCAGCACGCGGTCGGCCAGCTCCGTGGCGGAGGCTACTTTGTACGCTTGGTGCAGGTTGGGATACATGTCTAACGCTTCCAGCCCAAAGAGGCCGCCAAGGTTGTCGAGGCCAATATAGACCAAATCCATCATTGCTTCTTGGGCGTGGGTGGGATCCATGAGCAGGTAACAGGGCTGATCATAATCCACCAGCCAGCCCGCCCACTGCGGCAAACTCTCGAGGGGAATATTGATGGTTCCCTTGAGGTGCTGATGGGCGAAGCTGTCCGCCTCGCGGGTATCAATAACGGTCGCGCCCGTTTGGAGCAGGCTGGGTAGCAGGTCGGGAGCCAGATGGGGAATGTTAAAATCTGCGCCCAACACGGCCGTGCCCTCTTTGTTGACCCGCTTCATTACCGCAAAATAGAAGGGAGCTTCTGGCTGGTCGGTCAACAAAGCTTCAATAAATAGCTCTTCATCGTCATAGGCCAGCATCGGGTTGAATAATTTCTCGTAGCCGATGGTGCTGGAGGGAATCGCCCCCAACCCTTTGCCGCATGCGCTCCCTGCGCCGTGGGCTGGCCACAGTTGCAGATAGTCGGGCAGTTGCTTGAACCGTTGCAGGGATTGAAACTGTTGTTTGGCACCAGTCACGGCCGTGTCTCGCATGCCCGCCGCCTTTTCCAGCAGGTCTGGCCGCCCGATAGACCCCACAAAGACAAAGTCCCCCGTGAAAATGCCCATCGGTCTATCTGCCCCGGCCGTGTCCGTCAGCACAAAGCTAATGTGTTCGGGCGTATGCCCTGGGGTGTGCATCACCTCCAGCTTGATGTTGCCAATCATGAAGCGGTCTCCATCACACACCAAATGATGGTTATACGCTTCGTGGAATTGGTATTTCCAATTTTCATCCCCTTCGTCTGAGAGATACATTTTGGCGCCCACTCGGGCGGCCAACTCCCGCGACCCTGAGACAAAATCGGCGTGGATGTGGGTCTCGGCCACGGCCGTGATTTGCATACCATTACGCGCCGCCTCATCTAAATAGATGGCAACATCACGGCCAGGATCAATCACCAACGCCTCTCCCGTCGCCTGACAGCCTACAAGATATGAAGCGTGAGCCACTTTACTGTTGTAAAAATATTTTAATAACATGCGTTTATCTCCTCTGGGAAGTAGTGCAAGGTGCAAGGTGCAGGGTGCAAGGAGAGCCTACATCTTGCACCCGCCCTTTATTCATTACTCATTTGAGAAGCGGTGCAAGGTGCAAAAAGAGCCTAAACCCTACACCCGCCCCTTTACTCATTATTCATTACTCATTACTAATTCTATACGCTTCTTTGACAGGCTTCAGCGGCCGTTTGAGCCAATAGGGGCGGCGCGTGCCGTCGGGGCTAAACTGGGAGGCGGGGCGGGTCATGGCTACCCATTCCCGATAGACGGCCATAGAGCGGTTGGTGTCTACCCAGACGTCGCCGTGTTTGTCGTTTGGCTCTGCTTTTTTGACGCGGGTCGCTTTTTGGAGCCAGCAATGTGCGCCGCTGATGGGGTCGGGATGGACGGCGTGGGTCAGGTTTTGGTGGACGCCGACGTCTTGCCACCAGACTCTGCTGGTGTCGGGGTCGAAGGTGTCCCAAGCACGGCCGTGTTCCACAATATTCAGCCGATGATGACCCGACGCATCCTCATCGAGTTCCACCTTACTCGACATCCCTGGGCCAATCCCCTGCCCATCCTGCAACCGCCACCGCCCCAGATGATGGCTCATGGCAATCACGCCCGGCTTAATGCCCTCCGTCACCCAGACTTTGTCCACAAAATACCCAATCTCCGTTTCTACACGCACCAAATCACCCGAAACGACCTCTAGCCGTGTCGCATCCTCGGGGTGCATCCAGACGGGGTTTTTGTGGCTGATTTCATACAGCCATTTGGCGTTTGCGCTTCGCGTATGAATCAGGGTCGGCAAGCGGAAATTGGGGAGTAAAAGCATCTCGTCCTTGCTTCGGTCAATGTTATCAGGATGGACATGGCTCTTCAGCGGCCACGGAATCGTACATTCCCGCTCTGGCCAGCCCCATTCATACATCGTCGGGCTGAAGAATTCCAGCTTTCTGCTCGGCGTGCCAAAGCCCACCTTCGCCTGCTCATCCACCATCAGCCCCACGGTTTGCCCATTCTTTAAGATGCGGCTTTGCTTATCTACCGTAAACTGCCCGTTGAGCGGCACTTTATCCGCTTCGGGTATTTCTGCTTCATACGGCACAAAATTATCCCGCACCACCTCAAACGCCCCATATTTGCGCATGAACGCCAATGGAGCCAGCCCTTCGGCGGCCGCTTTTTCAGGCAAACCGGGCACGCTGTTCTCAAAAATCCATTGGTAATACTCGTCCACCGTGATGATTTCCCCCGGCCGATACGGGCTTTCAAACTGTTCCCGAATGCCCAGCGACCCATCAGGATCCATCCGCGCTGAAATCTCCAGCCACCACTCATTTTCCTCCCACACCTCACCGGGATTCGCCTCATACGTAAAGCGCACGGGCTGGCCGAGTTTTTCCAAGGCGACGCGCCGCACAGGCTGGCGGAACGCTATCCATTGCCCCGCGTGCGTCTCTTGGCTCATCAGGTCGTGCCGCTCGCCACTGTGCCCCATAGGCAGAACATAGTCGGCAAACCACGCGCTCTCGTTCCAAGTGGGGGTCAGGGCGACGTGGCACTTCATCTTTTCCTCGTCGCGCAACGCCTTCAGCCACATAAAGCCGTCAGGGTTAATCCACATCGGGTTATAGACACGGGTGAAATAGACGTCTATGTCGCCCCGGTCTTCCTCGAGAAAGTGGGGCAGAAGGAAGCTCATCTCATAATGCGCCAGCGGCCATTCATCGGGCAGGTGTAATTTGTTCCACGCATTGAAGGCGGGCGGCTTTTTGAACGGTGCGGGCACAAATTTGTTCCAACTGTTGGCGGATGTGCCGCCGCGTGTGCCGATGCTTCCCGTCAGCACGTTCAGAAAGAACAGGGCGCGGGCAACCTGCCAGCCGCCCAAATTGCCGATGCTGGCACTGCGCCACGTATGGGTCGCCAAACGGCCATCACAATGGGCCACGATTTCGGCCGCTTCCCGAATGCGCTCCACGGGCACTTGGCTCTCTTCAGCGGCATACTCAAAAGTAAACTGCCCATACAAATCTTTCAGCACCGCCTCAAACTGCGCATACTCAAATTGAGAACTACCCTTAATTTCACCCGCCAATTGTTCATTGTCAATTGTCAATTGACCATTGACAATTGCCTCAAGCGTTTCTTCCCAATTGACCCAGCGGCGCACGTACTCTTTATTGTAGGTTCCCGTTTGGATGAGGTGGTTGGCGATGGCGAGAAGCACGGCCGTTTCACTGCCGGGCCAGGTGGGGAGCCACACGTCGCTCATGCTGGCTGTGTTGCTAAGGCGGGGGTCAAAGGTGATGATTTTGGCTCCGTCCATCTTGCCCTCGATGATGCGTTGGGCGTGGGGATTAAAATAATGTCCCGTTTCCAGATTGCTGGAGATGAGCAAAATGGCGCGGGCGCGGGCATAGTCAGGGCTGGGCCGGTCGAATGCGCCCCAGAGGTAGTAGCCCGTCCGCGCCCCAGCGGAGCAGATGTTGGTATGGCTATTATGGCCGTCTACGCCCCACGCCTGAATACAGCGGTTGGTGAAGCCATCTTCGCCGGGTCGGCCAACATGATACATGATGCCGTCGAGCCGTTTTTGGCGGCTCTCCCGCATTTTGGCCGAAATTTCGGTCAGGGCTTCTTCCCAACTGATGCGCTTCCACTGCCCTGCGCCCCGTTCGCCGACGCGCTTGAGCGGGTACAAAATGCGCTCGGGGTCGTAGATTTGGTTGTGGGTGGCGGGGCCTTTGGCGCAGTTTCGGCCGCGACTGCCGGGGTGGACGGGGTTGCCCTCAAATTTTTTGATTTCGAGGGTTTCTTTGTCTACGTAGGCCAGCAGGCCGCAGGCGCTTTCGCAGTTGAAGCAGACGGTGGGGATGAGCATGTAGCGGCGGGCGACGCGACGCGGCCATTTTTTGCCGTCCCATTCGACCCAGTCGTCCCAGTGACTGCTGGGGGGGTAGTTGGTGAGGCGGCCGTCGGGTTGCTGGACGGTGATCATGTCGGCGGGGTCTACTTGGGCGAATTGGGGCATGGCTCGCCCGCC
>JBGTIZ010000244.1:0-6363 GCA_041745395.1 Promineifilaceae bacterium (SeqCode) | reverse complement strand
CCTGCCTATAGGTAGTAACAAGCCGATTTTGGGTCTATTTTATGGCTTCGTTTTCTCTTTGAGGAAACCAAAATTGCTGAAAACAACACCATCATTTCTTTAATTTATGCGGAAAATTCGTTAGCTACGGGAATTGCTGACGTGACACCATTCAAAACCCTACTTACTTCGGCACAATTTCAAACAGCAACGCTTCGGCATTTGGCTCGGTGGGGGCGTCTATTAAGATGGCCGCGCCCTGATTGGCGACACCTGCTTCGAGAAGGTGGTCAACCAGCGGTTCGCGCAAGTAACGGCTGATGATGCGCCGCAACGGCCGTGCGCCGAACTCGGGCTGTGTGTTTTGAGCCAAGAGCCACGCTTTGGCGTTGGGGGTCAGGGCTAGCTCTAGGTTTTGGCTGGCCGCCAATTTGTGCTCTTTGTTGAGCATCAAATCCAAAATAAGGGCTAATTGGTCAGGGTTGAGCTGATGGAAGAGGATAATATCGTCTATCCGATTGAGGAATTCGGGCCGGAAGAAGCTATGCACGTCGGCCATGACCTGCTCCCGCTGGCTCTCGCCAATGGTGGGGGTGAGCATGTGGCGCGAGCCGAGGTTGCTGGTCATGATTACCACCGTTTCGCTAAAAGTCGTGGTGCGTCCTTGCCCGTCAGTTAGTCGCCCTTCGTCCATCACCTGGAGCAAAACGTCGAACACACGGCCGTGGGCCTTTTCCACCTCATCAAACAGCACAATCGTATACGGATTATCTCGCACATAATTGGTCAACTGGCCGCCACTCTGGAAGCCGACATAACCGGGAGGCGCACCAATCAGACGATTGAGGCTGGCCTCCTCCTGATATTCGCTCATATCCAGCGTAATCATCTGGTCTTCGGAGCCAAACATAAATTCGGCCAGCGCTTTGGCTAATTCAGATTTGCCCACGCCGCTCGGCCCCAGAAAGAGGAAGGAGCCAATCGGCCGTTTGGGGTCACGCAGGCCGACGCGGGCGATTTTGACGGCGCGGCTAATAGCCAGAACCGCTTCTTCTTGGCCAATGAGCCGCTGGCGAATATGGTCGACCATATTCGCATAGCGATTTTTGTCATCGCTGTCTAATTTTTGCAAAGGGATTTTGGTGAGGGTGCTGGCGGCGAGGGTGACATCAGCCGCGTCTACGATGCCATCGTGCTGGGTGTGGATGACGCCTTGGGCGGCGAGGCTGACTTCGGCGCAGGCGCGCTCCATGAGGTGAATCGCGCTGGCGGGCAGGGTCATGTTTTTGATGTATTGGTCAGCCAGCGACACGGCCGTGTCCAAGGCCGCCACGTCAATCTCTAGCTCATAGGTCTGGGCTAGCCGCACATGGTGCAGGGCAAGCATCGCCCGTGCTTCTTCCCGCGTGGCGGGGGGTACATCGAGCCGCTGGCTAGCTTGGCGCACGACATCTTCGCTCGCTATTAGCTCATAATCGGCTAACACGGCCGTGCCCACCACCGAGACCTCATCCCCCAGCATCGCTTTGTACAAATCACGGCACACATGCTCAGGAAACTGCGCCCGCAGTCGCCCCCCAAAAAACCGGTTAACCCGAGGCACAAGCAAGACGCCCCCGGCGGCGCGGCGCAACCCCGTGCGCATCGCCTTGAGCGGGTCTTCTAGCAGAGCTATTTCGTTGAGCATAACCACCGAACGAATCGTGGCGTCCTCCTTTTCGGCCAGCCATTGCGCCAAGCTCAGGACGAGCGACTTTTTGCCCACACCTTCTGGCCCGACCAAAATCACGTTGGCGCGAGTCGATAGCCCCAGCAGGCTAAGCAGGCTTTGCAAAAGCGCGTCTCGTTGATAAAGCGGCAGGGCTTTGCCCTCTCGTGCCTCTTGCACAAAATCATGAATGATGGGCGTGTTGCCCAGCAAATTCATGTTGTCGAGTTGGGCAAGTACGTCGGCTTGGGTGACCCCGATTTTTTGCAGTACCCCGGCCGTGGTTACTTTAATGGTGGTCATGATGGCGAGGGCATGGGCGGAGCTGATTTTGCTCTCGTTGCGCGATTGGGCCAGGCTTCGCGCCTCGTCCAGCACGACCAGCATCTCGTCAGCGAGGGGGGTTTCTTGCCCGAAATCATTGGTAAACATGAAATGGGCGTCGCGTCCGTCGCTGAATTTGGCCATCGTTTCGGCGCGTTGCTGTAGCTCGCTCAGGCTCATTTTTTTCTGCTGGCTGAGCTGATGCAAGGCTTGATAGGCACTGCTCTGCTTGTCTTCGAGCATGGTGAGCAGAAGGAGTTGGGGGGTGAGTAGTTTTTTGTTGAACGGCTTCATTTTGCCCACGGCCGTGGTCATCACTCGCGCCATTTCACTACTCAGAAGATTCGGATTTAGATTGCTCATAGGAGGTTTGTCAGTCGGTCGCTCATCGCTCGTTACTCAGCACTGATAAGGCCTAAATGGAGAATTCTGCCGCCCGTCTGGTTCACGGGGTTGATACTGCGGCCAATGACAATGCCGCTCTCGGGGGCGGTGTACTCCTGAAGCACATCGCCAAAAACGTTGCTCAGGCGGGCGACGGGTTCCCCTGCCGCGACCCGCGTGGTCAGGCTGGGATACACCTCCAAAATACCACCTTGTTCAGTGTAAAGCCAGTAGGAACGGTCGCACACCACGGGCGGCGCGGTGGGGTCGGGCGGGGTGATTTCGCCAGGCGTTAGGCCGAAGTGAATCAGCACGTTGCGCAAGCCGCCCACGGCCGCTTGCACCATGCTTCGCTGGAAGCGATACGGGTTGCCCATTTCGATGGTAATGGCGTAAATGCCGAGTTCGGCGGCGGCACTGCGGAGCGTGCCGTCTAGCTCTTTGTGGAGAATAATGTCGGCGTTTTGCAGGTGAGCTAACACGGCCGTGGTCGGGTCGTTTAGATTAGCCCGCACATAAAAGCTGTTGATGCGCCCAAAGCTAGCCGTGTGCAAATCGAGCAGATAATCAAACTGATTGACCACGCGGTTGAGCAAGCGGGCGGCATACACTTGACTCTCATAGCCATCTTCCGCGCCGGGCATCACCCTGTTTAAGTCCATATCATCGCTAAAGCGGCGCGTACCGCGCAGAAACCCAGGCGTGTTGGCGACGGGCACGCCGACAACCGTGCCGCGCAGTTGGCTCAGGTCGAGTTGCTGGAATAGCTGACGAATGGCGGCCAAGCCGTTGAGTTCGTTGCCGTGAACCACGGCCGTGATACCCAACACTGGCCCCTCCTTTTGCCCCTTGCTTACCAGCAGAGGGATTTGAACCGAGCGGCTCAGCCCATCAGAAACGAGCGTCAGCCAGAAGCGGTGATGTCCTGGTGGGAGGGAAGCGACTTGAAGGTTGTGGATGGTGGGAATGGAGGGCATGGTTGTTTTTCCAGTCTTTGAGCTGGTCAGTTTTTCAGTCTTTCAGGCGGAAGGCATGGAGAGCGCGGAGATTTTCTCGAAAAGGCCCGCTCTTTTTCTTCCTTCTTCCCCCTGCCTTTTTTCAGTATGCTCAGCACTTTTCTACATAATCTCATTGAGCAAGGCTGGGTCGTCGTTAAGCGAGCGGAACAATCTGGTGCGCAAGGTTCCCTTTTGGGACATAAGCTGAATCGCCATGCGGTCAATGGCGACCGTGGCTAAGACGGTTTGCACGTACCCTTCGATGAGGTCATCTAGGCCGAGGCCCAGCTTGTTAAAGTCCCGATGATCCATGAGCAGAAGCCGATTGGTGTCGGTTCCCCATTCGCCCACGGCCGTGGTGTAGCTCAGATTTGTGCCCAGCATCGCCCATGAATCGCTCCCCTCGCTTAGCTCGTCCACCAGCGGCTGAGCCGCTCGCCGCGCATAGCAGGCCAGCGGCCGCAAGCCGCTGGCCGTGGCCTGAATCATGAGCCGCACGTCGGCTACGTAACTGCGCCCGCGCAAATTGGGCACGGTGCCGATGTGGTATAGCTTGCCCGTGGTGCCCGTGGAACTCCAGTTGTAGTTGCCAATCAGACTTTGCACGATGAAGCGATTGTAGTGGAAATCCTGAGCCATAAAGGCGTCTAACTCGGCCGTGTTGACAATGGTAAAAACGCCCTGTCCTGCATTGCTGTACGGCACTTTGACCACCGCTTGTCCCCCCAGCCGATGCACCCACAGCGGAATTTCTGCTTTGCTCACATCCCAAATGGTCTCGGGCGTAATAATCTTCAGGCCCGAATTGGCCAGGTCGGCGTTGAGGAAATCATACGCTTTGGCGGCCATCATTTTGTTGCGCCCACCCGCTAGGCAGGCGATGACGGGGTTGAAAATGTAGCTTTTGGTTTTGATAGGCAGGCGGTTCCACGGCCGTTGGGTCACATACCGAAACGCGGCGCGAATAGGTCGCCACTCCCCTGAATTGGGGTCTCTGATTTGTAGAACTTGCTCTTCAAAACGAAGGGGGGCGTCTTCATCGGGTGCGGGAACCAGCCAGACCGGCTCCTGAAAGGTGTCGGCCATCGCCGCCGCGTAGCCCGTCGCTTCCATCGGGTTTTTGTCATACAGGACGGCCAATTCCCCTTGGGGCAAGTTGCGCTTGCCCAGCAGACGGGGCTTAAAAGTATGTTCCATAAGTTGCCGATATCCGCCCTGTTCTTTGGCTTCGTTGAGCAGGGGCATCGACTTTTGCCCCGAGGGGCAGGAGTTGGTCTCGACCACCAGCATTTGTCGCTTGCCCCCCGCCGAGGTGACTTGGAGTAAATCTGCCCCCGCCCACACAAAGTAGCGGGGCTGGTACTCGAGCAGGCTGGCTAGCTGGGCAGGGTTGACGGTCGGGCGCAGGTGGCAGTACCGTTTGATAATGCGCTCTTGACTGAGGGTGAGAAAGAAGTGGGTGAGGGGATGTATCTGGGCGTTTAACGCTTTGGGATACCAATGTTCAGATGGCTCGAATTGGCCGGGTTGTATCAGGCGGAAGTCAGAAATAGTATGTGGCATAAGAGAGTTTTGGGTGCTGAGCGATGAGTAACGAGTGCTGAGTAGCGTCGCCTACCGACGCGGGCTGAGCTTGCCGAAGCCCACTCATCGCTCATCGCTCGTGACTTTTTTACTTGATTTCGAGGAGTTTGTAGGTGATGAGGCCGTCGGGAGACATGATTTTGAGGTCGGCGCCGACGGCTTGGCCGAGCAACATGCGCCCGAGGGGAGATTCGTTGGAGATGTAGCCGGCGTCGGGGTCGGCTTCGGCGGCGCCGACAATGACGAATTGTTCGGGGTCGTAGCCGTCTTCTTGGACGGTGACTGTACTGCCGAGCGTGACCACGGCCGTGTTATGATGCGCCTCTATCAATTGCGCGTTACGAATCGTATCCTCCAGCGTAATAATTTGCGATTCTAACATCTCTAACTGCGCCTGCAAGGTAATCATCTCCGTATTATCAATCGTGTACCCCCCTTCGCTTACATCCCGTAACTGCTCCAGCAGAGGATGATATTTCTCCGCACGGAGGCGGACAAGCTGTTTTTCCAGCCGATCCAGGCCTTGGGGGGTCACATAGCTTACCTTAGGAATCATTGTTGCTTTTCTCCATAGCATCAAAAAGGGCACGCATGGCCTTACTCTGTGGACAAGTAAGACCATGCGTGCCGCTTCAAAATTAATTGTGGGTTGCCCTTTTGTTGCTTGTCACAGCGTGGAGCTGATTAACCAACTGACCGATTGAAATACTCTCTAATTATGACCAATAAGCGTTTTTACCGCCATCATTTTGGTAAATGTGACTGCTTTCATACGCTTCATCATACACATCCTCATCCTCTTCATACACCAAGTCCGTTGAAAAAACGACGTCTACTTCAATCGGATTTTTATTGGTAACTTTCAGTTCAACACCACACTCGGCACATATTTTTGTTTGGTGCAGATAAGGCACTTTGCGAAACCGCACCTCAGCCCCACACTCGGGGCACATCGCAATATTTTTGGGCTTGATGTTCATTATTTTCCTCGTTATAGCTCAATAATCACGCATCCAAGAGCGTTCCTCAAAACTCTCGATAAACGCCCAGTCAAACTTTAACGGCCACTCTTGTACAATCTCAATTTGCGTGTGGCACTCAGGGCAAACCATTAACAAACCAATCTCTGGCTTTTCGTCAAAACCAATTCGACAATCACACTCGGGGCAACGGCCGACAAACCGCCTTTTTTCGTCCATGATAGGTTACGCCTCCGATACCAGTTTAAGGTGCAATGAGCCATGAGTCTCCTGCAAAAAGCTTAAATCTATCGCAAAGGCGCGAAAAGTGTATTGGTCACAAATTACTCACACAAAAAATCCTGTCTCGGCACACCTCGCCGCCTACGGCGGCTCGCCTGTCATAAGGGTGTTTTTTTCGTTTGGG
>JBGTIZ010000243.1:0-14354 GCA_041745395.1 Promineifilaceae bacterium (SeqCode) | reverse complement strand
CCGTGCCGAGTCAGGATTGTTTGTATGAGCAATTTGTGACCAATACAGAAATGCGCTCTGTTTGCGCAAAGATAAGGTGATAGCAAAAAAGCCTCGGTCATTTCTGACCGAGGCTTTTTTGCTTCTCATCGCTCAGCACTTTTCTAAACCACGGCCGTGTCACCCACCAGCACCTCCACTGGCAACACCCCCCCCGGCAACTTCTCAAACACCAACCCACCTTCACCTACATCCACCAACACCCTATCTCCCACCACAAACTCACCCCTCAACAAACTCACCGACAGTGGACTCTCTACAAAACGTTGAATCGCCCGCTTCAACGGCCGTGCGCCAAAATCCTCATCATACCCCTGTTGCGCCAGCCACTTCTTCGCCCCCGCCGTCAGTTCAATCTGCAAGCCCCCTTGCTCTGTCAGACGCTTCACCACTTCCTGCATCTGCAACCCAACAATCTCCACCACCTCATCTTCAGATAGCGGTTCAAAAATGATAATCTCATCAATCCGGTTAATAAATTCCGGCCGGAACGTCTTTTTCAGAGCCTCTTCAATCTGCTTACTCTGCCCCTCATCCCCATTCCGCATCCCCGCAAAGCCCAACGCCCCCGACCGCTTCACAAACGACGTGCCCACATTACTCGTCATCACAATCACCGCATTGCGGAAATTAATGACCCGTCCCTGACCATCCGTCAGCCGGCCATCATCCAGCAATTGCAATAGCGCATTCCACACGTCTGGATGCGCCTTCTCAATCTCATCAAACAGCACCACGCTATAGGGCCGTCGGCGCACTTGCTCTGTCAGTTGACCCCCTTCTTCATAACCAATATAGCCAGGAGGTGCGCCAAACAAACGGCTCACCGTATGTTGCTCCCGATATTCACTCATGTCCACCCGAATCAGCGCGTCCTCATCGCCAAACATAAATTCAGCCAACGCTTTCGCCAATTCTGTTTTGCCTACGCCCGAGCTACCCAAAAAGATAAACGAGCCAATGGGGCGACGTGGGTCACTTAAACCCGAGCGACTGCGCCGAATCGCGTCCGATAGGGCTTCGATGGCGCGATGTTGACCCACAATGCGTTCGTGCAGGCGGGTTTCCATCGTTAAGAGGCGTTCCGCTTCTGTCTCGAGCATTTGCGTCACGGGAATGCCTGTCCATTCGGCCACTACCTTGGCAATATCATCCTTGCTGACAATCTCGTCCAGCGCGTTTTCCTGTTGCCATTTTGAACGCGCCTCGCCAAATTCCTGCTCGACACGTATCCGCTCCGCTCGCTTCACGGCCGCGCGTTCATAATCCCGCACCGTGTGCGCCTCTTCCTCTTCCGCCGTTAATTTATCCAGCGTTTGCTTCAACTCTTTTAGCCCCGGCGAGAGGGTGTGCAACGCCACCCGCAACTTGGCCGCCGCTTCGTCCATCAGGTCAATCGCCTTGTCTGGCAAGCGTCTATCCGTCACATAACGCGCCGATAGCC
Source organism: Promineifilaceae bacterium (SeqCode) (assembly GCA_041745395.1). Taxonomy (GTDB): domain Bacteria; phylum Chloroflexota; class Anaerolineae; order Promineifilales; family Promineifilaceae; genus Hadersleviella. The sequence goes on along the minus strand of JBGTIZ010000243.1, from coordinate 12,871 downwards.
GCGCCGCCGCTTCCAACGCGTCCGGCGCATACGATATTTTGTGATGCGCTTCGTACCGGTCACGCAGGCCATGAAGCATCAAAATCGTATCTTCCACGGTTGGTTCATCTACAAAAACGGGGGCAAACCGACGTTCGAGGGCACTATCTTTCTCGATGTATTGCCGATATTCATCCATCGTGGTGGCGCCCACACATTGCAGTTCCCCCCGCGCCAAAGCGGGTTTGAGCATGTTGCTGGCGTCCATCGCCCCCTGTGCCGCGCCTGCCCCCACGACCGTGTGTAGCTCATCAATGAAGAGAATAATCTCCCCATTGGCGTTTTGCACCTCTTCCACGGCCGCTTTCAGTCGCTCTTCAAATTCGCCGCGAAAACGGCTTCCGGCAATCATTGCTCCTAAGTCAAGCGACATAACTGACTTGTTGAGTAGGTTTTCAGGCACATCGTTGGTCACGATTTTTTGCGCCAGCCCTTCAACAATGGCCGTCTTGCCCACGCCCGCTTCCCCAATTAGGACGGGGTTATTTTTGGTGCGGCGACTTAGCACCTGCACCACGCGCAAGATCTCATCATCACGGCCGATAACGGGGTCAAGTCGCCCCTCTTTAGCCAGCGCAGTCAGGTCGCGGCTGTATTTTTCAAGGGTACGGTAGCGCGTTTCTGATTGACGCTCCGTGACGCGCCGCCCGCCGCGCAAATGCTCCATCGCTTCCATAATGCGCTCGCGGGTCAGCCCAAACTCTTGCGTAATCCGCGCTGAGGGCGTGTTACGCTCGCTCATAATCGCCAGCAAAATATGCTCGGTCGAGATAAATTCATCTTTCATCTGGGTCGCTTCGCTTTGGGCTAACTCCAGCACGGTGCGGATGCGCGGGGTGTAAAAGACTTGCCCCACGCCGCCGCCGTAGACGTTCATTTTGGGGGAACTGCTCAGGGCTTGGTCAACGCGGTCGGACATAGCCTGCGCATCGACGGTTAGGTAGTCCAGAATCTGGGCAACTGCCCCCTCGTTTTGCTCGAGTAGAGCGAGTAGCAAATGTTCGGTGTCTACTTGACTATGACTAAACCGCTGGACAATTTGGTAAGCGCGAGCCGCCGCATCTTGGGCGCGTTCTGTAAAACGGTCGAATCTCATGGTTTTTAATCCTTGTTGTTTTGTTTCTGCTTGTAGTAACGGCTTTAGCCGTTTTTTTCTCAGGTCATCAACGGCGGAGGTCGCCATGATCACAGGCTGGCTTTTTGCCAACTCACTAATCTTAGGCGGTAAAAGTTGGAAGGGTGTAAGATGATACGCTTTTTAGCAGTGTAGCAAACAGAGTGCTAATACAGGGCTGGAGCTTGCCAAAAAAAGCTGATTGCTTGTTTTGTTCTCGAGTAAAAACGGCTAAAGTCGTTACTACGAGGGCAAGGGTGTTACAGAAGTTGTAATCCTTCTTCGTCGTAGCCATCCCCCCACGCTAAAATCTGCACGGGCGTGACCTCGATAAGCCGCCACCTTATCTCTTTGTCCTGCGTAAAATCGAACTCATATTTATTGTAGAAATAGTCGGCCAAAACTTCGATTGTTTGCCGGTCGCTGGTGTGTGCTTCCCCTTCGATAACAATGCCTTGGTCCGCATCAGGCAAGGAGACGGCCACTTTTTGGTTGAGCCGCAAGCTTTCGAACTGCTCGCCCGCGCCGTTCAACACAAAATACAACTTTTCCTCGAGCCACACAAACCATGTCGGAAAAAGTTGAGGGCTGTCATCGGGGCGTACGGTGACGAGCCAGATGGTCATTTCGCGGCTCAGGCGAGCGTTTAGGGCGCGCCAACGTTGGGCATTCCTTCTCATGAGGTAGATTATACCATTTTGTAGCGAGGGGCGGATGCGCCTGTTAGGGCGTGAGGCGTATCGGGAGATGGGTGACGCTTGGCGCTGTCCAGCCGAGCAGGTTGTGCAGGGCTTGCTGGAGGTGCGTGGGTGAACCCGTGGTAAAAAATTTGATTTGCTGAGGAGAAGGGTCGGGGGAGATGGGTGAATAAAGACGGGCGACTTGACGCGCCACGGCCGTGGACGGGTCAATAATGGTCACATTTGGGCCAGCCAATTCAGCTAGCAGGGGTTGGACAAACGGGTAATGGGTACAGCCGAGAATTAGGGTATCCACGTTTTGCGCCAGCATGGGGCGCAGGATGTCGGTCAGCAAGGCGCGGGTCACGGCCGTGTTCACCTTACCCTGCTCAATCAGCGACACCAGACCAAGGCAAGGATTTTCCAACAGGGTCACATCTTGGGCGAATCGTTTGAGCAGGCTCGCATACCGCTGGCTCTGAAAGGTGTTGGCCGTGGCCAGAACGCCCACAATACCCGTCTTGGTTTGTCGTACAGCGGGCTTGATGGCTGGCTCCATGCCCACAAAAGAGACATCGGGGTATGTCTCGCGTAAATAGGTTAGAGCGGCGGCCGTAGCCGTGTTGCACGCCACCACAATTAGTTTCGCGCCTTGGTCGAGCAGGAAGCGGGTAATCTGGTCGCTCAGAAATTGGATGTCGGCCCACGGCCGTGTGCCATACGGCACATGCGCTTGGTCCGCCACATACAGGAGCGGCGCAAAAGGCAACTCGGCCCGCATCGCCCGCAATACGGATAGGCCACCCACCCCCGAATCAAACACGCCAATCGTCATTAAAAAGTGCGCGGTGCGCAGGACACAAGACGCGGGAGTAGGTACCGAAACCGTCGCCCCTCGCCCCTCGCACCCTATTGTTATCTATAAACAGGCCGCCACAAACGCCTTGAATAAAGCGGTTGCACCTGGCTGACGACCACACAACTCTTCAGGATGCCACTGCACGCCGACGGCAAAGCGATGATCTTGAATCTCGATGCCTTCAATAAGGCCATCCGGCGCATACGCCACGGGCGTCAGACTAGCTCCCAGCCGCTTAATACCTTGGTGGTGCAAACTGTTGACCGACTGCTGGTCACTCTGGAAAATATCCGCTAGGCGGGAGCTTTCGCAAATGCGCACATCGTGCGAAATGCGGTGCCGGTCGTAACCGATAAAATAAGCGTGCCGCTCCGCGCCGGGCATCATGTCTAACACATCCTCCCATAGCGTGCCCCCTTGGGCTACATTCATGATTTGATGCCCCCGACAAATTGCCAGAATGGGCTTGTCCCGTGCCACCGCTTCCCGCGCTAAAAATAGCTCAATCTCATCCCGGGTAGGGTCTACGCCATAGATTTTGTCATGCCCCTGCCCCGCATAACGGCTTGGCTCGATGTCGCCACCGCCAGGAATGAGCAAGCCATCTACCTCATTGAGCAGAAGGTCTAGCTCGGCGGTGCTCAGCGATTGGGGGATGAGTACGGGCAACCCACCAGCGGCGACGATGGCGTTGGAATAGGTGGGCATGAGGCCGTCAATATCAATGGGATACCCAATGACCGCTTCTTTGCGATAGGTGGTGCAACCAATAAGGGGGCGTTGACGCATAACGAATCTCCTTTATCAATGAATAATGAATAATGAGCAATGAGTAAAAGGTCTGCTGGTTAAGAATGGGGGCCTGTTATATGCTCCTTGCCCCTTGCCCTTGTCCCTTGCTAATTGGTTGCGAATGATAGCTAACAGCGGGTAGATACGCAAAAAGGGCGGAAGCTTTTCTCTTAGTTGAAGAGAAACGCCTCCACCCTTAGGTGACACGGCCGTGTCAATAGCGTTTAACAGGCGGAACAGAAGCCGAAAAAACGCCTCTGTTTAGTAAACGCGGCGTTCGCGCAGACGTGCCGCCTTGCCTGTGCGGTTGCGCAAATAATACAGCTTGGCGCGGCGCACATAGCCGTGGCGCTGTACTTCTAACTTTTCGATGCGCGGGGAGTGCGTCAGGAAGGATAACTCCACGCCAACCCCGTTAGAAGCAATGCGGCGCACGGTAAAGCGTTGCTTGACGCCGCCACCTTTGATGCTAATAATGGTGCCGCGAATCATCTGCACCCGCTCGCGGGTTCCTTCGACGACGCGCACATAAACAACCACGTTATCACCAACTTCGATGCTGGTCATATTTTCATTTGCTGGACGATCAAACGTTTTTAGCAGTAAGTCAGACATCTCGATTCTCCACACAGTCACGGCCGACTAGCCAGTCAATGATTACAGTTGGCTTTGCCGTCCAAAATTATCTTGTTTTGTCATTAATTGCTGGGAATGTACAGCCGTAAATATTTCCCCACATAGCGCGGGAACGGCTGAAGAATATAACATTGCTTGGGCTGTGATGCAAGGATTTATGAGAGAATAGTGCAGGTTTTTTACCTAGAGGCGGGCGATAAAGGGCATCAGCGAGGAAGAGCGAAGGGGAGTGTGTTACTGTATGGCTGGCTGACTAACTGAAGGGCTACGAGTCAAACAACGGAGAGATAATTTTATGCAAATTTGCTGGTTGGTTAGACATGGACAAAGCAGTTCAAATGCGGGGGAGCTAACGGTGGATGAGCAATCTACGCCGCTGACGCCGTTGGGTGAACAGCAGGCCGCACATTTTGCGGCACATTTCACGGCCGTGCCGGATCTAATCGTCGTTTCCCCCTATGTGCGTGCCCAACAGTCGGCCGCGCCCTTTTGTGGACGGTTCCCAGCCGCGCCCGTCGAAACATGGCCGGTGCATGAGTTTTCGGGCTTGGCTCCCGCCCGATACCACCAAACGCGAGCGCCGGAGCGGCGGCCGTGGGTGCAAGATTTTTGGGCAGAAGCGGATCCTGATTTTGTGGATGGGCCGGGAGCGGAGAGTTTTGTGGTGGGGTTGGAGCGGGTGTCTGATTTTTTGACCCGCTTGCAGAGCCATTCAGCGGAGCAAATTGTGGTGTTTACCCACGGCCGTTTCTTGCAGTTGGTTTATTGGGTCTGGTTGATGCAGGATTTGGCGCGAGCGCAGTCCAGTAAGCGGGCGTGTCACACCTTTTTCCGCTCGTTTCGGATGCCCAACACGGCCGTGGTCACCGGCTATCAGCTTAACCAACAGCTCCTGCTCAGCCCGCCTTGCAACGCCCATTTGCCCCCAGCCTTGCGTGGATGATGAAGTGCAAAGCAATGAAGTAAGAAGTAAAAAGTGAGAAGTGCCCGACTTCTCACTTTTCACTTTCCACTTCTAGCTTTTTCCCATATTTCGCTCGTAAACCAACCACGCGCTCGTTTCCTTGCGCTAAGCGGGTGTAGTTTTCGCGTAGCGAGAACATGATTAGGCCAGCCGTAATGAGGCTAGCAATGAGATAAGCGGGCGAGAGGGGAACCAGTTCGGAGCCGCTAAAATAGAGCCAGCCAAAGGCCACGGGCACAGCCAAGGCTAGCAGGGTGGAGCCAACCGACGCATAGCCGATGAAGGTCACGGCCACGAACATGACGAGGAAGCCAAGCGGAAATATCGGCCACCAGAGGTAGCTGGCCCAGCCGACGTTGGGGGTTGTGCCCGCTCCGCCGCCGAAGCGCAGAAAGATGGACCAATTATGACCGATGACGATTAAAATCCCGGCGGTAGCTTGTACCCAGGGCAGAAACACGGCCGTGGTTAGGCCACCCAGCAAATTGGTGACAAGCCATAAAGCCAAGGCTCCTTTGAAGACATCGGTTAGCGCGGTCAGGACGCCGACTTTCCAGCCGGCCGCCCGCATGGAATTCGTCCCGCTGACACGGCCGCTTCCGACTTGTTGCAGGTCTTGACCAGTGAACAGTTTGACATAAATTTGACCAGAGGGAATGGCTCCGAAAAGGTAGCCAATCGCCACCGCGAGCAGTAAGGTTAGAACGTTCATTTATTTGCCTCAGTGGGGAAGTAGTCGGTGAGTCAAGGTCATTAAGCCACCGCTGTAAACGGAGTAAGAAGTTAAAAGTGAGAAGGTGCGTCTGTCTGACACCCCTTGGCTAAAGCGCAAACCACTTTTTACTTCTTGCTTTTCACTTTTCACTCAAGCTACGGCTGACCTGCTCATTTAGATGTCATAGTGAGCTGTAGAGTCACTTCCTGCATGGTGGGTGTTAGCCGAAAAGCACGCGCTTGGGGCTGGTCAAAGATCGCCAGCGAGATGATAATTTGCAGGACATCGGGATAGGTGTGGTTGGCTAGGTCGCTGGGTGAGGGGTAGGCGGCCATGTGGGGGTGTGAGTGATAAATGGCTAGCAGGGTTTGCCCCGCACGATGCAGAGCGTACCATGCTTGCAGTTGCTCGACGGGGTTCATTAAGAAGGTGGTAGAACTGTGGTGCTGGTTGGTGATGGGATACACCTGTTGCCCACGGCCGTGTACCCCGCCTAAAAAGCCACACCCCTCCTGCGGGTAAACGCTTTGCACATGCCCGACCATTTCCGCCCATAGCGCAGGTGTTATTGTTAACATAAGCATAATGAAGCCCAATTATAACATACCCACCTCTCCGGGCACTTCCAATTAAGTGCCCGGAGTTTCTATCATGGATAGTTGAGAAGATACCATCTGCTAACGATTTACGTTCATTCAGGTTATTATTTAGGCAGGTCAGCGAGTCAGTCAGTCAATAGGTGACAATCGACTGAGGCCCTGACCGCCCGACAGAGTAGCATTTAGACCACATGGAGGTTGATAAATCAATGAGTAACCAAGTTTATGTCAGAACCAATTTAGGGCAATACCACACGGCCGTGGTTGATGCCCTGACCCAGCTAAAAAACAACAACATCATGCGCCGCATCTGGGATAAAGACCACACCGTCTGGCGCGAAGACCCCACCGAAATCAGCAACCGACTGGGCTGGTTAGACAGCCCCACGGCTATGCTCAAAGAGGTTGACGACCTGACCACCTTTGCGGCCGAGATAAAAAAGGCGGGTTTCACCGACGTGTTGCTCCTTGGCATGGGCGGTTCCAGCCTTGCCCCCGAGCTATTTAGCTTCGTTTTTGGCCCCCAAAGCGACGGTCTTAATCTGAGCGTGCTGGACAGCACCGATCCCGGCGCGGTCGCCGCCCTGACCGAACTCATTGACCCCGCCAAAACCTTATTTATTGTCGCCACCAAATCAGGCGGCACGGCCGAGACGCATTCTTTTTTTAAGCATTTTTACAACGTAACCGCCGCCGCCTTGGGCGCGGATAAAGCGGGGCAACAGTTTGTGGCGATTACCGACCCCGGCAGTAAGCTGGTCACGCTAGCCGAAAAGTACGGTTTCCGCCGCACTTTTATCAATGACCCTAACATTGGTGGCCGTTACTCGGTGCTGTCTCACTTTGGGCTGGTTCCCGCCGCGCTGGTTGGGGCCGATGTGCGCCGCTTGCTGGAGAGTGCCCAAGCGATGCAATCTCGTGCGGAATGGGCGGCCGAAATTGGGGCGATTATGGGGGAATTAGCCAAAGTTGGGCGAGATAAGCTGACCTTTTTCCTGCCTGACGCGCTTCAGAGTTTTGGTGATTGGAGTGAACAGTTGATTGCTGAAAGCGTGGGCAAAGAGGGGCACGGCATTTTGCCCGTGGTGCGCGAGCCATACGGCACGGCCGAGGTTTATGGGCATGACCGCCTGTTTGTGCAGTTTAAGTTGGGCAACGACGCGCCTGCCGCTGACTTGTTGACCAAGCTCGAAGCGGCGGGGCATCCTGTGGTGCAGGTCGCTTTGAGCGATAGGTATGACCTTGGGGGTCAATTTTTGCTGTGGGAGTTAGCCACGGCCGTGGCCGGGCATTTGCTCGATATTCAGCCCTTTGACCAACCCAATGTCGAAGAGGCCAAAATCGCCGCCCGCAAGATGATCACTCTATATGAAGAGAGCGGCGCCATTCCGCCAGCGGAAACATCACCCGCCACCCCTGCTGAGTTGCAGAAATTCTTGGCGCAAGTGACGACTGGCTCCTACATTGCCCTGCAAGCGTATGTGACCCCGACGGCAGAAACGACGGCCGCCCTGCACAGCTTGCAAACCTATCTGCGCGACACAACCCACACGGCCGTGACCATTGGCTATGGCCCCCGTTTTCTCCATTCCACGGGGCAATTGCACAAAGGGGATGCGGGCAACGGGCTGTTTATTCAGTTTGTGGCCGACGCCCCGCAGGATGTGCCCATTCCCGACGAAGCGGGAAGCGACGCCTCCGCCATGCCGTTCGGCGTGCTGATTCGCGCCCAAGCGTTGGGGGATGGACAGGCTCTGCAAGAGGCGGGTCGCCCGCTTATCCGTTTTGACCTGACCGGCGACGTGCCTGGCGGCATCCGCGCCCTGATGCAGTAACAAGTAAGAAGCAAAAAGTGAAAAGTAAGAAGTTCAACTTCTCCCAGAAGTTGAACTTCTCTCCCTTCCTCTCTTTCTCCCCCATGCTCACCTTCCTCGCGCTCGCCCTTGTCGCCCTTCTCCTCACCTATCTGCTCTACCACTGGCTTATCGTCGTTACCGAGGGCGTGTTTTTCGGGCGGCGGTTTGTGGTATGGCTGTATGATCTGACCGCGCCGCGCTACGAGGGGATTAAGCAGTATCAGCTTGAGGATGAAGAAATTTTGCTCATCGAGCCATTGCTGGGTGAACTTGAGGGCGTTTCTGCCCCTTTGCTGGTAGATGTGGCCACGGGGACCGGGCGGGTTCCTTTTTTTTTGGGACAGGATGGCCGTTTTTTTAAGCAAAAACAGGGGCGCATTATCGCCATTGAGCCGGCGGAGCGCATGGTGCGCATCGCTCAAACGCAGTTAGGCAGTTTTACGCCAGAGGAGCGGCGGGAGGTGCTACTGGTGCAACAATACGCGGAGCGACTGCCTTTACCCACGGCCGTGGCGGATGCGGTCACCTGTTTGGAAGCACTCGAGTTTTTTGCCGACCCTGACCAAGCTGTGCGGGAATTGGTGCGTATTTTGCGTCCCGGAGGGGTACTTTTTCTGACACGACGACACGGCCGTGAGGCCTACCTCTTTCTGCATCGCTATCGCTCCCACGACGCCCTCAGCCGCCGACTCACCGCCCTAGGCATGACCGACATCAACGAAATCGCGTGGGAAATGGACTACAATTTGCTCATAGCGCGTAAAGCGCACACACGATAGAATGTTTCGGGCAATGAGCAATTTGAAAAAGGACGAAGGACGAGGGAAGAAGGACGAAAAAGGTGTGTTGTCCTAGCTAAAAAAGCCACGTCCAGAGAAAAAAGCACCTGACACATGACACAGTTGACCCCCCCCACGACATCCAAACGAACCCGAGTAATCAGCAATGAATAGCGTTTCCCAAATATTCCCCCAGCTAGATATTCCCGCCGCCGCCCTTGAAGCGTATCAGCGCGGTAACCAAGCCGATGAACAGCAACAATATGCAGATGCGATTACGGCCTATAACCATGCCCTCACCTTTACCGAAGCGTCGCCCATTTTTCTGTCGCGGGTGCTAGACAGACGCGGTTCCTGCTACTGGTTTTTAGGTCAATATGAGCAGGCCGCCCGCGATTTTCAACGCGCCCTTGAGATTAGCGACGACCCTGGCCAACGCGCTCGCTGTCGCGCCCGCCTCGGCGAAGTAGCGGATGCGCGGGGTTGGTACGATGAGGCGTTGCAGTTATATCAAACCGCTTTGGAAGAAGGGTTGACCGCCAATGATTTGCTCGCTATCGGTCGAGCGCAACGAGGCTTGGGCATTGTGCATCGGCGGCAGGGCAATGCCGAAAAGGCGATTTTTCATCTTACCCAAGCACTGGCCGCTTTTCAACAGATGGGCAATGTGCGGGAGCAGGGGCGCGTGTTGACCAGCCTTGGCCGCACGCGCTACACGCGAGGCGAATACCATCAGGCTATCGCCGCGCACAAACAAGCATTGCGCGTTTTGCAATCGCTCAATGATAAATGGCGGGTTGCGCTGTCGCTGAATGATTTGGGTGAATGTTATCAGGCGTTGTTTTCTCTCGAGGAAGCTCTTGCTTATCATCAGCAGGCACTTGCCATCGTGGAAGCGGAGCAGGCGGAGGTAATTGAGCCGGATGTGAAGCGTAACATGGGCAATTGCTTGGTTTTGCTGGGGCGTCTGTCTGAGGGGATTGTCTATCTGGAGCAGGCGTTAACCACGGCCGAGCGGTTGGGCAATCGGGAGCAGGCCGCCTTGGCCCTGTATGCTCTAGCGCAGGCGTATTTGGTGCAAAATGATTTGGACACGGCCGTGTCCATCATTGATAAACTCACGGCCGTGGCGCAGAACCTCAACGCCGACCGCTACCTCGCCCTCGCCGCCTTCCGCCGGGGTGAACTAGCCATTGCTCGCCAAGACCCGCAAACCGCCACCGCCGAGTTGCAAACGGCCATGCTCGCCGCTCAAACGGCCTTAGACCAAGGGCTTCTATGGCGTCTACATGCCGCCTTAGCGGAAGTCGTGCCTGACCCAGCTATCGCGGCCGTGCATCGCACCATCGCCGCTGGTTTTATCCAGCAGGCGGTGTACCCCTTGCAGGATAGTCATCTCCGTGAGCAGTTTTTGTTAGCAGGCCCAGTCACGGCCGTGTTGCGCGCCTCTGGGCTAGATCCCCATACCCTTCTCGCCTAATCTACCCCCGCCCCAATGAACTATATGGAAAGCGGTAGAACCCCAAAACCCTCCCCCTCTCTTGTCATAATGACCCTATAATGTCACCAAAAAAACAGCAAATTGACATTGCTTATAGAAAGCGTATAATCAAACGCATGTGTAAGAAATATCAAAGAAATCTGATATAGAACAGAGGAGAGATTGCCATAAACCTATTGCACTTAAAAAACACCACACCCATTTTTATGCTTGATGTTTGTTTACGCCATTTGTTCTTGTTTACCACCCATTACCCTGAACGACAAACCGTTTAGGAGGAGAAAGAAACATATGTTTAGCTTTAAACGAGTAGCTTTGCTACTAACGGCTGTTTTTATGCTTGCGCTGGCCGCCTGTCAGCCCCAAACTGAAGTCGTTCAAGTCGAAGTAACCCGTGTCATCACGGAAACAATCACCGAAGTTGTCGAAGGTGAGTCTGTAGAAGTAGAAGTCACCCGCGTGGTTGAAGTCTCTGTGCCCGCAGAGCCAGAAGCCGCTCCTGTAGACAAAGACCTCATCGTCTGCATGGCGCAAGAACCCGACACCCTCTACCCGTATGGTGGTAGCATGTTGGTCCAACGTGCCGTTGAACACGCCATCTACGAACTAAACATCAGCACCCTGAGCTTTGATTACCAAGCCCGTGGTATTGAAAAATTGCCCAGCTTGGCTGATGGCGATGCTGTTGTTAACGAAGTGGAAGTCGTTGGCGGTGAGACCGTTCTCGATGCGACTGGTACCGCTGTCGTTACTTTGGAAGATGGGGTCGAAGTCGTCAATGCTGACGGCGAAACCGTCGTTTTTGATGGTACACCTATCATGATGTCCCAAATGGTCGTTGATTTCACCATCAAACCCCGCATTTGGGCTGACGGCGAACCAGTTAAAGCCTCAGACTCCATCTATAGCTTCAACGTCGCCGCAGACCCTGATACGCCTTCTAGTAAATTTGGTACTGACCGCACCGCTAGCTACGAAGCCACTGGCGATCTGTCCGTGCAGTGGACAGGTGTTCCTGGTTTCAAAGACTCAGTTTACTTCACCCGTTTCTGGCAACCGTTCCCCGAACACCTCTGGGGTGGCCTAAGCGCGGCTGAATTGATTGACGCGGAAGAGGTTTCTCGTATGCCCATCGGTGACGGCGCATTCGTTGTCGTTGAATGGCGTCCCGGTGAAAGCATCTACCTCGAAAAGAACGAAAACTACTACCGTGCTGACGAAGGTCTGCCCTATTTGAACAGTGTCACCTACAAGTTCGTGCCTGACACCAACACCATGGTCGCGCAATTGCTTTCTGGTGAATGTGACATCGCCACCCAAGACGGCGGTATGGATAGTCAAGCTCCCTTTTTGAAAGAAGCTGAAGCCAATGGCCTTATCGTTCCTTACTTCACCACAGGAACCGTGTACGAGCACATTGACTTTGGTATCAACAGCTATGGCGATTACGGCGACGACGTTGGCCGTCCCGACTGGTTTGAAGATGCGCGTGTTCGCCAAGCCATGACCATGTGTACAGATCGTCAATCCTTGGTTGACAACATTCTCTTTGGCGAATCAGAAGTTATCCACACCTACATCCCCAGCATCCACCCGCTTTACCCAGATGACATCAACGAATGGCCGTTCGATGTAGAAGCCGCTAACGCGCTCCTGGACGAAGTTGGCTTTATTGATAACGATGGTGACGGTATCCGCGAGAACGCTGACGGTGTGCCCTTCTCTGTCTCTCTTGGTACCACCACTGGTAGCGAAATGCGGTCTCAGTCTACCCAGATTTTCAAAGACAACATGATCCAGTGTGGTATTGACGTGGAACTGTACTACCAACCTGCCAGCGAATGGTTCGCTGATGGTCCTGATGGGGTATTGTTTGGCCGTCGCTTCGACTTAGGCTTGTTTGCTTGGTTGACTGGTGTTGAGCCTGCTTGTGACCTCTACATCTCTTCCGCTATTCCTGGTCCAGCGGACGAAAACAATCCTTTCACTGGTCTGCCCTATGAAGGTTGGGGTGGTGCTAACGAAACGGGTTGGAGTAATCCCGAGTTCGACGCAATTTGTAACGCCGCTCTTGGTTCTCTGCCTGGCACGCCTGAATATGAAGAAAACCACAAGGCCGCTCAGCGCATCTTCGCTCAAGAAGTGCCTGTTATCCCCTTGTTCCTGCGTTTGAAAGTCGCCGCCGCGCGTCCCAACGTCGTTAACTTCAGCGTTGACCCGACCGAGAACTCTGAACTTCACAACATCTTCGAGTTTGACCTAGAGTAATTTGTTAATGTTGTGGCCCAGACGAGTGAATCGTTAGTCACAATTTGACGCCTTGAGCGTGGTGGGGGT
>JBGTIZ010000242.1:0-7713 GCA_041745395.1 Promineifilaceae bacterium (SeqCode) | reverse complement strand
TGCCCAGCATCCACACCAAGTACCACGACCAGTCAAATTGCCACCATAAGAAAAAAGCCAGCCCAGCGGCGGCCAGCGTGCCACCCCCGAGAAACAGCCATTGCGCTTGCTTGCGCTGATAAATACTTTTAAGAGTCATAGGGTTTCCTTGTTGCCTAGTTTCCTGTGTTTTAAATATCCAGAAGGTTAACTTTTTCAGAAAAGTTGACTTTCTTCCCCGCTCCCCTCACCGCGCCCCAATATATTTGTGCATCTGCACACTCAGCCGCCAGCCGCGCTGGATGACCGTCTCTGTGCATAAATCGGTCGCCTTGGGGCTGGTGCTGACTGGTTGCAGGCAAATTTGTACGTTGGGCTTGAGCGTGACGCCCTCCAGCAGGGCATCAAGCTGGTCTATATCTTTTTGCTTGCCAACCACATGCTTGATTTCATCGGCGGTGGCTAATGCTTGGGGCAAAACCTGTTTGCCACCGGGCATGTCAATCTTGGGCGAGACACAGACCCAATCCACGGCCGTGTTTACGTGCCCCACCTCTGTACCGCTCGTCTCGAGAGCAATCAAATAACCATCTTCGTGTAGCGAATTAACCAAGGCGTGTAAATCATACTGCGCGGGTTCCCCACCCGTGAGCAACACCCAGCGCGGGCCGGGCATGTTCTCACGGATATAGGCCGCAATGTGGGGCGCAGTGAGATAACTATAGCGGCCGTTACTGCCCAGCGCATCTGCCAAGGCGATTTGCTCAAGTTCGGGCAAAAAGTCCCAAGTCTCTTTGGTATCGCACCACGGGCAACCGACGGCGCACCCGTGCAGGCGCAGGAGAATCATGGCCACGCCTGTTTGGCATCCTTCGCCTTGCACACAGGCGTAAATATCGTTGACGGGGTAGCGAGTTTCGGTGAGGGTCATGCTCATCGGGGGGTATCCTCCCAATATTCGGCCCAGGTTTTGGGCGTTTCGCTGACGCGCATGGCTGTGACCTGCGGCCATTGGGCTTTGGCCCAGCGAAAAAGATAATAGGCTAGATTCTCGGCCGTGGTGGGGAAGTCGAAGATGTCGTCGAGGTGGCGATGGTCGAGGGTGTCGTCTAGGTAATCTTTGAATGGTTTGAGGTCGAGGTAATCGACGACGAAGCCGTTTTTGTCCACGGCCGTGGCTTGTAACACAATCTCAACCACATAATTATGCCCATGCAGGCGGGCACATTGATGTTCAACTGGCAAGCCAGCAAGCTGATGACTGGCCGAAAAATGAAACTGTTTGCGAATGAGATACATGGGGGTCAATGAGTAGTGAATGATGAACAATGAGTAAAGAGGTTGGTGGCTGAGGATGAAGGTGTGATTGGCAGTGAACCTTGCACCCTGCACCTTGAACCCCGCTCATTGATAAGGTGAATAGAACGGAAATGTGCCGACCGTTTCAAGCGACAGGGTAGGGTAGTGAAGGCGGTAGAGCTGGCCTTCGGTGAGCAGGGTTGGGTCGCTGACTATTGGCGGCTTCAGGCTGGAAAAGATGAAGCGGGTGGGGGTGCTTTGCACGTAAATAGGCGACATGACGCGCCACAAATAGAGGTGGTGGGCGGCTTCGTCCCAGAGCCAGCACGCCTGTTGCCCCTCGAGTTGTCCCACTGTTTGGCAAATCGCTTCTGGTAAATCAGGTGCGGCCAGATGGGCGATAATGCCGCCCAAAATGGTCAGGGAATCCACGTTGACTTCTGATTGGAGACGCCAAGCGGGAAAGTCGCGGTGGTTGAGCAACAGGCCGTTGTGGGCAAGCCAGAGGTTTTCGTGTTGAAACGGATGCAGTTCGGCCAAATTTTTGCTTTGTCCCCCGGTGGGGGCGCGAATGTGGGCGAGGGCGATGCGGCTGTTCTCGAGGGGAAACGACGTCGCATCTATGAAGGGGTGGGGGAAGCGTACAGCTTGCCCCGCGCCCTTGCCATCGCCCAGCCACGCGCCAAAACCGAGGTTGCCGCGCTGGCTGTTTAATCTGCCCAAGGCAGTTAACACGGCCGTGTCCACCTGTTCAGCCGGTTCCGTTAAAACCCCAAAAATGCCACACATAGGTCAATGAGTAATGAGCAATGAACAATGAACAAAAAGGTTGGTGGCTATGATTGTGCGCGCGGTTTGATGTATTTTTCTCGAGAAAATTTCCGTATTTTTCGCCGTTAGCCCCGTCGTTATCATCGTGAATTGAGCAATGAAGAACGCATCATTTGTTCATTGTTCATTGCCCCTTGCTCATTGATACGAAAGCGGGTCTGTTAGGCTGAGGTCGGCGAATGCTTTTAGGCGTTCGGTGCAGGTGGGGCAACGGCCGCACGCTTTTTCGCCACCGACATAGCAGGACCACGTTTGACTGTAATCTATTTCTAGCTCTAGCCCGAGCCGCACCAAATCTGTTTTGGACTGTTCCACGAAGGGGGCGTGAATGGCGAGAGGGGTTTTGCGATTAAGCTGATACACCTGATTGAGCCGCGCCAAAAAGTCGGGGGTGGTGTCCCAATAGCCATAAATATCGTGCCGTTGCGCCCCGTAATAAATATCGCCGACGCCGTTGGTTTCAGCGTAAGCGGCGGCGAGGGCGAGGAAAATCATGTTGCGGTTGGGCACGTAGGTGGTCGGCTGAGGGTCGCCCATCACGTCGAGAATATCGGGCACGGCCGTGTTTTCGTCTACCAGCGCGGAATGGGCAAACAAAGGCTGGAGCAGGTTCAAATCTAGCACCAAATGCGTCTTTAGCCCGAGCAAAGCGACCTGCCGCCGCGCAAAGTCAACTTCTTTATGATGTTTTTGACCGTATAAAAAGGTAATGACGGCCGGGTTGCGTTTTTCTTGCTTCACCAAATGGTGCAACAGGGTGACGCTATCCAGCCCGCCGCTGACGATAGCAACACAATCCACGGCCGTGTGAGTCCCTTGTTCATTGCTCATTGTTCCTTGTTCCTTAATTCAGCCACGGCCGACATCTGCAAACCGCCCCGAATATTTTGGTGCAAAGTCACTTTGACCCAATGCGGCTGGAGCTTGTTGAACATATCTTGCGCAATTTCGCTGGCTAGCCCTTCGCCAAAGATGCGCTCCTCGCGGAAACTCCACAGATAAAGCTTGAGGCTTTTGCTTTCGACACAGAGCTGGTCGGGCGCGTACTCGATAACAACGGTGTTGAAGTCGGGCTGTTCCGTAACGGGGCAAAAGCTGGTTAGCTCGTCGCTGGTAAAGGTCACGGCCGTGACATGAGGCGGCGCGGGAAAGGTGTCCAACTCCTTGCTGGGTGCGTTCATCGCTTTACCCAGCTTGGTAAAGTCGTAGGTGGTCATGTGGTTGTCTCCTGATGCGGGGGGGGAGAGGCGTGAGAAGTTAGAAGTGAAAAGCAGGACGGGACAACTGCTTCTTACTTTTTACCTTTTACTTCTTGCTTTGCCTAGAGGCCCGCAGTTTTGATAAGCCGGGTACGGGCGTGTGCCCTTTTCTGCCACCGGCGGGTGGTGTAAAAATTAGGATAGAGGGTGATTATAACACGACCGTGTGTCCAATCTGACCCCACTTAGCTCGTTTATAGGTTCCTCTGTTAGAGTACTGTTTTATATGAGGCGAGACGTAAGAAGTGGGCGGCCATTCCCTTCTAGTAAACAAGCGAATCAATCTACCCAATCTATTTAACCAACCCAAAGGAACCCAGCTTATGAACAACAACCAACTCGAAATTGCCACCCTAGGTGGCGGCTGTTTTTGGTGCGTCGAAGCAATTTATCAAGACGTCATCGGCGTCGAAAAGGTCGTCTCTGGTTACGCGGGCGGGCATGTGCCCAACCCCAGCTACAATGCTGTCTGTGCGGGAACCACCGGCCACGCCGAGGTGATTCAGGTGCATTTTGACCCGGCCGTGATTACGTTTGAAGACATTCTCTATATCTTTTGGCACGTGCACGACCCCACCACGCTTAATCGCCAAGGGGCGGATGTGGGCACGCAATACCGCTCTATCATCCTGTATGAAAGCGAGGCCCAAAAGGAAACGGCGCAACGCTCACTGCGGGAGAAGGACGCGGGCGATATGTACGCCGCGCCTATTGTGACGGAAATCGCGCCGCTCGATGAGTTTTATCCAGCTGAGGTGTATCATCAAAATTATTATCGCTCTAACCCCACGCAGGGTTATTGTCGGGCGGTGATTGACCCGAAGGTGCGTAAGTTCCGCAAGACGTTTCAGGATAGGCTGAAAAACACGGCCGTGTAACTCCCTTCCCCCGAGAAAGACCCTAAGGGTTTAGTCAAGATATGATTCAACCCTCGAGAAGAAACCCTTAGGGTCTGAACGCTTAATTGTCTCCAAGCTAACCGGCCAGCCCCCTTATACAGGCCATTAGAAAATTGTCATGACCTCCTGCCCTAGCGTATCATCGTTTTTATTATGATGCTTTGGGTTCATATCCGTCTTCTGTTTCGTTCTTTGTGCCCTGCTCAGTGGATCTATTTACTGGGAGGGGCTTTTTTGGCTTTGCTGGCGCTGACTAGTTGTGCGCCTGCTGGTGATGAAGCGACTCTGTCTGAATTATGGACGCCACCAGCGGTTACGGCTACGGCTATGAATGTAAATATGTACACGAACACGGCCGTGTCTGAAGCCCTCCCCGCTGTGGCCGTCATGACTCTGGTCGCGCCCAGTGCCTATCCAGCCGACACCGCGAACGCGAGCGCGGCCTATCCCGCCAACGGCCAACTGCCCGCTCCTGTGGTCGTAGCTCAAGCACAAAACGCGCCTCCGCCGACCCCCACGGCCGTGGCGACCATCACTCCTCCACCCACCACCACCCCTGACCCTACCCTAATATTACAGGTAGAAACGGCCATCACCCCCGAAGCCCAGCCCATCGCGGCCGTGAATAGCGCGGCCAACGGCGAACATTTTTGGCTCCGACGACCTGTGCCCCAGGGGAGCGTGGTCTGGACAAACAAACATTATCCCTATGGCGGCACGCGGAGCGGCACCCTCCGCCCACATCATGGCGTGGAGTTCGATGTGCCTTACAACACGCCCATTTACGCCGCCGCTGACGGCACCATTGTGTTTGCGGGGCGTGACGATACGACCCTGATGGGGCCAGACCCTAATTTTTACGGGCAGGTGGTCGTTATCGAACATAGCTTTTTGTATGAAGGGCAGGCCGTTTATACCCTGTATGCCCATTTGCAAGAGGTGTTTGTGGCCGTGGGGCAACCCGTTAACATGAATGAACCACTCGGTTTATCGGGCGCGACGGGCGTGGCGGATGGGCCGCATCTTCATTTTGAGGTGCGCGTGGGGGTGAATAGCTATGCCCATACGCGCAATCCTGTCCTGTGGCTGGCTCCTTTCCCCGACCGTGGCGTTATTACGGGGCGGGTCACGGATGTGAACAGCAATTTGTTGCCCGAAGCCCCCGTGGTGGTGCGTCCTGTGGGGAGTAATGTGAGCGGTTTTTCGGCGAGCACGGCCAGCTATGCGGGCAATACCGTTAATTCAGATAATCGCTGGCAGGAAAATTTTGCCGTGGACGATGTGCCGGCGGGAAGTTATGAGGTTGAAGTATCGGACGGCAACAAGCGATACAAAGTCGAGGTGTTTGTGTTGCCGAACCAGACGGCTTTGGCGGAGATTGTGGTGGGGGAATGAGGCGTGTGGAGTTTCAAGTGTCAAGTTTCAAGTGTCAGGTGTAGGCTAACTTATTTATGTTTTTTTGGAGAGGAATGACCCTATGTTGAGCAATCGTTTTGTGATGTTGTTAACCACGGCCGTGGTTTTATTGTTCTCACTGGCCGCTTGTGCCCAGCCCGTCCCTGACCCCACCCCAACGCTCGAGCCGACGCCCACGGCCGTGGTGATGCCCCTGCGCCCGTTCCAGAGCCAAGTCTCTGGCATTCTCATGTCTGGCGTTGCCCCCGAAGCGTGGGACGAGTTCACGGCGGGTACGTTTATGCGCGATTACGATGGCGGGGATAGAACCGCTTTGGTGCACCAGGTCGTCGGCCAAGACGCTTCGGCTGAAGAGTTCTTGCGCCTGTTTGCCAGCGGCGTGGGGCTAGATGTGAGCGAGGCGATGTCAGAAACGGTGTCGTTGGACGGCCGTGTGTGGGACATTTATCAGGCCGAGATTAACGGTCAAGCCACGGATGTCGCTCTTGCGCGGGATGGCGCGTTCACCTTTTTTGTGGTGATGGTCAGCCAGCCTGATGAGCACGATTTTCTAAAAGAGGCAGTGCTGTTGCCCGCTCTGCGGAGCATGAGTGTGCCTTAAAGTGGTGCGCCCTTCTGCCTTCGACAGGCTCAGGCAACGGGCTTGTTGATAAAAGTTACAAAAAAAGCGAGAAGTCTGGTTAACCAGACTTCTCGCTTTTTTCTTTTCACCTCTCACTGAGCGGTGTTTTCGACACCCGTTACATCATGAGCGCATGCGCTTCGGTTTGCTTCGTGGCCTGACTGCGTCCTGTTGCGGGGCGCGACGGAGCAGGAACCAGCCCAGAAAGGCGACCAAAAAGCCGAGAACAAGCGGCGTAATGGTCAGAATGAGGCCGACATCAAACCAAAATTGCTCAGGAAAGAGTCGGATGAGGGAATCGGTGTAATGAAATGACCATGTGCCCGGCGGGAAGAGCAGTTCGTGGAAGGTTTGGAAGAAGAAGCCCCATGCCACGACGATGAGCAGGGCAAGGAAGGCGAGAATGGCGACGGTGGTCAGGCCGCCGATGTAGAGGGCTTGGTACACGGCCGTGCGCCTCTCCCGCTTCCACAATAAAACGCCGCTCGCCCCCACACCCACGATTATCGCCACCCACAGGCCCATCTGCACCGCATCCGTCAGATTCTTCACGTCTATCATGTGCCCTATTTCACTTTCAGCATAAAGCGGCTCGGCCGTGTTGGGGTCGCGTAGCTCCTCTAGCAGAAAAATCACCTCTTCCGCTGATTCTGGCCGTTGCAAATAGGCCAGCGTCGCTTCGGCTAGCTCGAGCCGTTGCGCAGGCGTCCAGCCGTATCTATCGGGCATGATGCGGGGGTATTCCCAGGCGGGGTAGTTCCAGTTGATGACGGCTCGCACCGTGCCAAAACCGAGGATAATGGGTATGGTCACGATGAGTACCCATTTCAGGACGGTGGCGTAAGTGGGTAAAGGTTGTTTCAATGTCATAGAAATTCCTTGTTGGCTTGAGAAGATCTAAATTTTTGCTATAGCTCGCAGTTTGATTCTTGGTGTATTGTCGGAAGTGCTAACAAGGCATGGGCATCCAGTGTTATACTGTGCAAAATAGTGCAGTAAAGAGCACACAATGCAAATAGCTATCCCTGATGAAGTAACAGATACATTACGTGCCAAGGCTCGTGCCGTTAATCTTGACGCGGCTGAATATGCCGTCCAAATTTTACGGGAGCAATTAACACCACCAAATAAGTCACAGCTATCCTTGATGGAATCCGAACTGTTACAACTGATCAATCATGGTTTTTCGGATGATGTTTGGCAACGTTTTCATGAGCTAAACGAAAAGCGCAAAGATGAATTCCTGACTCCAGAAGAGTATGAAGAACTCAGCAATTCCCGTAGCTAACGAATTTTCCGCATAAATTAAAGAAATGATGGTGTTGTTTTCAGCAATTTTGGTTTCCTCAAAGAGAAAACGAAGCCATAAAATAGACCCAAAATCGGCTTGTTACTACCTATAGGCAGG
>JBGTIZ010000241.1:0-9662 GCA_041745395.1 Promineifilaceae bacterium (SeqCode) | reverse complement strand
AGGCCACGACGAAGCTAGTCGGTTGAGAAGAGACGCCTTTTGTCAAAAAAAGTACGTTACTGATTCGTGACCACTACACAAATGTACCTTTATTGTCCCTTTATTCATGGCTAGGTTGAATAAAATTTGCTATGGTTATGGCTGTATTTTAGTACGCAACACGGCCGTGGCCTGATACGTAAAACACGCGCCACAAAGTATTTGACATGATTACTGTCCCGTATGGCTCGAAAAATAGTCCTCGATCAGCACCCCCCCCCTCTTATTTCAGGACACTTACACATACCCCTCAAGGAGAATAACCATATGTCCAGATTTCCCATTATTGAAGAAAGTGATGACCCGACCGTTCAGCGCGTTTATGAAGAAATCAAAGCGGAACTAGGCTTTGGCATGGTTCCCAATTTATTCAAATCTATGGCGACCTCCCCCAGCTTTTTGGAAGCCAACTGGAATCATTTTCGTAGCACCATTTTGAAAGGGTATTTGCCCCGCACGCTCAAAGAGATGATTGGCATTGCCATCTCACAGAAAAATAACAGCGACTACGCCCTGCAAGTCCATTTGCACGGTCTATCGGCCTTGGGCATTAGCGAAGAGGTTCTGCGATTGCTAGTGGCTGACTTTGCCAATTGCCCCCTGCCCGAGCGCGAAAAATCGGTGATTAGTTTTGGCTTGAAGGCGGCCACTGACCCGCACAGCATGACCGATGCCGACTTCTCACGCTTGGGCGAATTGGGGTTGAGCCAGGGCGAAATTTACGAAATTGTGGCTACGGCGCACCTGTTTACGGGCGTCAACCAATACACAGACGCCATTGCCCTCGAGATTGACCAGCTCTAAGCCTCGACCCTCTCAATTGAGTGAGAAGTAAGAAGTAGTTGGCGTGCTAGCCCAAGTCTGTCAGGCAGACGCTACTTCTCACTTTTCACTTTTTACTTTTTACTTCTGGAGCGTGACCACCTGATGGCTTACCGTTATCCAAATTTATCTAACCAGAATTTAGATGAGCAAGACCGCGAGAGCCTGATTGAGACAACGCGGCGTCTGCTGGCGGAAATGCAGGCCATCTCATCCCGCATCGCGGCCGTGCAGGAGATAGCGACGGCGATCAATCGCTCGCTCGATTTAGATTCGATTTTGGATATTGTGGGGCATCAGGCCAAATGGCTGTTAGATTTCAATCACTGTAGCGTTTATCTAAAGCTTTCAGAGGTGTCTGACGAATTTCTGACCCTGTTTGGGCCACCGATAGACCGCGCCCAGCTTGAGGAAGGGGAGCAGTATGGCATTGAGTTAGCCATGCGCACGCGCCAGTCCCAATTCTTGCGTAAGGGCGAAGATACCCCGCCTCATATTTATCGTTCGCAGATGATTTTGCCGCTGGAAAGTGAGCGGCAGGTTTTGGGCACCATCAACTTTGCCTCGCATGAAACGAATATTTATACGCAAGATGATATGCGTATTGCCTATTTGCTGGCAGTACAGTTGGCGAATGCCCTGCGGAATGCGGAGCGGTTTCAGGAGGTAACGCGGCTCTATAGCGAGCTTCAGGTGGCTGAAAAAATGCGTGATGACTTGACGCATATGATTGTGCATGATTTGCGCACCCCCCTTTCGGTGATGTTGGGTACGCTGGGGTTGGTGCAAATGATGCAGGGCAAGATAAGTCAGGAAGACCAGCATCGGTTTTTTTCGCGGGCACAGGGCGCGGCTGACCGTATGATGGGCATGATCGATGATATGCTGTCGGTGAGTAAGCTGGAGTCGGAAACGCTGGTGTTACAGCGGGCGCCGCAAAATTTGAATGAGGTCGTGCGGGAGCATATGGAGGCTTATGAGGTTCAGGCGGAGATGCAGGATAGGAAGGTGCGCTTTGTGTGGGGGGAAAATTTGCCACTGGTGGCCTTGGATGCCAAGCTGATTGGGCGGGTGGTTGATAATTTGGTGAGCAATGCGGTGAAGTATGCGGAGAGCGAAATTGTGGTGTCCACGGCCGTAGTTGACCACGACATTCAGCTCGCCGTGCAGGACGACGGCCCCGGCATCCCCCCCCTTGAACGAGAGCGCATTTTTGACAAATTTGCCCAAGTCACCGATGAACAGGGCGCTCCTTTGCGCTCGGGGACGGGCTTGGGTTTAACCTTTTGTCGGCTGGTGATGGATGCCCACCACGGCCGTATTTGGGTAGAGGCAATAGCGGAGCCAGCGCAAGGGAGCTGCTTTGTTTTTTCTCTGCCGCTCGACCCGAAAAATGAGAAGTGAGAAGTGGCGGCTGTCTAACAGTTCTTGGCTAGCACGCAAACCACTTTTTACTTCTTACTTCTTAACTCGCCACCGTCTGTATGAGAAGCAACTCCTTTATAGAAAGAGCCGCGCCCTGCTGGATCAGATGGGCAAGTTGGTCAGGGTCTAGCTTGTCAGCCAAAAGGCGCATCGTCTCCGCCTTCATCTCCTGCTCGAATAAATCTGGCAGGTGATTCCCATCCGCCAGCCGTTGTACCAACCCCATTATCAGAGCCGCTTGCTCCACTGAGGCTAACGCGCCCACCAACAGATGCCCCCACCCCACCAAAGCCCCCGCCAGCTCTTTGTAATGATGACAGTGGTCAAATAAGCCCAACACCTGCCTATAATGATAGGCGGCGAGGCCATGGCGCTTCTGTTTTTGATACAGATGCCCCAAATTGACGTGCACTTGCGCGCGCAAGGCCATAAATTTCCCCCCACCTACCAAATTGTTTAGCAACTCAGTACCGAGAGAGATGGCCTCTTCATATTGCCCCTTTTCCCTACTTAAAAGCAAGAGATAAACGAGATTGCTGGCGGCCATCGTGGCTCCATATTGATGGTGCAAAAGCTGGTATAGGTGCAAGCTTTGCTGGACATAGCTGATGCTTGTCTCCAGTTTGTCCCCCATGACGTTACTGGCCAAACCATAATCATGAAGCACTCCCGCTTCGCCAGCGAGATGGCCCCGTTGCCGATACGTTTGCAACGCTTGGGCATAAAGCGGCCAGCACGCCTCATTGGGTGGCGCACTGGTTAGGTACAGATTGGCTAAATGATGCTGAGCGGCGGGATGTGCCTCCCCACGAGCAACGGCGAGGGCGATGACCTGTCGGAAGAGTGGTTCCGCTTCTTCTAGCTTGCCCAGCCGCCATTTACTAATGGCGTAATCATTCCAAAAGTGGGGGGCGTAGGCCACAGGGATAGGGAAGGATGGATCCATGATGGCCGTGAGAAGCTGTTCCGCTCGTTGGTATTCGTCTTCCAGAAAGAGGCGTGCCCGTTGCCATTGAATGTACCAGCGAGTGGAAACAGTCTCTTCTATATAAGAAGAGGGGGGGAGAGCCTCTAACACGGCCGTGAACCAACTTTCCCCCTGAATAACCAACCCCTCTGATGTACAGTGCGCCACCAACCCCTCAGCCGCTTGGCTCAACAGATCCCACGCCCGCGCCGCAATGGCGTTTTCCCACGCTTGACCCACATTAACCCAGTCCGCCCGTAGCTGTTGCCGCGCCTGAGCCGCTTCGGCCGTGGTCAGCTTGGCGGCCTGTTCGGCTAGCAGGGTGAGGTAGTAATGGGTATAGCGGTCGCGCACGGCCGTGTTGTCTTGCCCAGCGGCCAGCCGCGCCGCCCCTTTTTCCTCGGCAAAGCGACGCACGAGGGGATGAAAATAGTAATCGTCGGCGGTGGTCTGCTGAAGCAAAAAATGGTCATGAAGCTGGGCAATCTGTGGCCAAGCGTGGGGCAACACGGCCGTGATGGCCGTCAACGAAAACGTGCCCTGAAAGAGGGTCAGGCAGAGCAACGTCTCTTGCGCCTCGGGCGTGAGCGCTTGCCACGCATAATCGAGAATGAGCCGCATACTCTTTTGGCGGGCTGGCTGATGGCGCCACGGCGACGAGAGCATGTCCAGATTGTCTCGCATCTGGCGGGCAATGGTGGCGCAATTGGCAACGCGCACCCACGAGGCGGCCATCTCTATCGCCAGAGGCAACCCTTCGGTCAGCGTACAAATCGCCTGAATCGCCTCTCTATCGGCCATAGTGGGCTGAAAATTGGGGCGAACACGTCGCGCCGTCTGCACAAACAGATGCACGGCCGTGCTAACTGAATCGTCGAGGGCATCTGTTTGGTCAGATTGGTTGGTTTGATAGGTGAGACCAGCGAGCGGGTACACCCATTCCCCCGCCAGTTGGAGCGGCACGCGGGAGGTGGCGATAAGCTGGAGTCGGCTGGTGTGGCGCAACAAATCAGCCAGCCGGGACGCAAATTCAGGCGCAAGCAGTTCCAAATTGTCCAGCACCAGCAAAACGGCTTGCTCTTGCAGATGGTTGAGCAGTTGGACGCGAGATGGCTCTTGGCTGGGCAAATTTAGCCCAATCTGCTGGGCAATGGCTTCCCACAGCAGGTCGGCTTGATTAACCGTCTCGAGGGGCACAAAGTAACAGCCAGCGGGAAAACGGTGGTGCAGGGCGACGGGCTGGGTGTCGGCCAGATGTTGCACAAGCTGTTGCGCCAGCCGCGTTTTGCCCATGCCGCCCAGCCCCGTGATGGTTATGAGACGACAGTCGGGCTGGAAGAGGAGGTCGCTGAGGTCGCTAAGGTTTTGTTCACGGCCGAGGAAGGGGGTCACGGCCGTGGTGAAATGATGCAGTTGCGAGCCAGCCGTTTGTGAATTGAGCAGACTGCGATATAGCTGTTCTGTCTCCTGACTGGGGCCGATGCCTAGCTCCGCTTGCAGTAGCTCAAGCAAATGTTCGTACACTAGCAACGCCTCATTGCGCCGTCCTTGCTGGCTCAAAATAATCATCAGTTGGCGTTGCGCCTCTTCCCGCCACGGCTCCAGATTGATTTGGCGCATGGCGTAGCTGTGCGCCCGTTCGTAGTCGCCTTGCTGAATGTAGCTTTCGGCCAAGATGTAAAGCAGGTTCAGACTATCATAATGGATTTGCTCGCGCTGAATGGTGAGCCATTCGTCAAAGTTGGGGGCGTCGGGCAGGGTGAGTCCTGCGAGGAGGTCGCCGCGCAGAAGGTTGGCGGCTTGGGTGAGTTGCTGGAGGCAGGGGGCGCAGGTGTGAACATGGTCGTGGGGGTGTTTTTCCACGGCCGTGAGCGCGGCCGTGAATTGATGCACATCCACGGCTAACCAACGGGTGTCGACCTGTACCGTTTGGCGCGTGACCTGCAACACCTGCTCGCTCAAGCCCGGCTGAAGGTTATCCAGCAGTTGCTTGAGCCGGTGCAGGTTTTGGCGCAAGTTGCGCAGGGCAACGTTGTCAGGGTAGTCAGGCCATAGCAGGGTGGCGAGGCTTTCGCGCCGCAGGGGGTGGCTATGCGCTTCGAGGGCGAGGTAGGCGAGTAGTGCCCGCACTTTGTCGGTGGGGAAGGTGGTGACGTGTTGGTTGTGCCAGCGGAGGTCAAAGGTGCCTAACAGAGACAGTTGCAACGCGATCATGGGAAAGATTATAGCGGATTATGTGGATATGCGGTGCGGGGGGGGTACAAAAGGGGGGGAGGACGGTGGAGAGGGCTTTTCACTTCTCACTTTTCACGCCAATGGCTGGCTGGGCGACGTTTCTTGCGACGTTTTTGCGACGATAGCTTGTTATGATGCTGTTCTGTTGTAGTCAAACCCATTATTTATATTCACTATAAAGGAGAAAGTCGCATGAAAAGGTTTGTTTTGATGTTTGGACTGTTTTTTGTGATGGGCTTGGTTGCCCTGTGGGGAGGGATTGGTAACACGGCCGTGTCCACCACCCAAGCCGCTCCTACTAACCCCACCAGCATCTCCAGCACCCCCTGCCTGCCCGAAGACCCCTTCGACCTAGAGGGACTGCGTGACGTACTCAGCAGTGACACCCCGCCCAGCACTCCCGTGCGCATCAACGAATACATGATGGTCGAATATATTGGCGACGGCGAACTCATAGACGATGAGCCAATCGCCCCCGAAGAACCGAACGAAGACGGCGAAGACGATCCCACCGAACCACCTCGTGAAGAAATCGAACACGGCCCCATCGAGTTTGCCGTCTTCAACACCCGCACCCAGTTCGAGTTCAAAGTCACCTTGCAAGAAGAAATGCTGGACGATATTTATGATTGTCATGAAAGCACGGGGCGCACCAGTGCCTCTTTTGAAACCTCCTTCACCTACCTGCCCATCATTCAAGGCGACGGGCAAGGCGCAGAAGCAGATACACGCGGCTGGAGCAACGGCACAGACAACCGCATTCTCATTAACAACCCCAGTATTTGGCCTTACCGTGCCATCTCCCAATTTAGAGGCAACGGGAGCAGTACCCACAACTCCAGTTGCTCGGGCACGCTCATCGGGCCGCGCCACATCATCACGGCCGCGCACTGCATGAATGAGCAGGGAACCAACAATTGGTTCAGCCCACGCATCACCCCCGCTAAGAACGGCTTTGGCACCACACTCGCTCAAGAACCCTTTGGCTCCACCCGCGTGACGACCAACCCTGCCCCCGGCACAGAAGTGTGGTACTGGACTCCGTGGCAATGGCGTAACCCTGACCTGACTGGCTGGCAATGGGACTGGGGAATGTTGGTCATTCCCGACCGTTTAGGTGACCAAACTTCTTGGATGGGCTACTTTGCCGCCTCAGCCAACTATCTTAATAACGTTAGCAAATGGAACCGAGGCTATCCGCAATGCAACACAGGGCGGGGCAATTCTCCCATTGGTGGCAATGATCAAAACAATTGCCAAAATGGGCGCATGTATGGCGATGTGAACCGCTGTAACATCGGCTCTTTTTCTAACAAAGGTGCCGACGGCTGGAATCGTCGCGCCACCATTTCTTGTGACTTGAGTGGCGGGCATAGTGGCAGTCCCGTTTATTTCTGGCACAAGTTGCCCAATAACACCTATGTGCCCGTGGTCACGTTGATTGTGAGTACAGAGAGTTGTTCAACAAATTGTGCGGCCAACAATAACTTCCCGAACGGCGCGGTAAGGCTAACACCCGCCAATATGGGCACCATTTCTTGGCTCAGAGAGGTTTTCCCGTAGGCCTAAAGCGGTTTATCGCGCTATAAGCTAATAAGCTTGTCGGCGTGCTGGTCTCTATTCATTTGAGAACAGCACGCCGTTTTTTATGGGCGCTCCCTTGCGACGTTTTTGCGACAATAGCTTGGTAGGATGTGACTCATGACAACCACCCACCGCTCCACCCTCACCCATCCCACCTATTATCAAGCCTATCTCATCCGCCTGTGGCGCGAAAGTGAGACAAGCGCGTGGCGCGTCGTGGTGGTCTATGTGCCCACGGGGGAAAAACGCCTGTTTAAGGAACTAGGGGAAGCGCTGGCGTTCATTGAGCAAAGAGCGGCCGAGCCGGGACAAGTGGATTTGTCGTGATGGGGAGAGTGGGGGTGTTATTGAATCACTGCACGACGTTCAACTTATCTGAAAAGTTGAACGTCTAAACCTAACGCCTGCATCCCGCCGTAGGCGTGCAACTCGGCTAAATAGGCGGCCATATGGGCGGGGGAGAGCGGCATCCCCGCCTCTAGCCACCATTGCACCACCCCTAACTGCGCCGCCGCTAGGTAGCGCACGGGTAAAGCGGGGGGCATTTCGTTCTGGCTGGCGGGCAACACGGTCGTGAGTTGCTCCTCTACCACCCCCCTCACCCGCTCCGTAAAGCCGGGAATACCCTTCGGGCTGAGCATCGCTTGGTAAAACGGGGCATAAGCGGCCACATGCTCAAACAGGAGTTGGGGCACGGCCGTGGGGTCATCCCGCATCATCGCCGCCATCTGCTCATTGACCTCCGCAAACAGCACATCGGTCAGCCGCTCCGCCAAATCATACTTATCCGTGTAATGACGGTAAAAGGTGGTGCGGTTAATCTGGGCGCGGGACACAATATCGCTTACCCGCGTCGCCTCAAACCCTTTTTCGATGAGCAAGGCCATAAACGCCTCTTTGATTTGGTGCAAAGTGTGACGCACCCGTCCATCCGTAATCTCTTCAAGCGGTTTGGTCATCTGATAACTATCCTAGAGAGTGGTCCATCTCTTCGCAACAAAATAGGCCGTTTTGTGGTTTGACAAACACGACCGTGGTTTTTACCATATAGTCGCTCATCTTCGCAACACAGTGTTGCGTAATTAACCCAATTATTCCCCCAAATGGAGATTTGTACCATGACCAAACGACTTTCACTGGCCGATATGCGCGCCATGCAAACCGATCTGCTCGCCTTCACCCAACAAGCCGCCCGCGAACAAAACGACCACGGCTACACCCAATACAGTATGCTGGGCAAACCCCTCTTTTTTATCTTTCGCCCCGAACTCATGCGGGAGCTTTTGGTCAAACAAAGCGACAAACTCCACCGCGACCCCTTTGTCGGCCGTACCTTTCGCCGCGTGCTGGGCAACGGGGTGTTCATGGCCGAAGGGGAGGCGTGGAAACGGCAACGCCGCCTAGTCCAGCCCGCCTTCCATGCCATGCGCATCCGCGAATATGTAGACACGATGGCCGACTACACCCGCGAGATGGTCAGAGGTTGGGCAGAGGGAGAAGTCGTGCCCATCAACACCGCTTTTAATCAACTGACCATGCGCATCATTGCCAAAACGATGTATGGGGTGGATTTAGCCAGCCAAACGGCGGAACTCGGCCGCCTGATGCAAATCATTTTGGGCGTCATGGAAGAGCAACTCAGCCAGACGATTATCTGGCCGATGTGGGTTCCCACGGCGCAAAATCGGCGGCAGGGGCAGGCCATGCAAGAGGTGCGGACATTGTTGAGCCAGATTGTGCAGGAGCGACGCGCCAGCGGCCGTGATGAGGGGGATTTGCTCTCCATGTTACTGCTGGCGCGGGATGAGGCAGGGGAGCCGCTGGAGGAGGAACTGTTGCTGGATGAGCTAATTACGCTCTTTTTTGCGGGGCACGAAACCACGGCCGTGGCCCTCACATGGGTCATCCATATGCTCACCACCCACCCCGAAGTGACCGAAAAGCTAACGGCCGAACTCGAGCAAACCCTCGGCCAACGCCCCATCACCTTTGCCGATTTGGCCGCCCTGCCCTACTTGGATGCGGTCATCAAAGAGACGTTGCGCCTCTACCCGCCCGCCTTTGGCTTTGGGCGCGAGGTGCAAGAACCGTTTGCCATCGGCTCCGCCCAGTTTCCACGCCAAGCCGTCCTGCTCTTCAGCAGTTACGTCACCCACCGCGACCCCACCCTCTACGACCAGCCTGACCGTTTTTGGCCCGACCGCTTTTTGCAGGAAGAGACTCGTCCCGACAAATACGCCTACTTCCCCTTTGGCATCGGGTCACGCATCTGTTTGGGCAATATGTTCGCCCAAATGGAAGCGGCCGTGATTTGCGCCACCCTCCTGCAAACCGTCCAGCTCACCCGCGCCGATGCGGTTCCTGTAGAAATAGACACCGTGGTGACGTTGCGCCCCAAGCACCCGCTACACCTGCGAGTGCA
This sequence comes from Promineifilaceae bacterium (SeqCode), assembly GCA_041745395.1. Classification (GTDB taxonomy): domain Bacteria; phylum Chloroflexota; class Anaerolineae; order Promineifilales; family Promineifilaceae; genus Hadersleviella. The sequence goes on along the minus strand of JBGTIZ010000241.1, from coordinate 168 downwards.
ACATCGCCAGCCAAAAACACAACTGTTCCCAGCAATTCCCGTAGCTAACGAATTTTCCGCATAAATTAAAGAAATGATGGTGTTGTTTTCAGCAATTTTGGTTTCCTCAAAGAGAAAACGAAGCCATAAAATAGACCCAAAATCGGCTTGTTACTACCTATAGGCAGG
>JBGTIZ010000240.1:0-15837 GCA_041745395.1 Promineifilaceae bacterium (SeqCode) | reverse complement strand
CCTGCCTATAGGTAGTAACAAGCCGATTTTGGGTCTATTTTATGGCTTCGTTTTCTCTTTGAGGAAACCAAAATTGCTGAAAACAACACCATCATTTCTTTAATTTATGCGGAAAATTCGTTAGCTACGGGAATTGCTGGGGTTCAGGCTGTAAGGCTGGTTGACTAGCTTCTCACTCTTATTACTCATTGTGGAGGCTCTGCGAACGTTACTACTACCACCTAAATTGCATTCTGATAGCGACATGCAATCCACCGCTCACGTCGCTATCGTACCATTTTAGTACGATAGTCACAACGGCCGTTTAGGGGATCTAGTCCTCCCCCACTTGGGGGATATTTGGTTATGGAGGGGGAAAGAGAGGGATTGATTAGGCTCGTATTTAGGTAAGCGTTCAGCTAGCCAACCTTGATTTTTTCAGCTCAATAACAGATTGTTTGATGATTCACTTCCTGTTTTAGGCCACACACCCGTGCGAATATGACCAAGTTGTGTCGAGAAAAACAAGCTGATGTGCTGACCGGCTGAGACGCTGAATGCTTACCTTTTTACGTCTCACTCAGAGCGGAACAGTTCCGCAAGAGGGAGGGCAAATCCGTCGAGGATGCCTTCGCCGCGTAGGATGTCCACGGCCGTGAGTAGCGCAAATTCAGTCGGCGAACGATAAACACGCACCGTTTTTTGGGCTGGCTCAACAATCCATAGCCGCTCAATGCCGATGCTAAAATAATCCTGAATTTTGTCCTGTATGTCATACCAACGGTCATGAGGTGAGACAATTTCGACGACGAGTTCAGGGATGACCTGCAAATATCCTTTGGGGCGATTGGCTAGCCGCTCATAGGAAATAAACAGCACATCAGCCGCACGAACCCGGTCTGGATTCCGTTTGATAAGGATACCTGCTTCACCCCCCGCCACTTGTCCCAATTTCTGTTGACGCACATATGCGCGTAACTCACTGCCTAGCTCAACCTCATAGTAGCTATGTTCAAACCCCGTAGGACTCATGGCGGTAATTCTCCCATCAATTAATTCACAAGGGCCAATGTCGCCCATCTCAAAAAGCTCCTCGGCCGTGATGAGTGGTGCAGATATATCCCTGTCTGGTTTAATGTGTTCGGCTAACATGATGACCTCTGCTAAAACCGCTCGTAGTAACGGCTTTTAGACTTTAAGAAAAGTGAAAAGTGAAAAGTGAAATGCAAAAAGTAAGAAGTAAGAAGTGTCTGGCGTTCTGCTCAAGGATTGTCAGACAGTCCAACTTCTTACTTCCTACTTCTCACAGCTAATCCCCCGCCATCGGCAAAGGAATACTCGTATCAGGCAACGACCGCGCATAAGCGGGCTGACCCGGCCGTTGCTTCACGGGCGGACATTCCCACGCCTCCGCTGGCGTCTCCCGGCGCATATCCTTCAGCTTGGGCAAAATACCGCAGGCAAAACATTGATGGCGACAATCAATGCGCGTCTCTTGTTTTTGGCTCATCAAATAATCTTGGGTCAGGAATTTGCGCGTCACGGCGATGTCAATGTGTTCCCACGGGAAAATTTCGTCAATGCGCCGCTGGCGAAAGGTGAAGAAATCAATGTCTAACCCTTCGGCGTCGGCCGCTTCTTGCCAGCGGTCAAAACGGAAATGTTCCCCCCATGCTTCAAATTTGCCGCCGTTGCGCCACACTTTTTCGACGACCACGGCCGTGCGTCTATCCCCCCGCGCCAAAAACCCTTCAAACAAGGATTCCAGAGGGTCATTCCAGCGCAAGCGTAGCCCATTCCCCCGAAACGCCTTATGCAATAGCTCCTGCTTCGCTTTCACCGAGGCGATTCTGTCCATCGGCTCCCACTGGAACGGCGTTTGCGGTTTGGGAATAAACGTACTAACCCCCACATTGACGCTCGCCTTGTTGCCATGGAATTTGCGCCCTTCCGCCAAAACCGCCTTGGCTAAATCGGCGATCGCCTGCACATCCTCCAGCGTCTCTTGCGGATGCCCAATCATGAAATACAGCTTGATGGTGCGCCAATCCCGCCGATAAATCTCCCGTGCCGTCTCCAGTAGTTCCTCATCAGAGACATATTTGTTGATGATGTTGCGCATCTTTTCCGTGGCCGCTTCGGGGGCAAGGGTGAAGCCACCCCGTTTGCTGTCTCCCAAATTATCCATCAGTTGGGTGCTGACCGTTTCCGTGCGCAGGGAGGGCAGGGAGATATTCAGCCCCAAATGGCCGAACCGCTCCCCAATTTTCTTGGTTAACTCCAGAACATTCGTGTAGTCACTTGATGAGAGAGAAAGCAGGGCGATTTCTTCATACCCCGTGCTTTCCAAAATTTTGTCCATCGCCTCCAGTACTTCCTCCACGGGGCGTTCCCGCACGGGGCGCGTGACCATGCCCGCATGGCAAAAACGACACCCCCGCGTACAGCCCCGCATAATTTCTATGGGGGCGCGCGTATGCACCGTTTCGATAAAGGGGATGACAAAATCGGTGACGGGTGGGGGAAGCTGGGCCACGATGGTTTTGAGAACTTTGGGCGGAGCCTCGGGCATATTGGGCCGAATTTGGGCCACCGTGCCGTCTTCGTGGTAAGTGACATCGTAGAAGCGGGGCACGTAGCACCCTTCTATCATGGCGATGTAGCGCAGTTGGGTTTCTCGGTCATGCCCCTCTTTTTCACACGCCATCAGCGTGGCGATAATTTCCATCATCGCCCCTTCCGCTTCGCCGATGACAAATACGTCAATGAAGGGTGCCATAGGCTCAGGATTATAGGTGCTGTGCCCGCCCGCCACCACAAGCGGGTAACTTTCGTCCCGTTCTAGCGAATGGATGGGCATCCCGGCCAAATCGAGCAGATTCAGGGCGTTGGTGTAAAGCTGTTCGTAAGGCAGGCTCAGGGCGAGCAGGTCGAAGTTGCGCACGGGCTGTTTGCTCTCGAGGGAGTAGAGGGGCATGCCCCTCTGGCGCATCATCTCTTCCATATCTGTCCACGGGCTGTAGGTGCGTTCGCAGAGCAGGTTGTCGTATTTGTTGACCATGTCGTAGATGATCATTAGCCCCAGGTTGGACATGCCGAGGTCGTAAATATCGGGGAAAGCGGTGCAAACTTTGAACTCGGTTTCCTCCCAATTTTTGACAACTTGGTTGTATTCGTCGCCCGTATACCGGCCGGGCTTGCCCACGCGGGGCAAAATGCGCTCGAGGGCGCGTTCGATTTCTTGGGGTGTGGTCAACATGTGCGCTACTTCTCCGTTCTCTGTCTGTGGTTTTGGTGATGGTCGCTTGATTATACCGCAGATTGGCGACACTCAGCAGGCAGGCCTGCTTTTTGGGGGATAGCTCATGCTATAATGTGTGGTGTTAGAAACGACAAATATATTATTTAGGTGAGGTCAGACACAATGAACACAATTACGGCAATTTATGAAAATGGTGTTTTACGCCCGTTGAAACCATTGCCGCTTTATGAGCAACAGCAGGTACAGTTGCAAATTTTAGCCGAGCCAGATAGCAATGAGGATGTTGCCGCACAGGTGGTACAACTTTTAGTATCGGAGGGTTTGTTAACGCCACCACCTGGTCAAGCAGATGGTTTTCTGATGAATGAAGTAGAGCGGCGAGCACTGAGTGTTCGTTTGGGGCAAGCGGTGGCGGAGTCTATGGCTGACTATATTGTTGCGGAGCGGGGAGAATGGTGAGGGTTTTCTTTTTAGACAGCAGTGCGTTGGTTAAACGTTACATTCATGAGGTTGGCTCTGGTTGGGTGCAAGGGATAACGGAGCCTAGGCAAGGACATCAAATTATTGTGTCTCGATTGGCGTGGGTGGAGGTAATGGCGGCGTTTGCTCGCTTGCGGCGTGAAGAGCGAATTGAGGTTGATGATAACACGGCCGTGACACGCCTCTTTCAGCAGGATTTTTATACCCAGTATCAGGTGGTGGAGTTTGACCATGCCGTAGCACAATTAGCAGGTCAGCTTACACAACGCCAGACACTACGTGCTTATGACAGCGTTCAACTCGCCTCCGCTGTGCAATTAAAACCAGCCTTTTCGCGGTTCCCAACAATGGTATTGACGTTTGTAGCGGCTGATAAACGGCTTTTATCTATCGCCCAAGATGAAGGGTTAGCAGTCGCAAATCCAATTGAACAGTAAACATGAGAGATTTGGGGGGAGAAATAATTAGCCATGAATTATTGGGCCAGCGTTGAAAAACAAAAAAGAGCGCGTCTACTTGAAAAAGTAGACGCGCTCTTTTCGATTTCTGTGTTAGTAAGGGGCTAAATAACTGGTACGGCTTCTTCTTTTTCTTCTTTTGGTTCGGGGAGTAGAGCCACGGCCGTGTCTTCACCCTCATTGCGCAGGACAATCACATTGTCCTCCACATCAACCACAACCACCGCGCCAGGCGCAAACTTGCCCGACAGCATCGCATCAGACAGCCGGTCTTCTACTTCAGCCTGAATCGTGCGACGCAACGGCCGTGCGCCATACTCTTGGTCATACCCTTCCTTGGCTAACCAATTCTTTGCTTCGTCCGTCGCCTGCACCGTCAGTTCATACTCATCCAACCGCGTATTCAGTTCAGTCAGCGCAATATCCACAATTAAGCGAATATGTTCCTGCGCCAATTGACGGAACACAATCACGCTATCCACGCGGTTGATAAACTCGGGACGGAAGGCGCGTTTTAGCTCATCCATCAGCTTCTTCTGCATTTCGCTATGTTCCGCCGCCTCGAGCGTGGCTGAATCCTGCTGGAACGCAAAACCCAAGTTTGGCTGACGCTTAATCGCCGACGCGCCCACATTCGAGGTCATGATAATCATCGCATTCCGAAAGTCCACTTTATGACCCTTCGCATCCGACAACTGTCCCTCTTCCATGATTTGCAACAAAATGTTAAACGTCTCGGGGTGCGCCTTTTCTATTTCGTCAAAGACCACAATGGAGTAGGGGCGACGACGCAACGCTTCGGTTAACTGCCCCGCATCTTCGTAACCCACATAGCCCGGCGGGGAACCCACCAAGCGGGAGACGCTATGCCGTTCCATAAATTCCGACATATCTAATTGCACCAACGCTTCCGGCGTGCCAAACAAGAATGTGGCTAACGCTTTGGTTAGCTCTGTTTTGCCCACGCCCGTTGGCCCCAAGAAAATAAACGAACCAATCGGACGACGTGGGTTCTTGAGACCCGCCCGCGCCCGACGCACCGCTTTAGAAATCGCCTTAATCGCTTCATCTTGGCCGACGAGGTGCTTCTTTAGCTCTTCTTCCATCCCTAGCAAGCGTTGCGATTCTTCTTGCGTCAATTGCGCGACGGGAATCCCCGTCCACATCGAAAGCACTTCGGCAATATCTTCAGGCGTGACTTGCAGGCTATACCCTTCACTACCCGCCCGCATCTCGTCCAGACTGCGTTGCACCAGTTCCTCTTGTTCACGCAGATGGGCGGCATCTTCATAACGCCCCTCGTCCAGAGCTAACTCACGGTTTTGGCGTAAAGCACGCAAATCATTATAAACCTCGTTGATATCGGCCAACTGCGGCGCACGATACATGCGCACCCGCGAGGCACTTTCATCAATCAGGTCAATTGCCTTGTCCGGCAGGAACCGTTCCGTCACATACCTAGTCGAAAGTTTGACCGCTGATTCGACCGCCTCAGTCGTAATTTCTAGGTTGTGATGTTGCTCGTAAGCTCCTTTCACACCCATCAAAATTTGTACCGCTTCATCTGGTGACGGCTCATCGACCTGAATAGGCTGGAACCGGCGTTCCAGAGCGGCATCACTTTCGATGTATTTGCGGTACTCTTCTAGGGTGGTGGCACCAATACATTGCAATTCACCACGCGCGAGGGCGGGCTTCAAGATATTGGCCGCATCTACTGAGCTACCGGCTGAACCAGCCCCAACCAGCATATGGACTTCATCGATAAAGAGAATGGAATCACTGGCTTTTAGCTCATCAATGATACGTTTGAGCCGTTCTTCAAACTGCCCGCGATACATTGTGCCCGCTACCAAACTGCCTACGTCTAGCTGAAGCACTCGTTTATCTTGCAAAACTTCGGGCACACGGCCCTCAACGACCCGTTGCGCCAGCCCTTCGATGATGGCTGTCTTGCCCACACCTGGCTCCCCGATAAGGGCGGGGTTGTTTTTGGTGCGCCGCGCCAAAATTTGAATGACGCGCTCAATTTCCATGGTGCGCCCAATAACAGGGTCTAACTTACCTTCTTCGGCCAAGGCCGTCAGGTCAGTCGCCAATTGGTCAACCAAGGGCGTTTTGCTTTTTTCTTTTTTGGAGCTTCTACGGGCGGGGGGGGTACGTTCACTGGCTGAAACAGGGCTTTCTTTAAGCATCCGGCGCGTCTGGCGACGTATCTGTTCGGTGCTTACCCCAAATTTCTTAAGAATATCAGCCACAGCACCGTCATTTTGACGTGCCAAGCCGAGCAGAAGGTGTTCGGTACTAATGTAATGCTGTCCCATGCGGCGTGCTTCTTCTACGGCCAACTCTAGGACACGTTTGGTGGTGGGCGCTAACTCAATCTTGGTAAAGGGTGTGCGAGTACCAGTACCAATGATGCGCTCGACCATCGCTTGCACACGGCCGACTTCCAGACCTAAATCACGCAACACGCGCCCAGCGACTCCGCCTTCTTCACGGAGCAAGCCAATAAGAACATGCTCACTGCCAATATAGTTGTGGTTGAGCCGTTCAGCTTCTTCTTGCGCTAAGCTGAGCACACGCCGCGCACGCTGTGTAAAGCGTTCCCAATTTTTAGAGTTCACTGGTAATCCTCTGTCTTACTTACCCTATCTTCTCAACGTTAGGGCAAACTCGATTGCGGTAGCACGGTGTCGTGACGCAGAGCTTGATTCAGTTGGTAACGCCGAAGATAACGATGGGTAGCTTGAAATAACGTCAGGTCTATACAAAATAGAGCTTGGGGAATTGTTGGGGTAAATCTCTTTTAACAAACAAGAAGTTCAACCTCACGCTATGCCAGAAGTTGAACTTCTAAATTTTGTCAAAATCCTACCCGAGTCAATCCCGATGTACTAAGTCATACTACACTTAAATGGACGGATGACAAAAACCTTTAAGGTGTTACTTTACTGCTCTATTGTACTGACAACGTCGTTACTCTGCTGTAAGCGTTTCATTATCAATAGGGGCATCAACAACATCCACTTCAACAACCTCAACCATATTAACCTCAACCGCATCAACTTCAGCCTCAGTCTCAACAGTGGCTGTGGTTGGTTCGGCGGTTGTTCCGGTTGCTTCGGCCAGATCCATTTCCATGAACTTACCTGAGGCGACCTGCTTGACACTTAAACCTAATTGACGTCGTTTGGAGTCAATGCGAATGATGCGTGCCGTGAGGGTGTCATCGACAGCAACCACGTCAGAGGGTTGGTTGACTCGTTCTGGAGCCAGCTCTGAGATGTGAATCAAGCCTTCTAGGCCGTGCTCGTCATTAAGGCGGGCAAATGCGCCGTATTTCTCGAGCTTGGTAATGACTACTTCTACCAGTTGCCCTTCTTGGTACTCGGCACAGATTTCATCCCAAGGGTCTGATTGAAGTCGCTTGAGGCTGAGGGCTACCCGTTGTCGTTTGAGGTCTACATTGAGAACATATACTTTGACTTTGTCACCAATGCTAACTTCTTCATAGGGGGTGCTAATTCGTTGCCAGCTTAGTTCAGAGAGGTGAACCAAGCCTTGGAGGCCACCGATGTCTACAAAGGCGCCAAAATCTTCGATGTTGACGATTTTGCCTTCGCAAATATCCCCTTCTTTTAGCTCATCTAGGAGGCGGTTGCGATGCGTTTCGCGCATACGGCGGGCGGCGGCGCGGGCAGAGAGGATGAGCCGGTTGCGAGTTTGGTCTACTTCGATGACTTTAGTTTGTAATGTTTGGCCGATGAACTCTTCGAGTTGTTCGGCGGTGGTACTGCGACCTGGTAATCCCAGTTGGGAAGAGGGGATGAAGGCACGGACGTGATTGATGTTGGTCAGCAGGCCACCTTTGTTGTAGCCTGTGATTTCACATTCAAACAGCTCTTGGCTCTCGAAGAGTTTGCGAGCGGTAATCCAGCCTTCTTCGGCTAGGGCTTGGGTGTATGACAGCAAAATTTGGCCGTCGCGGTCGCCAGAAGTGATGATATAAACGGGAATTTCGCTCCCGATTGTTAGTTTGTCTATGATAGCTTGGTCCATGTCCGCTAATTCGCGGTTGGAGATGATTCCTTCGGATTTGGCTCCGATGTCTACCAATATTTCATTGGTACTATGGGCAACAACAATACCGGTGCATGTTTCACCAGTAGTGGGGATTTTAAGATTAAAATCCATGTCTAACAGAAATTCCATGGGGTGACCGATATGTTCAGCCGTTTGATTTGTACTCATTTAATTGTTATACCTGCACTAGTAAAATTTTGGTGCATTATACCCTTTTTGATGAGGATAGCAAAAGGTTGAAAGTATTATGTAAAGTAGCTTGCAATTAGAGTTATTTTTGTGGTTATGGAGCGGCGTTTTGGCAGTAGGGAACCACGGCCGTGGTTCCGATATAGCGTCGCCATTCTTGTTCGGTGAAGTCACGATTGAGGCGGGCGCAGAGCGCAATTATCCAAGCTTCAGCGTTGGTTTCCCACAGCATGACGCTGGTGTCCCAGCCGGCTGAGGCGAGCTGTTGCCCATCGGGGCTAAATGCGAGAGCAAAAACACGGCCGTGTCCAGTTTGCAAAGGTTGTCCAATCAGCTCTTGTTGAGCCACATTCCAGAGGATAATTAGGTCATCACCCGCACCAACATCCCCGGCCGTGTTGACCGTGCCCGAAGCCCCAGAGGCTAGAATTAGCCCATCGGGGCTAAACGACAAATCGTTGATGCGCCGCTCATGCCCTACCAGAGGTGCGCCCAGCGGTTTCAGCCCCACAGATGGCTCAAATATATATTGGTTTAGGTCGGCCAGCGACCATAACCAGATGGCGCGGTCTTCGCCCGCCGAAGCCATATAAACGCCTGTGGGGTCGATAGCTAAACTGGTGACGCTGTTGTTATGAATGGTCAGCGGGGGCGCGGATTGTCTTTGGGTGGTCACCTGCCAGATGAGAATTTGGCCGTCGCCCGCGCCCGAAATGAGATAGTTGCCGTCGGGCGTAAAGGCTAAGGTCCAGATAGTGCCATTGTGACCAACAAGGGGTTGACCGATGGGTTGACGGGTAGCCGTGTCCCACAGCCGAATACGGCCATCTGTCCCCGCAGAGGCCAATATTTTGTTGTCGGGGCTAAAGATGAGTGTTTGTATAGCACCGCTATGGTCGCGCAATGGTTCGTTAAACGGACGGCGTAAATTAATGTCCCACAGAATGATATTGCCGTTGTCGTGACCCGTCGCCAGCAGGTTGCCGTCACGGGAAACCGAGAGGGTGTTGATGGGGTTGGCCGTAAAAAAGGTGCGGCTAAGGGGAGGGGTGTGGGTGATGTCCCAAAAAACCACGGCCGTGTCTTTGCCCCCGCTAATCAGAGTTTGTCCGTCGGGGGTAAAGGCCACATCTTGCACCCAGTCAGTGTGCGTTTGCAGGGGGGCAGTGGCTTGGGGGCCGACGCGCAGATTGCGCTCCAGATTCCAGAGGTAAAGGCGACCATCTTGGCTGGCTGAGGCGAGCAACACGGCCGTGGGACTAAGTGCCAAATCCCACACAATATCTGTATGCCCGCTCAGCGAGCCATAATCGACATCTAACGTTTGGCGATCCATATCCCACACCAAAATATCGTTAAAGCGATTGCCCGCGATTAATTTGTCCCCCTCGGGCAGATAAACCAAGCTTGTCACCCACCCTTTTTCGCCAGCGAGTGGACGGCGGCTTTGTTGTCCACTGTTCAAATTCCACGTCAAAATCAGCCCATCCCCACCGCCTGTAGAAAGCTGTTGGCTATTGGGATGAAAAGCGACTGACCAGACAATGCCATCATGCCCCGTGAACGGGTCCCAGAGCATCTCGCCCTCGGCCACATCCCACACAATGGCGGTTTGGTCGACACTGCTCGACGCAAGCAGGCGACCATCGGGGCTAAAGGCGAGGTCGTTTATTTGGTCGGTGTGGCCGTCTAACTGCTGAACCACGCGCTGGGTAGAAAGATTCCAGAGGGTGATGTGCCCGTCGGAGCCGCCCGCCGCCGCCAAGATGCTATCAGGGGCAATGGCGAGGGTGACGGGCGGGGCGTTTTGCCCCCCCCTCTCATCGTTCAGCACGGTCAAGCGTTCATAATTGTTATTTTGGGCATCCCACAGGGTGATGCCGTCATTTGTGCCCGTGGAAAGCAGGTAGCGACCGTCGGGCGTGTAGCTGAGGGCGCGCACCTGGCTGTCGTGGGCGGGCAACTCGGCGATGGGCTGGCGCGTGGCTAATTCCCAAATAATGACACGGCCGTTGACCCCACCTGAAGCCAAATACGCGCCATTGGGATGATAAGCGACGGTGCGGGTTTGTCCATCATGCACAGGCAGAGAGGCCATCAGGCGCGGATTGAACAGCAGGCTGTTGAGCAGACTATCACGAGCGGCAAGGGTATCGGCCGCGTCGATGGCGGCGATACTCAATAAGGAAGAGAGGTCAAAATCAGTGTCCCGTATGGCGTTGGCCTGCGTGGCTAACTGGCGCGACAAACTGGCTCGCGCTTGGTCACGTTCATGAATAGCGATCGCTTGGGCGGCGAGAGCGTTGTTCAGTTGCCATAATGACGTAATCGAAAGCAGGAGCGTGATGACAAACCCGACGACCAAGCCGCTAATGATGCGGCGGCGTAACTGTTCCCGCGCTTGGCGTTGCTTTTCTCTGTGAGTGAGGCTGGTTTCGATAAAGCGTTGCTCTGGGGCGGTGAGACGGCCGCTCCGTTGATGCAACCATTCGCTCGCTTCGGTCAGGGGCGCACCGCGTAGCAGTGCCCCGTGGTCTTCAAAGTTTTCTTGCCATTGGTACAGCGCGGCGCGGAGCCGCTCCTGCCACAGGCGAAAATTACGGTCGGTGTCCATCCAAATGCGCAGGCGTTCCCAACTGCGGATGAGGGCTTCATGCACGACTTCGGCCGTTTCTTGTTTTTCGGGATCGCGGTTGGTGACCACGAGCCGCGCATCGGCCAATTTTTGCACCAGTGACCAGTTTTGCTCGCCGATTTCTTGACGGGTGGCGGGGCGGCGGGTGTCTTCTGTGCCGTCACCCGGACGCACAAGCTGGGTAAAAATGGTGCGAGCCTGCTCTTTTTCGTCGAGGTTGAGCTGAGCGTAAATCTGTTCAGCGTGGCGGGCGAGCGCCCCGTCTACATGGCCGATTTTGTCATAGGCCGTGTGGGTGAGGTAGCCACTGGTTTGCTCATCCCACAGGGCAGTGAGGGCAAACTCTAGCAGGGGCAGATTGCCCGGCTCAAAGCCGACATCATCCAAAATGCGTTCGACCAGCCCCGTCTCGAATTTGATTTTTTGGATGTTGGCGGGGTTTTCGACGGCGCGGGTGAGTTGGGGGCGGCTCATGGAGCCGAGAATGAGCGGGCTGTCTTGAATGAGTTGGGCAAAGGCGGGATGCGCTAGAGCTTGCCCGAGAAAGTCGGCACGGAGGGAGAGGGCGATGCGAAAGGTGTCGCCAAGGTGCTGGGCGGTGATGAGGTCGAGGAATTTTTGCCGCACGGCCGTGTCTTTGACCAGCGTGTACAGCTCCTCGAACTGGTCAATGATAATGAGCACCTTGTCCACTTGGTCATGACGCTCCAAGAGGCGGTTGATAATGCCATTGAGATGGTTGGTTTGCTGGATCGTTTTGGCAAAGCGGCGCGTTTCGACCAGACGGTCAATTTCGCTTAGGTTTGGTTCCAGATGGCGCAAAAAGGCGGCGGATAGGGCTTGTAGGGGTTGGCTCCCGGGGCGCAGGGCACAGATGAGCCATTTTTCTTCTTGGCGCAGGGCGGGGATTAGCCCGGCAAAAATAACAGATGATTTGCCGCTTCCCGAGGGGCCGATAATGGGCAGAAGGTTTTGTTGACCCACGGCCGTGACCAGCTTTTCTGTAAATTCTTCCCGGCCAAAGAAATAATGAGCATCCTCTTCACGGAAAGCAAAGAGGCCACGGTAGGGGCAGGCGGGGCGGCTGAGCGGCGTGTGCGCTCGGCCTCCTGTCTCCTCACCATTGGCTAGGGGCGTGCGCACCAGCGGCATCATGCTGGTGGGCGCAGTGCGCATCATCTCATCCATTGTCAGATCAATCGCTTCCCGAAACGCTTGGGCAAATGAGCCAGCCGACGCCAAGCGGTCGGTTGGGTCATAGGCTAACGCTTGGTGCAAAATCTCTTCGATGGCGGGCGGGATGTCGGTCCGCTCGAGTTTGGGGAACGGCTGGTCACTGGCGCGTTTAACCAAAATATTGAAGGCGGAATCAGCCTGATGGGGGGTTTTGCCCGAGAGCAGTTCGTAAATGATGACGCCAAGGGCATAAATATCGGTGCGGTGGTCTACATGGTCGCTCTGAGCTTGTTCGGGGGACATGTAGGCGGGCGTGCCGGTGACGACGTGGGGCAGGGAGATGTCTTGGTGGGCGTTGTCTAGCAGGCGCACGAGGCCAAAATCGGTGATGATGACTTGCCCCTCGGTGGTGAACATGATGTTGCCTGGCTTGAGGTCGCGGTGAATGACACCTTGGGTGTGGGCGTAGTCGAGCGCACTGCTGAGGCTGGTGAGAATGTAGGCTATTTCGGGGAGGGTGTAGGGGGCAGACACGGCCGTGTTTTCTTCTTGCGCCTGCCTTTGACGCAGTTCCTCTTTGAGCGTCTCCCCTTCAATAAATTCCATTACCATGTAGTAGAGGTTTTCTACGGTGTCAAAGTCGTGGACGAGGACAATATTAGGATGACGTAACCGAGCCACGGCCGTGGCTTCTCGTTCAAAACGGCTGATAAAGTCGGGGTCTTCGGCCAAGTGCGGATGCATGACCTTGAGGGCGACATGCCGATTTAGACTGGCCTGATACGCTTTATAAACCTCGGCCATGCCGCCGTGTCCGACACGCTCAATGATTTGGTATTTACCGAGAGTCTGCCCAACCAAATGATTCATAATGGGGTATTATACCAGCAATACCAGACGGGGTTTCGATACAATTCTGTGCAAAACAGAACAGGTACCAAGCAAGCGAGTAGAGATATGCACGACCAAGATATACGTTGGCAACAGCGACAAGAAAATTTTAACAAAGTGTTTGCACATCTTGAACAGGCTTTGACGGTGGGGGAACCTGATATTCTCCAACAGGCGGGGATCATTCAATTTTTTGAGATGACGTTTGAGCTGTCTTGGAAAATGTTGAAAGATTATTTGGAGGAGCAGGGGTTTGAGCAACTAAACTCGCCGCGCACGGTGTTGAAAAAGGCGTTTGAGGTGGGTTTGATTGCCGATGGACATGCTTGGTTGCAGATTTTGCAGGATAGGAATTTGATGGCACATACGTATGATGAAAATACGGCCGTGGTGGTCACCCAACTCATCCATTACACCTACTATCCCCTCTTTGCCGCCCTGCATCAACGCATGATGGCTGAGCATGAGCAAACAGATGAGCCAGACCATGAATAATAGCGATTCATTTGGGCTTCGGGCAGAAGATATCGAAACCATCAGGGCGATTTTGGCGCAATATCCTGCTGTCGAAACCGCGCTTGTTTTTGGCAGTCGAGCCAAAGGGAACTACAAACGGGGAAGTGATGTAGACCTAGCCCTACAGGGCGCAGAGCTAACTGAACGCACGGCGGCGCAGATTGCTTACTACCTTAATGAAGAGACAATCATGCCGTATCATTTCGACGTGCTGAGCTATGGCAGTATCACTAATCCCACTCTGCGGGCACACATTGACCGGGTGGGGCGGGAGATTTATGTCAATTTGTTTGCCCGTGTGGATGAAATAATGCCTGCTGAGTCTTGAGTAGAGATTATTCCCCTGCCGTTATATACAATTGAATCAGGGCTAACAAGGCGGAAGCAGGTCGGCGCACATATTAGCCAACTTGTGTTCTGGGGGTTATGTGACTGTCTTTTGAAAAATCTTCTCTGGATTTTGCCACTGCCCAGAAAACAAAACTGACAAAACCCACCACAGCGGTTAAACTGGGCAAAAATTTTGCAGGAGAGTTATCCACGATGATTGACCCCGCTTTTGAACTTATCCCTTTTGACCACACGGCCGTGCATTACACCGCCATCACGGCCGTGGACAACGCCCTCTACCCCGACTACGCCCGCTCCCCCCACGAACAACAGCTAGAAGACGAAGCCATTCCCCCCGAAGCCCACTGGGAACGATGGCTCCTGCGTCACAAACCCACGGGGCAAATTATCGGTTTTGGCAGTTGGGGGCACACCTACTGGGCGTTTGACCCCGGCCGTTATTTTTTGGGGGTTTATCTCTTACCCGAATGGCAAGGGCAGGGACACGGCCGTGTGCTTTACAACCACCTCCACCAACTCGTCATGGCTCGCCAGCCCCACACCATCCGTAGCGAAACGCGCTCCGACCAGCCGCGCGGCATCCGCTTCCTCACCGACCGAGGCTTCACCCTTGGCCTCCGTGAACACGCCTCCCGCCTCCTGCTGGCCGACTTTCAGCCCGACCAATACCGCGCCCCCAGCCTGCCCCTGCACTCTATCGCCGACCTGGCCGCCAGCGACCCTGACCACTTAACCAAACTATACACGCTCGACGTGGCTGTCGGACAAGATGTGCCTTGGCTCAACGATTTCACCCCGCTCCCCTTTGACCAATGGCTCGAAGCAGAAGAAAAGCAGGCCAAAACCGCCCCCGACCTGTCCTTCATTGCCCTCGACGGGCAAGATTACGTGGGCCTGTCCACCCTGCGCTACAGCAAGGTGCGCGACGATATTTTCTACACGGGTCTAACGGGGGTTCTGCGCACCTATCGGCGGCGGGGCTTGGCTCTCTCCCTCAAAGTGGCTTCCCTGACCCAAGCCCAGCAGTACGTGGCTGACCGCCACCTGCTCGAAACGGGCATGGTCATTACCGAAAACGAAGTCAACAACCCGATGTACACCATTAACGAAAAGCTTGGTTTTCACAATTACGCGGACTGGCTCTTTTATACGCAGGAAATAGCAACCCATAAGAAATAGAAGGGTGTAAAAGGCGAAGGGCGAGATACGATGTATGACTCGTCGCACCTCGCCCTTCGCCCGCCGCACCTATTTTTCTCAGTGGCGACGCTTGTCCAGCTCCGCCTCCACCTCTGCCCAACTCACATCATGCGCAGTAAGCAACACCAGCAGATGATAAACAAGGTCAGCCGTTTCGCTCACCAGCCGTTCGTTGCCCTGCTTTAGGGCGGCCAAAATCACCTCGACCGCCTCCTCCCCCACTTTTTTCACCAGTTCTTCTTCGTTGTCTAGCAGGCTGTTGGTGTAAGAGCCTGCACGTGGGTGCGCCTTGCGCTCTTGCAAGACCGTTTGTAGTTCTTCAATGACGCTCATTTTTGATTTTGTTGTCCTTGGATGGTTTGTTGCATGATCTGTTGGTTGGCTGAACTGCTCTCCTACAGCGTGCGAAAGAAACAGCTCAGCAATTCCCGCAGGTAAAATCTGATATGATGGTAACCGCGTTTTCGTAAAGATGGTTCTCTGAGGAATCCTGTGGTTAAGTGGTAAAATTTCGCATGGCAAAAACTATAGAAGCAAATTCAGAAGACATACGCAGTCACAAAGCTTTAACTCAAGCGATGGGATTGCTGGACTTGGACGTAGTAAAACAGGAA
>JBGTIZ010000239.1:0-8356 GCA_041745395.1 Promineifilaceae bacterium (SeqCode) | reverse complement strand
CGCCCCGCCGCTCACACGAGCAACATGCTATAATGTCCCCGCACAGGCGTTGTGTGGTATAAAACGTATGTTCTTGCATCACGGTTCAAAATAGCTCAAAAAGGTGTGTATGTTTCCCCAAAAATTCAAATTCATTGACCTGTTTGCTGGTATCGGCGGGATACGGCTTGCGTTTGAAGCCGCAGGGGGGGAATGTGTCTTTGCTTCCGAGATTGACGCAGATGCCATCGCTACCTACACGCTAAATTTTGGGCATGAACCAGACGGCGACCTGACCACAATCCCTTCTAACGACATTCCTGACCACGATATTTTGACAGGGGGCTTTCCCTGCCAACCATTCAGCATCATCGGTAACGGGCTAGGGTTTGGGGATACGCGGGGAACACTCTTTTTTGAGATCGAGCGCGTTTTGCGCGATAAAAAACCACACGCGCTCTTGCTGGAAAATGTCAAAAATTTTCGGACACACGACAAAGGGCGCACCTGTCGCACCGTTGTCGAACGGCTACAGGCTCTAGGGTATTATGTGCATGTGGATGTGTTAAATGCACTGGATTTTGGGTTGCCACAAAAACGAGAGCGCACCTTTATTGTCGGTTTCCAAAAAAATTATCCGTTCCAATTTCCCGTCAAGTCCATTCATCAAACGTCATTGGCATTGGCTGATATTTTAGAGCCAGATGAACAAGTTGACGAAAAATATTTTGCGTCAGAGTATATTTTGCAGAAACGGCAGGAGGGGGTGAAGCATAAAAAACTGTTTTTCCCCTCTATCTGGCATGAAAACAAAGGGGGAAACATTGGGGTGAATAATTTTTCCTGTGCGTTGCGCTCTGGGGCTTCTTTTAACTATTTGCTGGTCAATGGAGTGCGGCGACTAACGCCGCGTGAGCAATTACGGCTACAGGGTTTCCCCGAGGATTTCAAAATTGAAGGGTCTGAAACGAAAATCCGTAAGCAGACGGGGAATAGCGTGTCTGTGCCCGTGGTTGCGGCCATAGCGGCGGAGATGGTTAAGGCGATGCATGCACCTGTGTCTCTGTCTGGTTTGGTTTATGAACAACCAACACAAACCTATGATCAACTGCGTTTACTGGAAAGAGCGGAGGAGCATTAGCGCATGTTAGATGAAGCGAAGTTGGCCTTGGATGAGCTAATTCGTAAGAGCAGGGTGCATCTGTACAAACCGATGCAGATTGCCGAGATTTTGTATTATCATCGGCTGGGTTTGGCACAGTTTGAACCTGACGATTTAGAGAGCTATCGAAATGCGAGCAAACGATGGCGGGATGCGGTCAGTATGCGTTTGGTCGGGCGGGTCTCTACCTCAAGCCAGAAATATCAGGACAATTTATTTGATGGAAATGCTATGCCTCCCCGCCACTTGCGCGTTTTGGCGGATTATAATCGAGTGCATCAGGGCGTTGTAGAGAATTACATCTATCACCGTTTTCAACAAAGATTGCAGGATGTTCTTGATGCGTACAGCTATCTACAAGATTCCTCTGTTCAGCAATTTTCTCTGGGAAATTTCTTGGCTTTTTATGAGTTCAGGCCGGGTTTGAAACGGAGTATAGATAAGGCGTATGAGATTGTAGTTTACGCGCTGTTCTCGACGTTGGTACAAGAGTTGAAAGCGCGTGTTTCGTTAACGCTAGACAATCCCAGCCCAGACATCTTGGCTGATTTTGATAAGTTTGTAGCGTATGTGCTGGGTTTGCAAGGGGGGCAGGCGACCATTTCAGTAGAAGCGGAACTGTTTCGGGGTGGAGTAACGAATGCGGCTGATCGTGGTTTGGACATTATCACGAATTATGGACCAGTGGTGCAGGTGAAGCATTTGAGTTTGAGTGTGCAGATGGCGACGAATATTGCGGAAAACACGGCCGTGAAAGATGTCGTCATTGTCTGCAAAACAGCCGAAGCCGAGATTATTGACTCCCTGCTCAAACAAATCGGCTTGGGTATCAGAGGCATTATCACGCAAGACGACCTTGAAACATGGTATGAGTTGTGCCAACGGAAGTATGAAATACGTATGGGGGCGCGACTGCTCCGCAATTTGCAATGGGAGTTTGAGCAGGAGTTTCCGATGTTGCGAGAACTACAATATTTTCTGCTAGAGCGAGGGTATCGCGCTGATTTGTTGGTGACACCGTTTACGATAGTGTCGCAGTTGCCCTACCGCGATTAAACCACATCCTCATCTGGTTCACGCACGCCGAAGAAGGCGACGAAAGAGGCCAGAGCCAAAGCCACGGCCGAGACCAAACCAACAGCCGTAATCCCCCCCGTCTCATACAGCCACGGCCCGGTGAACCCCGCCACGGCCGTGCCCAACGTCGCCAAAGCCGCCGCCAGCGTCATCACCTTCGCCCGTTGCGTCGCTACCTGCTCACTCAAAAGGGTGAGATTCGCCACCACCGTAAACTCGAACAAAGCCCGCGCCAAAATCAAGCCCCCCACGGCTAAAAAGAGAGATTGGTTGAACAGGGGCAAAACGGCAAAAAAGAACGCGGCCGTGCCTGACCCAAAATAAACACTGCGCCGCTTGCCAAATTTGTCCGTGAACAGACTGACCGACACGCTCCCGCTCAGGTCAGACAGCCCCATGATGAGGGCGACCGTGCCCAACGCGCTCGCCTGCAATCCGTACTCCCGCGAGAGCCAAGTGCCGTAGGTGATGAACAGGTTGAGCGCGGCATACATGACCAAGCCAGCAATGCCAATGGTGAAATAAGCGGAGCGGTTACGCAGGCCGAGGTCAAAAAAGGCGCGAAAGCGGCGGCTGGCGGAAGCGGTGCTGGGGATGTGCGGGGCGGGTCGTGCCTCACGGCCGGGGAGATAAGCGTATAACACGGCCGTGATAAACAGCCCCCCACCCAGCACAAAAAACGGCACGCGCCAACTCGTCAGCGCAATCAACTGCCCCACCAAAAACAGACCCACAATCCCCGCTAACGCCCACGCATACTCCAAAATGCCAATGCCCCGCGCCCGCCGATGATACGGAAGCATATTACTCAGATACGCCTGTAGATTCGGCACAAACGAATACCCCCCCACCCCCGCCAGCAACACCCCCACCATCGCCAGCCAAATATTATTGCTCAGCCCAATCAGGGTAAAACCCACGGCCGCCAAAGCCAGCCCAAAGCGCATCACCAGCCGATAGCCGCTCCGGTCTGCCCATGCCCCAAACAGAGGCGCGGCCAGCCCCGTCATACTGCGCAAGCTGACCAGCCGCCCCGCCACCACTTCGGTCACGCCTAGCCCAGCGGCTATCATCGGCAAAAAGGGGAAGAAGATTTGCGTACCCGTATCGACCAGAATGCGGGTGAGCAGGCCGATTAAAACCAGCTTTTTGATTTGCGTGGCGTCTTCATCAATTGGGTCGGTTGGTAGATTGGAGGGGAGGGTCATATTGGTTCCAGAGATAGATGATGGTAT
Source organism: Promineifilaceae bacterium (SeqCode) (assembly GCA_041745395.1). Taxonomy (GTDB): domain Bacteria; phylum Chloroflexota; class Anaerolineae; order Promineifilales; family Promineifilaceae; genus Hadersleviella. The sequence goes on along the minus strand of JBGTIZ010000239.1, from coordinate 4,903 downwards.
GTAAAGATTGGCAAACGGGGAGTGGTTTTACCCGATTTGTGCCTCGGATGCCATTTTCGTTTTTTCCCTCTTGACAATAAATAGACTCTATATTATATTCACTACACGAAAATACATCTGTTTCACCGCTAAAATCACCCCTCTTGGAGGCAATATGAGCGATTCACCGCAAGGCGACCTCTTTACAGAAGAAACGTTACCCACCCCAAACCCCATTAAAAAAGGCGTGCCAGGCCTCAACGACAACTCCTCGTTGCAAGCCGCGATGGGCGCGTTTGAACAGCACATGCGGGAAGAAGGGTTTGCCGTCAACACGATTAAATCGTTTACCAGCGACGTGCGTTTGCTGAGCAAATACATTGGCGCAGGCCAGCCCATTGGCGAAATTGGCACGGCCGATTTAAACAAATTCCTCAACTGGCTAGTGTATGAGCGGGGTGTGCCCTGTAGCCCCAAATCCTATGCGCGGCGCGTGACCACGCTCAAAGTGCTGTTTAGCTGGCTTAATGAATCGGGCGTGCTGTACCTGAACCCCGCCGAGGCGGTGGTGCAGATGAGCGTGACCAGCCCCCTGCCCACCTTGCCCATCACCAGCGAAATTGCGCAGGCGGTAGCCGTGGCTGAAGCGTGGCGCACAGGGCAGACGCTTAGCGGCACGGAGCGCAAAGCAGACAGCCGTCCCCTCTTGCTCCTCAGCTTGCTCCTGCAAACGGGGATGAAAAAGGGGGAGGTGATGGGGCTGGTGCTAAACCATATCGAGCGGGATGACGCCATGAATCCGCAGATTTTTGTGCGCTACAAGAATCCGCGTATGCGCAACAAAGAGCGCAAGCTGGCGATTGACCCTGAATGGCTAGATTTGTTGGATGAATATGTAGCGCAATATGAAATTAGCGAGGAAATTTTCACCTGCACGGCGCGTAATTTGGAGTATGTGTTGCGCGATGTGAGCGATGAAGCAGGGGTGGAGCCAGGGCTTATCTCGTTTGAAAACCTGCGCTGGACCTCGGCTCTCATTGATTTGCGGGAGGGCATGGAGCCGAATTTGATTCGGGAAAAGCTAGGTCTGTCGGAAGTGACGTGGCGGGAGACAAGCTCAAAGCTGGAGCGGCTTAAAACGCTGGTGAAAGAGCGGGAGGAAGCAGAAAGGAGTAGCGATGAGGAAGGGGAAGAGCAGGTGGTGAACGACAACTAGTGAAAAGTAAGAAGTAAGAAGTAAGAAGTAGTTTGCGTGCTAGCCGAGGTCTGTTAGACGGACGCTACTTCTTACTTTTCACCTTTTACTTCTCACTTATTTCACTCCGTACAGCTTGTGCCGCCGGGGAAGCTATTCACGCCCGTGGGGTCTACAAAAACGCTCCGGCTTGTCTCCTGACCAGACGCTTCATCCTGCACTTTGATCTCGTGGATCCACGGCGAACAACGCCGCCCCGCAATGAAATGGGTCTGGTTGCCGCCAAAATAGCGGGTCGGTTGGGCACTATCAAACACCCAAATGGTGTAGTTGGGGCCAACGCCACCAAACGGGGTAATTGTCATCTGGCATCGCCATTCAGAGCCACCCCCAGGGTATTCACAGGATCCCAAGAAATAGTTAAAGTCCACGGGGCCGCTGGCGGCTAGCGCGGGCGTCGGAGTAGCGGCCGAAGGGGGGAGCGGGGTGGCGGTGGGGGGCACGCGAGGCGTGGGGGTAACGGGCAGATAGGTACGCACCTCAGATGTGAATGGCTCGCCCAGCGAGTTGCCGTCGCTGTCTTGCAGTTGCCAACTCGTCTCGTAGGCGTCTACAAAAAGCGGCGCGATTAGCTCAAGCGAGAGCGTGGTGCGCTGGCCAGGCGCGAGGGCACGGGTCAAAACAGATGCGGCGGGCGCGGTCAGGTCAAAGGTTTCGCCCGAGACGGCGGCCAAGCCCGTACCGACCGGGAGGGGGCAGGTTCCACTGTTTTCGATTTCCCAATTCATGGTGAACGGTTCTGAGATTTCGGCGGCGACGGAGCTGGTATTGGGGGAGGTGTAGGCGTTGATGAGCCGCACGGCCGTGGTACAGCTCGCCAAAAAAGCCACGGTGGGGTCAATTGTCGGCGCCAGCGTAACCGTGGGGGAAGGAGTGGGGGTTGCTTCCGTTTCAGAATCAGAGTCAGCCACGGCCGTGGGTGTGTCCGTTTCGCTGAGCGCAACGGGGTTCGCCAAAGCCAAAATCGCCTCAATCGTCTGGGTCGCGCTCAGGTCAGCTTCCGCTTGTTCATCTTCCGCCCCATCATTTTCTTCCACAGCGGCCATCAGCGTAGGGGGTGCATCTCCGCCCCCCCCACCCCCAAAGCCCAGCGCATCACGAAAAACAAAACCAGCCCCTCCCAACAGCAAAAACAAGCCCAGCACGGCCGTCACGACCAGCCAATTCAGCCCCCCTCGCCCAGCCGTCACGGGTACAGAAGCTGGTGCATCATTTACCTCAGCCCTGCCAATGACTTTCGTGGCCGCATAGCCACTGGCGTCCGCAGGAGACAACTCTGTATTCTGACCCGCCACGATAGTCGCCTCATACGTGGCCTGTGGCGCCGAGACAGCCGTCGGGGCGGGCGTGGGGCGGTCACGCAGGAGCGAAGCAGATACACCACCCGCCACGCCCACGGGTATGTCAGAGGTGGCAATCGCCTCGCGCAACGCCCGCGCAAACAGATGCACCGCTGGGTAACGGTCATCAGGAGCTTTGGCTAACGCTTTGACCAGCACCTCTTCAATCGGCGCGGGTAAATCGGCATTAAAAACGCGCGGTTGGGGCACGGGCGCGTTGATATGCTTCATAATCAGGGCCATGGGCGTATCTGCATCATACGGCAATTTCCCCGTCACCAGTTCAAAAAGCAGTACCCCCAGCGCATATAAATCACTCCGCTCGTCGCCCGCTTCGCCCATGGCCTGCTCGGGAGCCATGTAGGCGGGCGTGCCGATCATCGCCCCCGTGATGGTGTACGACGGGCCGCTCATCATTTTGGCAATGCCAAAGTCGGTTAAAATCGCATCGCCGCGCTCGTTAAGCATCACGTTGGCGGGTTTGATGTCGCGGTGAATCATGCCACGGCCGTGGGCGTAAGCCAGCGCGTCGGCCACCTGCAAAATAATGGTCAACGCCTCGCCCAAAGGCATCCGCGTCCCTGCACGGGCAAATTGCGCCTGCAACTCCTTGAGCGTGCCGCCCGGAACGTACTCCATGACGATGTAGTACGTTCCATCGGTCACATCGAAGTCATAGACAGAAACGATGTGAGGATGGTTGATGATCGCCATCGACCGCGCCTCGCGCTTAAAACGGCTCAGGAAGTTTTCATCGTCAGCCAAGAAAGGGTGCATGAGCTTAAGCGCGACATATCTATCCAAGTTTTCTTGGTACGCTTTATAAACCTCAGCCATGCCCCCCTTGCCGAGATGCTCAACGATTTTATATTTGCCGATAACACGGCCGATATTTTTTCCGCTCATGACGAGGTGTCTACTCCTGCCTTTGGCCTATGTTCAGTCTATGCGCAGTTACGTATCAATCTGAAAAGAGGTCTGCATTTGGTGTACTATCTGCCGTTTGCCTCTCTCGATTGAGGCGTAATAAACGGTGGCGGAAAGGTGGTAAACGGCCGTGGGAGATTTGTCCCGCAGATGCACCACTACCCCTACCCGAGGATTCATCGTTTCGATGATGGTCAACGCGCCAGCCTTTTCGCCGCGCTCATTTTCCAACAGTAAGTCAATAGACGGGCGTTCGATAAACGGCGTCAGCTCGAGGTCAAAAGCGACGCGGCGGCCCTCGGGAGCCACTTCAATTTGGATGTCTTTGAGGCGGACATCTTCACGCATTACGGGACGGTCATGGGGGTCGTCAAAAAAGTTGATGTTCACGGGGTTATTATACTTGGTTTTTAGCGGATAGATTTTTTAATTGGGCAGATTTGGCAGGGTCGTGGCTGACATGTGCTTGGAGCGCGGCAATGAGGTCGGGGGGCAGTTGCGCCGCTTCGCCACCGCGCATACCCAGAAAGAGGTCGCCGCTGAAAAAACGAGCCGCGCCTTCCAGATGAGCGGGGTCGAGCGGGTTGTCTTGCAGGGCGCCAACCAACGCGGCGAGGGGCAGTTCCATCAGCAGTTGCTCGGGCACGGTTTCATAGGCGGGATATTTGTTAGGCATCCAATTGCCCGCCCCGTGACCGTACCAGCCGAAAAGAGCGAGTGCCTGCGCGGTCGGTTCGGGGTATTCTTCCAGCAGGGCGAGGCGGATAGACATGAAGTCGAGGGTGTCGAGATTATGCCTCATGGCGGGAAAATGGTCGAGGAGGCAGACGGGCATGGCGTCGCGCCACTTTTTTTCCACGGCCGTGTACCCCTCCTCCTCTTTTGCGTGCGCCACTGACGCACCCTTTGGTTCTACCAACTCCGCCGCTGGTTCAGCCGTCGCCTGACTCCCCAGCCAGTTTTGTAATCGCCCTACCATTCGTTGCCAACCTGTTTTATTATCACTCATCGCTTTTTCTCCTTTCTTTATTATATTATGGGGGGAAACGACGTTTTTACAAATTATGTGCGAAGTGGGGGGGGGGCGACCCCGCCCCGCGTGCGTGCGCCAGGCGTTTCGCGCTGTGACCATGTGAAGCCAACCGCGGCAAGGAGGTGGAGCATGCTACTGTCAACCCTGATCGCCTACGCGATGACGGGCGGGTTCAGCGGCGAAGCGCGGGGGCAGAGTCTTGTCTGGGCGCAGCGAGACACTCCAAGCGGTATGGTTTCGACGCCGGAAGAGGCCGTGGCGATGGCGTACTGGGAGGATCCGCAGCCCTCGCAAGGCCAGCCGACGTATGTGCTGTTTGTCACAGGCTGGGGAACCAATCCACTGACCGGCGCGACGTTCATCGCAACG
>JBGTIZ010000238.1:0-28173 GCA_041745395.1 Promineifilaceae bacterium (SeqCode) | reverse complement strand
CCCCCCACCCAAAAAAACACCCTTTAGAATCGCCGAGCCGCCGCAGGCGTCGAGGCGTGTGCCCGCTGTAACTGTAAACCGTAAGCGTTCAGCTAGTCAGCATTTCAGCCAGTCAGCTAGCTAAACTGCGTGCCAAACTTGATTTTTTCGACTCGTCACAGCCTGTTTGATGAGTTATTTCCTGTTTTAGGCGACTAAACTGCGCCAATATGACCAAATCGTGTCGAGAAAAACAAGCTGAAGTGCTGAAGTGCTGACTGGCTGAAACGCTGAACGGTTACTTGATATGTTCAAATCGTTGCTGACAATTCTTAGGTAGTTGTAGATTATGACTGTAGAAAAAGTAAACGAGGAAGACCAGCCCCAAGGTTTGCGCGGCTGGATCATTAACCATGATGATAGCTGGCTCTTTTTGGGGCTATATATTGGCTTAGCCGTTGTGCTCAGCATCTGGATTAGCCTGTTCTGGCTGGTCGCCGTTGTGGCCGTACATTTCCTGTTTGAATGGGTGCGCCAAACCCACCTGACCAAGCATCGTCGCACCGCTTTTTTGCAAGTATTGTGGGAGCTAAAGCTAGATATTGGGCTGGTTATTTTTGCGCTGGTGCTGTCGCTTTATATGGAGGTCGTGCTGGGCTTGGTGGGATTGCAGGGCGCGACGCGGGCGGGCGCGGCGGTGCAGGCAGGGGCGAAAGGTGGAGCGCGTTTTGCCGTTTGGGAGCAAATTTTGCGGGGAGTGTTGTTGACCGTGGATGATGTGGCGCAGGTGGCGCGGGCGGTTTTGAGTGGGCGCAAGAAGGCGCAGGCTAAAGAAAATGGTAAGACTGCGCTGACACCCACGGCCGTGGGTGAAGTTGCCTCCGAAATCATCTCTTCCTCAGCCAAAGCAGGCGAGGAAGAATCGCTCTGGGGCGATTGGCTCAAGCCGTGGGGCAAAGGGGATTGGATAGCCGTTGTGCTATTAATTAGTTGCGTCGGTTTATTGCTAGCCGCTCCGTTGCTAACCGACCACACTTGGCACACTATCTTTCTTACTTTGGCCGACGAGCTACATCCCTACCCCACAGACGAATTATAAGACCGTCAAGAAGAGATGAAGTACGAATGACGAAAGACCCGCCTCTTTTCTTCCTTCTTCCCTCTTCCTTCATCCTTTTTTCATCAAGCTCACTGCTATCATATCTAAAAGAGAAAATCGAGATAAACCATGCAACAAGTACCAGTGATTTTATTCGGAGCGGGCGGCGTGGGTCGCGCCCTGCTCAAGATGATTATCGAAACCCGCGACCTCATTGCCACGCGCAACCAGCTTCAATTTAACATCGTGGGCGTGGCCGATAGCAAAAATTGGCTACTCGAGCCAAACGGCATGAGTGATGAGCGACTAGGCGAAATTTTGTCCGCCAAGGCGAAGCATGAGCCATTGCCAGCGGGCAAACCGGGTGAGCTAGCCACGGCTAAACGACGCCAAGCGATTGCCGAGGAGTTAGCCAAAAAGAGCCGCCCGTCGCCCGTGGAGATGGTCACGCAGGCGCATGAGGCGGGGGTGAGAGGGGCAATTTTGGTGGATGTCACGGCCGTGGACGGCATGGAACCCGCTCTCGACCAAGCACTCGAACTTGGCTACAGCGTCGCTCTCGCCAACAAAAAAGCGTTGGCTGGCCCGTGGGAGATCGCGCAACGCTACTTTAACCACCCTCGCGTGCGGCACGAATCCACCGTGGGCGGCGGCCAGCCCGTTATTGCCACTCTGCGCTACCTGATGGACATTGGCGACAATGTGCTGGAGGTGGGCGGCCAGCTTAGCGGCACGCTGGGTTATTTATGTCAACGGCTGGACGATGGGGTTAGCTTTTCCACGGCCGTGGCCGAAGCCAAAATGAAAGGGTTTACCGAGCCAGACCCACGTGAGGATTTGGGCGGACAAGACGTGATGCGCAAGGTGCTGATTTTGGCGCGGCTGGCGGGCTGGCCGCTCGAGGCCAAAGACATCGAAGTGGAATCCCTTTATCATGCGTCGCTGGCGCATTTGTCCGTGCCAGAGTTTATGCAGGCGGTCGTGGCGATGGATCCCATCTTGCAACAGCAGGTGAACACGGCCGGGGCAACGGGTCAGGTTTTGCGCTATATCGCCCAAGTGGACGCCAAGGGGGGCACGGTTGGCCTTCAGCCCATCCCCATGGAAAGCCCGCTCGCCAACCTCAAGTACATTAGCTATCGCACTCGCCTTTATGACGATGAACCGCTCCTGATTTGCGGCAAAGGCGCGGGCGTAGAAATGACAGCGGGGGGGGTGTTGGGGGATATGCTTGGTTTGGCGCGGGAAGGGTGAGGGAGAGAAAGTGAGGAAGGGAGTAAGAGAGATGGACTTCTCTTGCTCTCCCCCTCTCTTGCTCTCTTCCTCTTGTTTTATACGAAGTGGTGAAAGACCTGATTGCTAAGAAACATCCCCTTAGCCGTGAGGCGCACACGGCCGTGTGTTTGCTCTAACAACCCCCACTCCGCTAATTTTTCTAGCTCTGCCCCATAAACAGCAGTCAGCGGTTGCCCAAAACGGGTGGCAAACTCCGCCTCGCTGACCCCCTCTTGTAACAAACGCAAGCCCATCATCATCGTTTCGCCCATCTGGTCAGACGGGGTGAGCAGAGTGGTGTCGGCCACGGCCGTGGACAGTGGATAGCCCGACGGGGCATCCCCGCTGGTCAGCCGCCGAATATAAACCCGTGGCTGGCGCACCACGCTGTAGCGCACTCCGGCGGCATGGCCGTGCGCACCCGCCCCCAGCCCCAAATATTCAAAATTGCGCCAATAGGCCAAATTATGCTCGCTTTCGTAACTCGGCCGTGCCCAATTAGAGATTTCATAATGCCCAAAACCCGCCGAAGCCAATAATTCGCGGGTCAGGTCATATTGGTCAGCCGCTAAATCGGGGTCGGGCGGGCTGATTTGGCCGTTGCCCAGCCAGCGGTGCATGGGCGTGCCCGGCTCGATGGTCAGGCAGTAGAGGCTCAGGTGGGTGGTGTCGAGCGTCAGCGCGGCCTCGAGGCTTTGTTGCCATGAGGCGAGCGTTTGCCCCGGTACGCCGTAAATGAGGTCAATGCTACTGTTGGTGAACCCGGCCGTGCGGGCGGCGGCCACGATTTCTTGCACCCGGCCGAAGCTGTGCTGGCGACCGAGTAGCTCTAGCTCGCTGGCGACCGCGCTCTGTGCCCCAAAGCTGAGCCGATTGATACCAGTTTGGCGCACGGCCGTGAGATAGGCCGCATCCACTGTTTCTGGATTAGCCTCCATCGTCACCTCGCCGTCTTCAGCCAGCGCAAACCGCGCCCGCACGGTGTCCATAATTTGGCCGATTTGCGCGGGGGACAGCAACGAAGGCGTGCCACCCCCAAAAAACACAGTGCGCACGGGACGCGGCTCCCCTTCACCCGCCACTTGCTCTAGCTCCCCGCACAGCGCGTCCACATACGCCGCTTGCAAATCGCCGAGGCTCGTATACGTATTAAAATCGCAGTAAGAACAGCGATAGGCACAAAAGGGAATGTGTAGATAAAGGCTGAGGCCAGTTTGGTTCATAGGATAGGGGTGAACGGTGAGAGGTTAGCGGAAGTAGCTGACGCGCTTCATAGCTTAAACAATCGTTCTACTTTATAATGTTTGCAGATGTCTAACCAACCCTCTCACTCTGGTATCAGACAGTCACACAATTTATCTCACCCTATTCACAAGCCATCACCACAGCCATGACTATACCTACTTTTTACGAACAGCTTGATGCCTCCCGTTTGGGACGGCTCATTGAAATCAGTCGCCGCCTCAATTCAGCCACCACCATTGATGAACTACTCCAACTGATTATCTCCGAAGCGGCGACCCTCATTCACACCGAAGCCGCCTCGCTTTTGTTGCTCGACATGCAAACGCGCGAACTCCGTTTTAGAGCGGTGTCAGGCGAAAATCAAGAAGAATTTGTGGGTATGAAAGTGCCGCTGGTGGGCAGTATCGCTGGCGAAATTATTTCCACCAATCAGCCTCTGATTGTGCCCGACGTGCGCACGCATGAAAGCTGGAACGCCAGCGTGGATACCGCGCTCGGTTTTAGCACGTCGGGCATTTTGGGCGTGCCGATGCACGATGGCGTGGGGCGAGCCATTGGCGTTTTGGAAGCGATTAACAAGCTGGATGGCTCGGATTTTGGGGAGGATGATGTGGCCGTCTTGGCTACGCTGGCGGATTTGGCAGGCACGGCCGTGGCCAAAGCACAACTGTACAGCGAACTAGAAAAAGCTTACCGTCAGCTGAACGAGCTAGACCGACTCAAAAGCGACTTTATCGCCCTAGCCTCCCACGAGCTACGCACCCCCCTCTCCGTCATTTTGGGCTATGTCTCCTTCCTGCGAGAAGAAGCGGATGCCTCGACCGCCTCCCAACTAGACAGCGTGATGAACGCGGCCGTGCATCTGCGCAGTTTGATTCAGGATATGGTCAACCTGCGCTATGTGGACGCGGGCGAAGCCTCCTTGCAACCGCGTGAAGTATCTCTGAACCAACTTTTATACACCGTGGCGCGGGAGCGGCGGGAAACGGCCGAAGCGAAGCGGCAAACGTTGCTCCTGCTGTTGCCCCAAGAGAAGCTGAGCGTGCTGGGCGACCCGAGCATGTTGGAGATTGTGTTTAGCAACTTGCTGGGCAACGCCATTAAGTTTACGGGCGACGGGGGGCAAGTGACGCTGGGCGCGGCACGGCGCGGCGATGAAATATGGGTGTATGTGCGGGATAATGGGCTGGGCATTCCGACGGATGAGTTGGAGCGCATTTTTGACCGCTTTTATCAGGTGCAACCACACATGCGGCGGGATTATGAGGGGCTGGGGATTGGGCTGTCTATTGTGAAGGATTTGGTGCAGTTGCACCACGGCCGTATCTGGGCCCAAAGCGAAGTTGACCAAGGGAGCGAATTTTTTGTAGCCCTACCTAGTTAACCAGTCTATCAACATATCCATTTACACCCTGAACCTTGCCCCATGACCCAAACCTTACGAGTTTTTCCCCAACAGACGCCGCTCCACGGCCGTGTGACCGTCCCCGGCGACAAATCTATCAGCCACCGCGCCATTATGCTGGGGGCTATCGCTGATGGCGTGAGCCACGTGCGCCGCTGGCTTCCCGCTGGGGATACGCTAGCCACGCTCAATGCGTTTCGGCAGTTGGGCGTACAAATAGACGTGGTTGAAAATTCGCCCCAAGATTGGGATTTAACCATCCACGGCCGTGGCTTGCGCGGACTGCAAGAGCCTAGCGAGCCGCTCAACTTTGTCAATGCGGGCACGGGGATTCGGCTGGCGGCTGGTCTGCTGGCTGGACAACATTTTGCCAGCGTGCTGGATGGCAGTAGCCAGTTGCGCCAGCGGCCGATGGGGCGCATCGCCGACCCGCTGGCAGAATTAGGGGCAAAAATCGAAACGACCCATGGCCGTGCGCCGCTCCACATCACGCCCACCCCTCTGCATGGGGGCGAGGTGCGGCTTAAGGTAGCCAGTGCCCAAGTCAAAAGTGCCCTTTTGCTGGCGGGATTGTACACGCCTGAGCCGGTGCGACTGTATCAGCCCGGCCCCGGCCGTGACCACACGGAGCGCATGTTGCGGGCAATGGGGGTTGAAATAGAAATCACGGCCGTGTCTGATTCTGAATCTGACACAGGCGAATGGGTGACGCTGGCGCATGTGCCGGCTAGATTAGAACCGCTCGACTTGACCGTGCCGGCTGACCCTAGCTCGGCCGCTTTTTTGGTGGTGGCCACGGCCGTGGTTCCCCACTCCCAAATTACCATCGAAAACGTGGGCATGAACGACACCCGCACGGGTCTGTTCGATTTACTGCAAGCGATGGGCGCCGACTTCACCCTGCACAACGAGCGTGTAACCGGAGGCGAACCCGCCGCCGACCTCACCATAAAATTTAGCGAGCTACACGCCACCACAGCGGGCGGCGATCTCGTGGTACGTGCCATTGACGAATTCCCCATTTGGGCGGTAGCCGCCAGCCAAGCGGCGGGAGCCAGCACCGTGCGCGACGCGGCCGAGTTGCGGGTCAAAGAGGTAGACCGCATTAGTCGGCTGGCGGGCGAATTGCGACAGATGGGGGTGCAAATCAGCGAAGCCCCCGATGGGTTCACCATCACTGGGCCAAGCCGCCTGCACGGCACGACCGTGGACAGCCATGACGACCATCGCTTGGCGATGTCGCTGACGGTGGCGGGCTTGGTGGCGCAAACCCCCACCACCGTTTTGCAAGCGCACTGCGCCGCCGATAGCTTTCCCGGTTTTGTAGAGATCATGCGCTCGCTCGGCGCACAGCTTGAGTGGAGTGATGAGTAGGGACGAATTACGAATTACGAATTACAAATTACGAAAAGAGCGGGCTTTCTCGAGAAAATCTCCGCGCTCTCCGCGTCCTCAGCGGTTAAATTAACCTTTTTACAGTGGACTCCGCGATGAGTGGGCTTCGACAAGCTCAGCCGCCGCGACAAGCTCAAACGCCGCACCTTGCACCTCGCCCCTCGCACCCTTTTCTCATGCGCCTCGTTTATCTCGGCCCCTTTGGCTTTCATCCCAATAAAACAATGCGAAGTCGCGCCTTATCTTTGGCGCGAGAACTCGTTAAGCAAGGGCACGCGGTCAAAATCATTATGCCGCCGTGGCACACGCCGCAGGAGGCAGGCCGCGTCTGGCAGGAGGCGGGGGTTGAGCTGGAATATGTCGCTCTGAGCGGGGGCGTGCCAGTGGTGGTGGGGCGCATGGTGCGGGCGGCGCGGGCGTTTGCGCCCGAGGTGATTCACGTTTTTAAGCCGAAGGCGTATGCGGGGCTGGCGCAGTGGTGGCTATGGCAGTTTCATCGCCGACGGTACAAAATTGTGCTGGATACGGATGATTGGGAGGGGTGGGGCGGCTGGAATGAGTTGGGAGAGTACACGGCCGTGCAAAAACGGTTCTTTGCTTGGCAAGAGCAGTGGGGTCTGCGCCACGCCCATGCCGTTACCGTGGCTAGTCACGCCCTGCAAACCCTCGCGTGGGCGCATCGCGTGCCCCCCGCCCAACTTCACTATTTGCCCAACGGCTCCGGCCTCGAAACGCATTTGTCCCGCCCTGGCGAAAATTTACATGCTTTGCGGCAGAAGTTAGGGCTGGGTAAGCGTCCGACCCTGCTGTTGTATAGTCGCCTCTTTGAATTTGACATCAGCAAGCTGGTGGCGATTTTGCAGGGCGTGCAGGCCAAGATACCAGACACGGCCGTGCTGGCGGTGGGGGCGGGACTGCATGAACGAGACACGGCCGTGTTGCGTGACCAACTCGTCGAAGCCAACTTGCTGGAAGCTTTTATTGATGTCGGCTGGCTAGAGGAAGAAAAGTTGCCCGACGTTCTGCGCACGGCCGATGTGGGGCTTTATTTAATGGAGGACACCCTGCTTAACCGCACCAAGTGCCCTGTTAAATTGGCGGATATGCTGGCCTGTGGTGTGCCCGTGGTCGGGGAGCGAGTGGGGCAGGTGGGGGCGTATGTGCGGCAGGGAGAAACGGGGTTGTTGCGGCAGGCGGGGGACACGGCTGGGTTAATTGATGATGTGGTTCAGCTTTTGCAGTCGTCTGCTATGCGGGATGAGATGGGGCGCACGGCCGTGGTGGATGTGCGTCAGCGGTTTGGCTGGGACAGGCTAGTCAAGCAGGTGGTAACGGTGTATGAGAAAGCAAACAGCGGCTAGTAGAGAATCTACCAGCCGCCGTTTCATGGACCCGAGGTGTCAGCTTACCCAATGGTCAATAAGCTGAAGCGATCAACGTACAATCGCTGTGAGTACATGCCCGTGTACTTTTATCCCCTCTTCCTAAAGGGGTTGGTCTACTCAAGTAGGCTATTTGCCTCTTCTTGAGTAGAATTAACAACACCATAGAATAATTATTGACAACTGTCATTAACAATCTTGTCAAAATCTGTTGCCAATCTTGTCAAATAGGAGTTTTTCCACTATGTCGTATCTTTGGGGAGAACAATTACGAGCGTTTCGGCTCAAAGCAGGCTATGAAACGCTAGCCCAACTTGCAGATGCGCTGTCCGCGCTAGAAGAACCCGTTTATTTAGATAGCTCCACGCTGAGTCGGTATGAAAATGAACCGAGTCGCATGCCGAAGCAACGGGAGCGGCATTTGCTTTTGGCGGAGGCTTTGGTCAAAGGGGGAGGAATAGAGAGCATCGCGGAACTAAATGGGTGGCTGGCGATGGGGGGCTTGGGTCATCTGACGCCAGAGGAAGAGGAACGTCTCTTTTCGCAAGCAACCGTCACTCTGGCCGCTCAGCCAGAGGCAGATAAGGAGCAAACCGTCACGGCCGTGGTCTCTTCCCTGCCCAGCCAAATTCCCAGTGCCCGCATTTACTTTGGCATCGGCATTCTTGTGGCTGTGATAGCCTTTTTGTTCCTTGGTAGCTACATTGCCTCCCCCTCACCATCTTCACCCGCTACAGGCAATTTACTTGTCAATAATGATTTTGAGGAGGCCATTCCCGCTCCTTGGACAAATAATCCCGAATGTAGACCGCCTATTCTGACCGTAACGCAAGCAGACGAAAAAAACGAAGCCTATGTAGGCAAACATTTTGTCACCGCATCAACATTTTTCGGCGATCCTTGTCGCTCGTTTTTCCAAGATATTGCCCATAGCCCAGCGCTTAGCGACACTTACACCTTCTCTATTTGGGGGCGTTCACCCACGCACGCACCGCTTCAAGGCGTCATTGGTTTGTGGGCACGGCATGATGATCGTGCCGCACAAGGCGCAAGCATGCCTTTTCTCATTGCAGGGTCAGGGTGGCACTGCCTGAGTGTGCAACTCACCATTACCCAGACGAATGCGACCGAACTGCGTCCTGAAGTTTATCTGGATACCATCAATGGCACGCCGTATCAGTTTGACCACGCGCAACTGAGTTTGCAGAGTCAATCACCTTGCCCCACGCGCCCGTTGGCCTTAGAAAACCCCAGTTTTGAGGAGATCCCGCTCGTTTATTGGCAGGCGCATAATTGTGAGCAAAATATATTGGACACGGCCGTGGACTTAGACCCCGTAGACGGCGAGCGTTACCTCGTTGTCCAACGGCCAATAGGTGCGGGCTGTATCTCCTTCTATCAAGACACATACAGGCTCTTAGACGTTGAGCAAACCTATCGCTATAGCATTTGGGTGCGCGGGGGCGCAGATACCTCTCAAACAGGCGAAATCGCCTTGTGGGCAGAAGGCGGGGGCATGTCGGATAAAAACAGCACCAAATTTGTGACCTTCCCCGATGCGTGGCAATGTGTTGAGGTTGTCCTACCGATTACTCAGTCAGGACACACGCGCCTGCGCAGTGAAGTATACATGCCCGAAAATGGGCAAACTTATTATTTTGATAATGCCCAACTCTCCACCAGTAGCCAAAGCCATTGCCCCTTGGCCGATCTCTTCCCGGGGCAAGTAACGATCACCGGTGCAGGCCCGTTTTATGCGGGGAGCAGTGTCGCCGTAATGGCTGAAGTGCGTAACGGGGGGGTGCAATCTATCAGTGATCATACCACCCGCCTGTGGGTAGCGGAGCAAGAAAACGGCAATCCGCTCGACACGGCCGTGCAAACCACCATCAGGCACAACACCCTCCTCCTGCCCAATGAAAACCTCCCCTTACGCGCTGATGTGCGTATTCCCCTCTTCCTCTATCAAGCACCGGGCGAATATTATTTAGTCATCGAGGTAGATAGCGATGACCAACTGACCGAGGCCAACGAACAGAACAATCGCTATTCCGTCCCCCTGACTATTACAGCCTGTGGCGCAGAGACCGTTTTTTGCGATGTGCCCCTCGATCATTGGGGACGGGCTGAAATCGAACTGTGGTATGCGTTAGGCATCACAAGAAGCTGTAACCAAAGCGGAACAGAATATCAATCGTTACCGTTTTGTCCTAACGAAGCCGTTTTACGGGATATTCTGGCCGTGGTCATCATGCGCCATCTGCAAGGAGGGCAATACCGTCCTGAAGACCCGTATGAAGGGCTTTTCACCGATGTCAAGCCAGACGATTCCCTCACCCCATGGATAGAAGCACTGGCGCGGGAGGACATTGTTCTAACGAGCGATGCCTGCCCAACCACGGCCGTGGAACCGCTGTTTTGCCCCAAACAAGTCGTAACCAAAGGCGACCTCGTCCGTTATTTAGCAGAAATTTTGGCGTGGGAATTGCCCGCCACGGCGGACGGCACGTTTGTGGACGTGACTGGCTCCAGCGTAGAAGCTCGGGCGATTACCTACATGGCTCAGCAGGGTTATTTAGATGATGGGGCTGTGGATTGTGTGACTGAGAAGGAGGGCGAGCGGGCATTTTGTGCCGATGAAGCGGTCACACGCGGACACACGGCCGTGTTAATGGTGCGCGCCTTTGGCTGGCATCTAACACCAGTAGAACCATGATTGCGCTTAAGAAAAAACGTCAATAACTACATTTCTGACCCTAGCACCTGTACAATAGAACTCTCCAAGCTGGCTGGATGATTGCGCTTCTGCCGCCCTCGTGGCGGCAAAAGTGAGGAAAGTCCGCACTCCACAGGGCACGGTGCCGGCTAACAGCCGGGCGGGGCGACCCGACGACAAGTGCAACAGAGAAGAGATTGCCCCCCGCGCAAGCGGCGGGGTGAGGGTGAAACGGTAGGGTAAGAGCCTACCGGCGGGGGCAGAGATGTTCCCCGGCCAGGCAAACTCCACCGGGAGCAAGGTCATACAGAGCGTTCGGCGGCCCGTCTTATGCGCTCGGGTAGACTGCCAGAGGCGACCAGCAATGGTCGTCCCAGATAGATAATCATCACGTCTTGTTTAGCGAGACGCACAGAATGCGGCTTATAGGCTGGCTTGGAGAAAAAAAGTGGCTGGCGTGCAAAAAACGCGGAGATTTTCTCAAGAATCTCTCCGCGTTTTTTGTGGGTCAACCTCAACAATGTCTGATCAGTGCAGTTCGACCATCGCCCCCGCCTTTGCCCCCCAACATCTCAGGAAAACCAGATGACCACCACAGAATCAGAACTCAACATCGAAGAAATTATGCAACAAATTCGGGCGGCGATTATTGCCCAAAACGACGCGGCGGACGGCACGGCCGGGATTCCCATCAACGTCACGGGCAAATATCTCTCCCCCGAATTTTACGAAAACCTGTACCAAGCCCGCCTCACCTACAACAAAGTCGAAGCCAAGCTCATCGTCACCAAATCCCCCGTGCCCCTCGTTGGCCCCCTGCTCGATTGGCTACGCGGCAAACTTCATGAATTAACTATGTTTTATGTCAACCAATTGGCCGCGCAACAGCGCACCGTCAACGCCTACCTCCTGCAAGCCCTCGCCGAACTTGGCGAAGAAGTTGAGCGACAGGCGGCCGTGCAGGAAGCACAGGCCAAGCAGTCAACGGATAAGTTGACAGATTGAGATGCGTAAAATCGCTTTTGTCATTCCGTGGTATGGGCGAGGGATTCCGGGCGGCATGGAAACGTTGACCTACGACACGGCCGTGCGTCTGACCCAAGCAGGCTACCCCGTCGAGGTGCTAACCAGCACCATTCGGGATTTCTATGCCCCGTGGGACAAAAATCACCATCGGGCAGGCACGACCCAAGAAGAGGGCGTGACCGTGCGCCGCTTCAAAGTGGGCAAGCGGGACAAGCAGAAATTTGACGCGCTGAACAGTCAACTGATGCAGGGCAACTTGATTGCCCGCGCTGAGCAGGACGTTTTTATCAACGAGATGTTCCGCGTGCCAGAGCTGTATCGCTTTATTGAGCAAAATCAGGCTGATTATCTCTTCTTTTTTGTGGGGTATATGTTCCCCACGACTTATTTTGGGGCGCAGATTGTGCCCGAGAACACGGCCGTGATACCTTGCCTGCACGATGAAAGCTACGCCCGCCTCCAGCTTTACCAAGAGGTCTTGCCCCACACCAAAGCGATTATTTTTAATGCTCCCGCCGAGCAAACCCTCATGACCGATCTTTTTGGCCCCTCCGAAAAACGTCAGCAAATCGAGCAGGTCATTGGCATGGGGCTAGATGACCCGCACACGCCGACCCCGCCCGAGGCGTTTCGGCAAAAATTTGGGCTGGGCGACGCGCCCTTTGTGCTTTACATCGGTCGGCGGGAGCCAGGTAAAAACACGCCGCTCCTGCTTGATTATTGGTCGCGCTATGTGCGGGAACGCCAGCCGCAGGCCAAACTGCTTTTGGCTGGCCCGGGCGAGGTGCATATCCCCGCCGATGTGCAACACGCCGTCGTGGATGCGGGTTTTTTGTCGGTGCCAGATAAACAGGGGGCGTTTGCGGCCGCTCTGGTGCATTGCCAGCCGTCGGTGCATGAAAGTTTTGCGATTACGCTGATGGAGAGTTGGGTGGCGAACACGGCCGTGCTTATCCACCAAAACTGCCCCGTCACCCTCGACCACGTGCGCCGCGCCCACGGCGGGCTATACTTCGCCAACTATGCCGACTTCGCCGCCACGCTCGACTACTTTCTCAGCCATCCCCACGAGACGGCCACCCTCGGCCAGCAAGGCCACGCCTACGTCCAGCAAAATTACCGCTGGCCCGTCATTTTGGAAAAATACGCCACCCTCTTCCAGCAGATGACCGCCTAGCCCAGAATCCTGACCCATGCCCAGACCCTCCTTCACCGTCCACATTATGACCGCCACGCTCAGCCCCGGCGATGCGATTGGCAATTATATTTTGACCCAGAAAAGGCTTTTTGAGGCGTGGGGCCTGCGCGTTCAGCTTTATGCGGATGCGATTCTGCCGAATTACCCCGTGCCGGCCAAACATTCTGAGTTTTACGCCTCCCACGGCCGTGACCTTCTCTGGTATCACTACTCCATCATGGCCGAAAACATCCCCCTCGCCCGCGCCAGCACCGACTACAAAATCATGGACTTCCACGGCGTTTCGCCACCGAGCCTGTTTGCGGGTCAAAATCCCTATTTAGAAAATTTATGTCAACAAGGGCTAGATTTAGTCCCCGAACTGGCGGCCGATTTTCAGGCGCAGGTTGTGCATTCAGAATATGCGCGGCAGGAGCTAATCAGGCAGGGCTATGCGCCTGAACGCATCTTCAAACTGCCGCTAGTCGTAGACACCAGCCGATTTGGCGCACCCAATGATGCGCCCGAAAATGACCTGACCCAAAATCTGCGTCAGCTTGAATATTTGCTTTTTGTGGGGCGGCTCGTGCCCCAAAAAGATATTTTGACCCTGCTTGATATTTTTGCGCGGGTGCATCAGCAACGGCCAGATACGGTTCTGATGCTGGTGGGATCGCCTGCCCTGTCGGAAAAGTATGAGCGACAAATCAACGATAAATTGCGCCAACATAACCTGACGGGGCGGGTGCTGTTTGGCGGCCAAGTCAACAATCCCCGCGCTTTGGCGCAAATTTTTCGCCATGCTCGTCTGCTGTTGGTCACGTCGGAGTGGGAGAGCTTTTGTGTGCCGCTGGTGGAGGCGATGTATTTTGGCGTACCGCCCGTGGTGCATAATATTCCGCCCCTACCAGAGGTGGGGGGCGCGGGGGCGGTGGTGGTGGATAAGTTTGACCACGGCCGTGTGGCCGCGCAAATCATCAACTTACTAGACAACGCCGACCAATACGACCAGCTTAGCCAAGCGGCACGGCAACAGGCGACCCAATTCACCGAGGTGCAACTGGCGCAAGCGACGCTCGCCATGTGGCAACAGCTTTTTTTATCTTCGGCAGGAGAACCACGGCCGTGAGTCTACGCCTTGCCCTTGTTGTCCAACGCTACGGCGAAGAAGTGAGCGGCGGCGCGGAGCTAATGTCCCGCTGGCTCGCCGAAAAATTGACCCAACTCGGCCGTGTGGACGTGCTGACCACCTGCGCCCTCGACTACACCACATGGGCCAATCATTACCCGCCGGGGCAAACTATACTCAATGGGGTCAACGTTCATCGCTTCCCCGTGGACGCCCCCCGCGACTGGCCCCGCGAGCAAAAAGCGACGGGGCGGTTTCTCATGCAGGAGAACAGCGTCCTCGACGAATGGCTTTGGATGAGCCGCCAAGGCCCTAACTCGACCGCGTTACTCCGAGCCATCGAAAAAGGGTACGACCAATACGACGCCTTTCTTTTCACCACCTTTCTCTACGCGCAAACCTTCTTTGGCCTGCCGCTCGTGCCCGACAAAGCTCTGCTCATCCCCACGGCGCACGATGACCCTTTTTTGCGGATGCCCGTTTTTCGCGCCCTCTTTCATCTGCCCCGCTTCATCTCTTATCTGACCTATGCCGAGCGGGATTTGGTGCAAGAGGTGACGCGCAACGGCCGTGTGCCCAGCGAGGTCATCGGCATTGGCATCAATCCCCCGCCCGCCCCGGCTGACCCCGCTCGCTTTCGGCAAAAGTTTGGGCTGGACGCCGACACGCCGTTCATGCTTTATGTGGGACGGTTGGCCGCCTCTAAAAATGTACCGGAACTGCTCGACTACTTTCTCGAGTACAAAAAGAGCCGTCCCGGCCCGCTCAAGCTGGTGCTAATGGGCAAAGGGGATATTCCCATTCTCGCGCATCCCGACATTGTGCAGACTGGTTTTGTGACGGAGCAGGAAAAGTTTGACGGTCTGGCCGCGTCTAGTTTTGTAGTCGTGCCTTCGATTTATGAGAGCTTGTCTATGTTGGCTTTGGAAGGGTGGCTGATGGGCAAGCCCGTGCTGGTGAATGGGCATTGCACGGTGCTGAAACAGCAGTGTCGGCGGAGCAATGCGGGGCTGTATTATTGGAGCGGGGCGGAGTTTAGTCTGCTGGTTGATTATCTGCTGGCGCATCCGGTGGAGAGTCAGTTGCTCGGCCGTGCGGGGCAACGGTTCGTGGGGGAGAATTATAGTTGGGAGGTGGTGCTGAGCAAATATGAGACCGCCCTGAATACTTTCTTTGTCAAATAGCCATTTCCTTTCGTTCTGCCTTACATTTCCCTCTCCTTTGCCTTATTTTCATAGTACTTCTGTCCACCACGGCCGTGCTAGGAACATCGCTCTATAGAGTAATTCCCAGTTTACGATTACAACAGAGACAACTATTCGGCTAATTGTGTCAGCTAATTAACAGTTGCGAATTCACTCAACACACACCTAAATGGGCACGTTCTAAGCAGAATGGACTTCAACCAAGGAGATACAGGCTCATGCAAACTTATTTCAACTTTTACCCTATCGGAAAATTAAAACGGTTCACAGGTTTATGCCTACTACTTTTACCCGTGGCCTTTTTTGTGTTCTGGCTCGCTACAACCCCAGAGGTCACAGCACAACCCGACGGCCGTGCGATGTGGACATATCAGCTCCCCGGGCTGGCGGATTCTTCTGACCCCGTTCTGGCTGATATAACCGGCAACGGCCAGCTCGATATTATCGTCGGCACGCATAATGGGCATGTTGTCGCGCTCAATCGCCAAGGACAACTCATCTGGGACCGGGATATTTCGCCCTACTATGGGTTGGGCAACAACCAACAGCGCATTATGGCCGCACCCGTCGTGGCTGATTTAACGGGTAATGGCTCAATGGAAATTATTATCGCCACGGGCACACCCGGCATGAGCACTTGCTATCCTGGTAGCATCATAGTCTTAGACAAAAACGGGCAAAAAGCACCAGGCAACTGGCCCTTTATGACCCGAGACACACCCGACCTGCCCCCTGCCAACTGCCCCGCAGGAGTTTACAGCACCCCCGCTGTGGCGGATATGAATGGGGATGGGAACAAAGAAATTGCTTTCGGGAGCTTTGATAAAGGGATTTATGTGCTGAACCACAATGGCACGGCCGTGTCTGGTTTCCCCCTTGACAGTGCCCTCAAATTCCGCTTCCCTAGTTGGGACGTCCTCAACGGTAAATTAGCTGATACCATATGGTCATCCCCTGCCCTGGCCGATATAAGCGGCGATGGCAACCTAGAACTCATTATCGGGACAGACGAAGGTCATTTTGGTGAAAAATTTGGCGGAGAACGTATCGGTTGGTACTGTCCCTATAACAACACCCCCACAGACCAATATTGTGGCGGTTCTTTATACATCGTCAAACAAAACAGCCAGCTTCACCTCTGGTCAAACGCGAGCAATCCTCCCGCCAGCAACTATCCTCGCTATGGCTGGGATCACATACAATCGACCCCGGCCGTGGCCGACCTGAACAATGATGGTGTGCTAGATATTGTGCACGGCATGGGCACCTTCTACCAAAATCTAAACCCCAGCTCCCCCTACGCCAACCGCGTTTTGGCTGTGAACGGCGCAAACGGCGAACTTCTGCCCGGCTGGAACGACTTCCCCAATGAAGCGGAATGGGGTCAAGGCAAGGGCACGGGTGGAGCTACGCCTGGCTCCCCTTCGATTGGCGACATCACGGGTGACGGAAAGCTGAATGTGGTCATACCGGCTATGGATGGCAAAGTATATGCGTGGCACGCCAATGGGCAAAAAGTGAGCGGCTTCCCCGTCCAAACGCGGGACTATTATGGATTGGCAAGCAACGGCTTTGATGTCGGCTCAACGGCTATCCTCGTTGATTATGATGGGGATGGCGACATGGAAATTTTGATTCTGCAAAACACGACCATGATTGTGCTTGATGGCGATGGCTCGCAACTATCGCCCATGGGCACGTTTGATGCCACGGCGTTTAATGCCGAGTTTGAAGTGGGTAAAGAAAACGGTACGCGTTTTAGTGCCACAACGGCCGCCGTGGGCGATATTGACGGTGACGGTCGCCTAGAGGCGGTGGTCGCCACGGGCTTGCTGGGGTTAGAATCTAAGGGGCACATCATTGTCTGGAAATTGCCAGAATCTAGCCTAAAGACGCATTGGCCGATGTATAAACAAAATGCGGCGCGAACCAGTGTGCTTAATAATCTGCCGGGCAAGCCAGAAGTGCTACAGGATAGAATCTATGTATTGCAGGAAGTAGGTGACGGGAATACAGCTTCGGCGAATCTGCATATCAAAAACATAGGGCAGTCTGACCTAGATTGGCAGGTGAGTAACATCCCCACGGCCGTGTCTATCCCCAACACCAGCGGCACAACCAGCCCCAACCAATTCTCGAACATCAACGTCAACATCACGCCCGACCCCGACAACGTCAGCACCGGCGAAACGAACTTAGGCTCGCTAAGGCTGACCGCCACTGACCCCGACACGGGCGATGTGCTAGAAACCTTTGACATACCCGTCATCATCAACTACGTTGACCAAATTTGGCGAAACTATCTACCCGTTGCCACCAGATAACAAACAAACCCACGTTCTGATTCTCTCCCCCGCCTATCCCCCTTTTCACGGCGGGGGAGAGCGTTATACACATGCCTTGGTGCAAGCGTTGGCGCAGGCGAATTCTCGTCTGCGCTTTACCGTTTTCACCAGCACGGCCGTGTCTGAGTCTGATTTTTGGCACGGCCGTGGGGTCACCCCTCCTATAACAGAGCAACCCCACCCCCAAATCACTATCCAGCGCCTGCCCCTTACCCCTTGGCGCGGCGGGCGCAATGCCCTCATGCTGTGGCGCAAACTGATGGTCGTCAGTGACCAACTGCGCCTGCCCACCTCCCTGCTCAAGCGCATGGCGCAATTCGTGCCCCCGATACCCCAGCTTGCCCCCACCCTCTCCCGCCTTTCGCCCGCAGACATAGACATCGTGCATGGGTTCAACATCTCGTGGGAAGCCCCGCTGGTGGCGGGCTGGCAATGGGCGCAAGCCCACCACAAGCCGTTTATCGTCACCCCCTACGCCCATTTGGGGCAAAAAAAGGGTGACAAAGTCGCGCGAAACTCCACTATGCGCCATCAGCTTGCGCTCCTGCGCGGGGCGCAGGCCGTGTTGACCCTGACTGACATTGAAAAAGAGGGGCTGGGCGCGTATGGCGTCCCGCCCACCCACCTGCACACCATTGGCGGCGGGAGTGACCCCCTACCCGCCACGATTCCCCCGCTGGAGTTGGCCGAACTGGGCTTAACACGGCCGTTTGCCCTTTTCGTCGGGCGGATGAGTTTTGACAAAGGGGCACTACACGCCGTGGAGGCCATGCTGCGGCTCAATGAAGCGTTGGCTTCGACAGGCTCGGCCTGCGGGGGGGACACGGCCGTGCCGCTTGTCCTGATTGGTTCCAGCACGCCCGAATTTGAGCGACGTTATAATAGATTAAGCGAGCGGGAAAAGACGTGGATCCGCCCCCTAGAGCGGGTAGACGATGGCCGTAAACACGCCCTGCTCCGCGAAGCGGCCATGCTCCTGCTACCTTCGCACACCGATTCGTTTGGCATTGTCTTTTTGGAAGCGTGGAGCCACGCCACGGCCGTGATTGGGGCACGGGCGGGAGGCATTCCGGGCGTGGTCACCGACGGGGAAGATGGGCTACTCGTGCCCTTTGGAGATGTGCCCGCCCTGAGTACTGCCATTCAACGATTATTGGCAGACCAGCCCCTGCGCGACAGGCTTGGTCGAGCGGGGCATGAAAAACTGCGCACGCATTTTAATTGGGAGCGCGTGGCGGAGCGCGTCACGGCCGTGTATGACGATCAATTGTCAATTGTCAATTGATAATTGAACAATGAACCAAAAGCGGCGTATTCTGCATCTACTCCATCAATTCCTGCCCGAAAAAGTGGGCGGCACGGAGCTATACACCCAAAAGCTGGCCCAAACGCAGGCCAGTGCGGGGCATGAGGTCACGATTTTTTACCCGTCGAGCCAGCCGGGCGGGGTAGATGAGCGGGTGGCTGGGGTACGGGTGGTGGGCACGGCCGTGGGCGAGCGGTCAGCGGGGCAGGTTTTTGCGGCCACTTTGCGAAGCAACACGGCCGTGGTTGCCGCTTGGCAAACTCTCCTGCAAGAAACCCAGCCCGATATTATTCACATTCAGCATCTTATGGGTTTGCCCCTTGACTTGCTCCAAGCGTGTTGCCAGCAACAGATCCCCTATGTGGTCACGCTCCATGATTACTGGTACGGATGCGCCAACGCCCAGCTTTTTACCAATTACGACCAAACCATTTGCCCCGGTCCCGACCGCCTCTTTTTTAACTGTGGCCGCTGTGCGGGGGCGCGGGCGGGCGGCACGGCGGGGCAACTTCTGACTCCGTTCCTGTCGCCGCTCATGGCGTATCGACACAAACGCCTGCGCCCCATTTTGCGCGATGCGGCGGCCGTGATTGCCCCGACCCAGTTTGTCTATAATATTTACGGCGCGATGGGTTTTGCACAGGCTAATTTTGTGGTTTTGCCGCACGGTTTGGAGCCGCCAGCGTCGCTTCCTGCTCCACCAGCCCAGCCAGATTCTGATTTTGCTTTGGAAGTGGTGTATGTGGGCGGGATTGCGCCGCAAAAGGGGGTGCATATTTTGCTCGAGGCGTGTGTCGGCTTGCCTGAGGTAAAGCTGACGATGTATGGGGACACGGCCGTGTTTCCTGACTACACCACCCGCCTCCGCGACCTCATCCCGCGCACAGCGCAAAACCGCATCCAACTAGCGGGACGCATTCCCCACGAGCAAGTGTGGCGCGTTTTGGCCGAGGCCAGCGTCGTCGCCATTCCCACCCTCTGGTACGAAACCTCCTCGCTCATTTTGGACGAGGCGTTTGTGGTCGGAACCCCGCCCATCGCCTCTGACATTGGGGTGTTAGCCAGCAAAATCCGGGCGGGCACAGATGGCGTCCTCGTGCCTCCGGGGAACGTGTCCGCTTGGCGACGGGCCTTGCGCGAACTGGCACAAAGTCCCGCCCAGCGACAAAAATTAGCGCAAAACGCCCCCCCCGTGCTAAGCGTCACGGAACACACGGCGCGACTGCTGGCTCTCTATGAGCAGGCACGTTAGCGCGTATCATCTGAGATTCCTGAAAAAAGCAGGCTCTCGCCAAGACACGAAGGAGCAAAGAGAAAAACTTTGCGCTTTTTGCGCCTTTGCGAGAGGTTTAACCTTTTTGGTTCTTCAGGAATTCAGGGGATTGACATCAAATGAGGCGTGAAACGCGATGTGTGCCCAGAGAGACCCCGCGCATCATGTATGCCATTTCAGACAAAACCCCATGAGATCCCAAAGAGCCACCTTTTTGCAGTGGACTCATCATCTCCTTGTTCTGCTACCCACCATGCCCCGCTTCGTGAACAATATCGTAGAAAACGGTCTAATTGTTGTTGCTCACCCCCACTCTTCTATAATCTTGGGTTGCGCTTGTACCATAAATGTTGAGACGCTGAAGGCTACCTAGAGGAGTTATGTCTGCGGATACCGAAATGTACGAATCATCAAAAAACGCCCCCACGGCTGGTTCGAGCGGTGTCCTCGGCCGTGTGCGGGAGCTGTACGAATATCGTTACTTGCTCCAAAACTTAGTCGTCCGCGACCTCAAAGTCCGCTACAAAAACTCCTTCCTCGGTGTTGTCTGGAGCCTGCTCAATCCGCTCCTGCTGATGGTCGTCTTCAGCCTCGTTTTTTCCCGCTTTGGCGGAGCAGAGATTCGGCAATATTCCGTCTTTTTCTTGGTTGGCCTCATGCCGTGGAACTTTTTCAGCGGCGCGTTGCTCACCGGCACCACTTCGATTACCAACAGCAGTGGCATCATCAAAAAAGTGTATTTCCCACGCGAGCTATTGCCCCTTTCCGCCATTTTGTCTAATTTGGTCAATTTTGGATTTACGCTCATTGTGCTTCTCATCTTTTTGTACGGCTCGGGCATTGGGCTGACCATTCATGCCCTTTGGGTTCCGGTGATTATCGTGATCCAGATTGTGTTCACGCTGGGCTTAGCGATGTTTTTGGGAGCGATAAACGTTTTTTATCGAGATGTGCTGATGATTTTGGATGTGGTCATGCTGGCTTGGTTTTTCCTGACGCCCATCATGTACCCGTTTGAACTGTTCAACAGCATGTCGCCCCTTGTTATTGGGGATTTGGTTTTAGAGCCAGCGCGGGTCATGCGCTGGCTGAATCCGATGGCTTCGATTATTGATGGGTATCGCACGGTGTTATGGGGGAATATGACCAGCGAAGGCCCCGTTTCGATGGACGCGCTCTTTCTTTTACGCACTTTTGTCACATCGCTCATCGTCTTTGTGGTAGGGTATGTAACGTTTATGCGCCTGCATGGTAAATTTGGGGAGAAGCTGTAGGAAGAAAAGGTCAATGAACCGCAGAGGACGCGGCAGAGCGGTTTTTTTCTCGAGAAGAACGAAGCCAAACCGCACAGCCATCTCTAGCGACCAACCTTTTTACTCATTGTTCATTATTCATTACTCATTGAAAACTATGCGCAAGGTATTGATTCGACTGGGGGTAATAGCGTTGGTGTTGGTATTGGCCACGGCCGTGTTTTTTTACGCGACCTGGGCCAACGAACCCGTCGCGCCCGGTTTAGCCGTTCTGCCCACCTCTGTGCCCACGGCCGAGCAAGATTTTCTAACCCAGATTGCGCAACAGCTACAGCCCTTAACCACCCAAACCGTCCCCGCGACCTTTACCCCCATCCCCACCCTGACCCATACGCCCGCGCCTGATAGCACAGCAACGCGCCGCCCCAGCCGCACCCCCACCAGCACACCCACGCCCCAAGCTACCTTTAAGCCCACGCCCCCCAGCGTGCCCCAAACGTCACCCAGTTTGACAGGAGGCATGCCTCTAACCGACACGCTAACGGGTGAGCTAGTTACGCCCGTGCCCACCCTCGAGATGCCCTCGGGCACAACCAACATTTTGCTTCTGGGCACAGATTCTGACCCCGACGGCACAACCAGCGCGACCCACCGCACCGACAGCATTATTATCGTCTCGGTCAACACCACGAATCAGACCGCTTCGATGGTTTCGATTCCACGTGACCTGTATGTGTCAATTCCTGGCTGGCAGTCGAGTCGCATTAACACGGCCGTGTCTCGTGGTGAAGCGGCCAACTATCCCGGCGGCGGCGTCCGCCTCCTGCGCGACACCATTCTCTATAATTTTGGGATTCCCATTCATTATTATGCCCGCGTCAACTTCCAAGGGTTCCAAGAAATCGTGAATGCCGTCGGCGGCGTAAAAGTGCCAGTTAGCTGTCAACTGCGCGACTGGCGGCTAAAAGAGCCGGGGCTGGATGTGTTCGAGGAAGACAATTGGGAAATGTTTACCCTACCGCCCGGCATTTACGACATGGATGGGGATATGGCTCTCTGGTATGTGCGCTCCCGCCGCACGACGAGTGATTTTGACCGGGGTCGGCGACAACAGCAGATACTACGCGGATTGCTCAACAAAGGCGTGGATATCAATCTCATTGGGCAAATTCCGACTTTGTGGGGGGCGTATCAGGATACGATAGAGACGGACATGGATATGGGGCGGATTTTGCAGTTGGCGAGCGTGGCCACGGCCGTGCGTGCCAATGGGATCCAACACCTTTACCTGACGGGCGGCGAGCTTCAGCCTTATGCTATCCCCGAATCAGGTGCCCAAGTCCAGCTCCTCGTGCCTGACAAAGCCCGCGAGACATTCTCCAGACTGTACACCACCTCCGCTCTGAACAGCGGCTTACGCGGCGGCATAACCGTCGAGATACGCAACGGCACGGGCGACCCCGTCCTTGCCCAGCTTGCGGCCGATAATCTCGCTTGGTACGGCTTTATTCCCCAGATCGGGCCAGACGTAGATCCCCCCGACCGCCTGCCCTATACCACCTTGAGCTACAAAGGGGAAAACTTCAAAGGCTCCTACGAGTGGCTCATTAGCTGGATTTTTAACCGCGCCCGCTCTACTATCGAGTTAACCCCTGACGCCAGCTTTAGCACCAACTATCAGATTATGCTGGGCACAAACTACGACCCCTGCCGCAACCCGCTCTACGCCCCCCGCCCCACCAGTACATCAGAATAAACGTGCTTTTTCTCTGGACGTAACGGCCAAGCCAGAAGTTCAACTTTTTCTGTGGGGGATCGTGCAATTTGACGGCTAAAAATTGAACGATTCCTCGCGAACTACACAATTCAGCTAGAATGCAAAATGTGAGGCATCCGCAGTGATAATTTTTCACCGCTGATACCTCACATTTTTTTGCACATAACAACTTACCCATCTGGAAGTTCAACTTTTTTGAAAAGTTGAACTTCTTCTGTATTCGCGTTC
Source organism: Promineifilaceae bacterium (SeqCode) (assembly GCA_041745395.1). Taxonomy (GTDB): domain Bacteria; phylum Chloroflexota; class Anaerolineae; order Promineifilales; family Promineifilaceae; genus Hadersleviella. The sequence goes on along the minus strand of JBGTIZ010000238.1, from coordinate 4,958 downwards.
CTTAATCACCCACTTTGAACGTTTCAAAATAAATGCCCACATTAGGGACATTCATAAAATTGTCACCTCTATAGCCGTATAGGTCGTTCACGGCCGCGTCTAATGATGGATAATCATCGAGTTGTGCTAAGGCAATTCCCAAGCGCACGCCCGCCGGAACAGGTGAAACATTGATGGTAAAGTTGCCATCTTGGCCACTGCTCCCTGTCCCCAGGACGGAACCATTATAGGTGACATTGACAATCGCTATAGATAACATAGGGGGTGCCGTGCCAGAAATTTGGGTTTGTCCTGCCGTAATAGGCTCACTAAAGCTGAAAATAACGCCATCTGTGGCGCGGGTTGGTTCCGCCGAGGGTGCTGGGGGTGGATAGCCTGCGGGGTCGCTCGCGGCTTCGCTGGGGACAGGGTAGCCAAGTTGGCTACCCTCAGCGGGGTAGCCGCTTTCATTTAACACGGCCGTGGGTTCAGGCAACACGGCCGTGGGGTTTTCAACTTCAGTTTCAGTTGGGGGACTCGTCGGTGCCGTGGGCAATGCCGTCTCACTAGGCCCACAAGCAACCAAAAACAACAAAATCATCATTGCTATAAACTGTTTTTTCATATGTTTCTATCCTTTACGTTAAGTAATTTAACTTGTAGACAGCGGCTCTTTCTTGATAATTCGTAAGTCATCGGTCAATAGTTTAGCTTACTTTGCCCCAGCCACTTAAATAAAGAAGCCACCTAGTTATTATTCTAGGTGGCTTCTTTATCTATCTAGTCTAGCTTGACGCTAGACAAAGCGTTCAGCAGGCCAAATGATTACTGGTTGAAACCTTCGAAGTTCTTGGTGTCTTGACCAGAAGCCGTCGTACCAAAGCCACCGAAAGAGCTTTCGTTAGCGATAACGACAATGTTCTCGTTGTTAGAGGTGATCGTGATACCACCAAAAGAGTTAACCAAGTTAGCATTCACGCCAGTGATACCAGCGGGAGACGTGCCCTGAGACACACCGAAGAAGGTCGCGCTCTGGCCAGCAGGAATGGGGGTGCTGTGGCTAACCGTAGCAGAAACAGCGGTGTTACCTTTCATGCCTTGGTAAACCAAGGTCACGGTCGTGGGGCCATCGCCTACATTCTGTACTTGGATACCGCTCGTGTTACCGAAGAAGTATTCTTTGTAGAGGGGAACCACAACTTCTTGCGTAGCTTGTGTTTCAGGGAAGCAAGCGTAAGCAGTTACGGGGGAGGGATTCAAAGCGAAACCACGGTCATTAACGATAGCGATAACGTTACCGCTCTGGCCTTCAACCTTCGCAGAACCAAGCGCACCAGTGGGCAAGCCATAGGTCGCGTCAGCACCAAAGAAGGTGAAGGAAGCGCCATTAGCCACGGAGGGGCTGGTCACAACTTTCGTTTGGCCATTGTTGTAGGAGTAGGTTACGGTAATCGTTTGAGCCGCACCACTCACGTTCTGAACCTGGATACCAGTCGTTTGGTTACGGTTGGTATGACCATTACGAACAAGCGGGCAGTAGATGGTCGGAGCGGCATCACCAGCGGTGAAACCACGGGCGGCTTGCAGGTTGTTACCAGTTGTAACACCATGCTCAGATTCCAAAACGGCACCAGCAATGTTACCCGTCGCGGTCACGTTCAAAGAACCGAGACCACCAGAGGGGACACCAGCATCAGCGGGGATAACCACAACCATCGCGCCAGCAGGCACATTGTTGTAGGTTTCAGTGTTTGTACCACCGGGGCTGGTAACGAATGTAGCCTCTATGTTAACGGGGCCGTCGCTAGCGTTCTGAATATAGAAGGTCGAGGTACGACCAACGAAGTTGTTCTTAACCAGCGGGAAGTTAACTTCCATAGCTACGTCACTGCTGTCGGTACCTTTGTACTGACCAGCGGCGTTACCAACGGTACGGTTGTTAACGTTGACGATAGCGGCGATAGGTTGGTCAGAGCTAACGATAGCAGAGCCAACAAAACCAGCGGGGATGGCGCAATTGCCAGTTAGGAAGTTAGCGGAAGCACCAGCGGCTACATTGGTAGCGGTACCACAATTGGTTTCAGTTCCGTTTTGGGCAACAGCTACAAAGGCGATGGCATCAGCTTGGCTGGCACCAATGTTTTGGATTTGCTGACCAGTTTCCCAGCCACTGCCGGGCAGGCCACTTTGTGCGCCAACGAGGCTAACGCCAAGGGCTAATACAAGTAGAGCAGAGAGAATAAGAAGCGTCTTTTTCATTTGGAGGTTCTCCTTGGATATGAAGTACAGACTAAATTAAAGGTGTGACTTTGCTGAACTGTGACCATTCTAGGCTATTTGGGTCAAATTTCAATAATCCATTCGGGTTATTAAAGGGGTTAGAGGGTATTTTTATCGAGTAGGGGATTGGGTGAGATGGTACACGGCCGTGTGCCTACCCCTCATCATCCACCAGCCAAGCCGCAAAATCTTGCCCCGTCAGAGCCATCAAAGCTTCAATATCAGCCCGATAGTCCGCCGTCAGTGCGGCACGTAAGGCTGGGTCAAGGGTCGGTTTTTGCAGATTTTTGCGCCGCAACTGGGTCGCAATTTTCTGCCGCCATTTTTCGGACACCAGCCGCCGAATCAAAGGCTTGGCCAAATTTGGCTGGTCAATGAAACGCTGTAAGGCGCGGTTTTTGGGATAGCCCGACACATTATCGCGGAAAGAAGTATCTGGCTGAAACGCATCATCTACGTCCAAAAAGCGGAACATTTCCTGCAAAACGTGCGTCGGCTGAGCCGTGAACGCCTCAAAAGTGAAGATGCGGATTTGGGCGGCGGGGAACAATTCATAGTAACGAGTTAGCTGGCTGGCATAATGACCCATATCCCGATAGTAGTAATCCCAAGCCCAGCCGTCAGCCATGCGCTGGGGTTCGGCGGCGAGGGCTTGGGCAAAGTTTTGGTGTGGCTCACGTCCGTCGCGGATGAGGTGTAGATAGTTGCTGTAGGCTCGGTCGGCGGGATGGCGCAGAATGGCGATGAGCTTGGCGTGGGGTATATAAGCTTGAATGCGCTGGGCGGCTTGTTGGTTATAAAGGTAATAGGGCGAGACTTCACCCACGGCCGTGGCTTTTTGTGCCTTTGGTGAGGCAAATAACGCCTGATACGTGGGCAAATCACGGATAGCGTTCAACGTTGTGGTCGGTGGTGGCCCCCAATACTTAAACGCTATTTCTTGGTTCTCATAAGCAAAAAAATTCGTCTCTTTGACGTTTGGCGGCACAAAAATCTGCGGATGCTGTTGTAAATAACGATAAATCGACGTTGTGCCCGATTTGGTTGCACCAATAATCAGAAAGTTGGGCATGGTCATAAAACAATATGCTCCTGCACACGTTGTCTACAATGCCGACAGGTTCAGCCAGCAGGTGGAAGGCGGTGGGTGGTGTAACTGGTTATAGGTTCAAAAACGAATCAGGTAATAAGCTATGTAAGAAGTAAGACGTGAAAAGTAAAAAGTGGGTGATTGGTTGCCCAACTACTTTTTACTTCTTGCCTTTCACTTTTCACTCGTTCACTTGATTTGTTTCCTAACTTACAAGCAGTCCTACCACTCACTATCCTAATCCCTCTACAGCACCACCCCTTCAGGGTCGTGCCCCGCATCTACCATCGCTTGGCGCACATCAACTGGGACAAACAGAGCCAACCCTAGCACAAAAAAGACAATCAGCGACACCAGCGCAACCCGCTGTGAGCCCGTGATTTGCACGGCCGCGGCAAAAAGCAAAGGACCAATCCACGACGTGCCCCGCTCGCTAATTTCGTAGAAGCCAAAATATTCTGACTCCTGATTCAGCGGAATCATCTGCGAGAAGAGAGAGCGACTGAGGGCTTGCGAACCACCCAACACCAAGGCCAAGAAGAAACCCATCACAAACAGTTGGGTCACGTTGACGAGGAAACCATACGCGTAAATAACCAAAATAGACCAAATGACCAGCGTAATCATAATAGAGCGTTTCGCCCCAATGCGTCCCGCCAATTTGCCAAAGCCAATCGCCCCAAAGAATGCGACAAATTGAATCATCAGCACCAAAAGAAGTAAGGTCGTGGCTTCGACCGCCAGCTCCTGCGCCGCAAAGGCGGTCGAGACGACGATAACGGTTTGGATCCCGTCATTGTAGACCAAGTAGGCCATCAGATAGCGGAGCGTCATGGGGTATTTGTGGCGCATCTCGGTGAGCGTGGTGCGTATTTGGCGGAAACCGTGCTGGATGAGGGTCGTGCCTTCGGGCAGACTCCGCGCCGCCGCCCGCACTTGGAGCCGCTGTTGGGGAAAGAGATAAGTGAAGACGAGCCACCAAACGCCGGCACTAGCTAAGCTGAGCCGTACGGCCAAGCCTGTGTCTTCCATGAGGGTGAGCATGCCCAAGTTGACCAGCAGTAAAAGCCCTCCGCCCAGATAACCCAAGCCCCACCCTTCAGAGCTGATTTTGTCGCGCAAGGCGGGGGGAGCGATGTCGGGCAGGTAGGCGTTGTAGAAGACGATGGCCGCGCCAAAGCAGAAGTTGGCAATAATAAAGAAGAGACTGCCTAGTAAAATCGCGCCGTTAGTGTCGATAACGGGCATGTCGGGCTGAATGAAAAAGAGCATCATGGCGAACACCGCCCCGACGTAGGCGAAGGTCATCATCATGCGCTTTTTGAGGTTGGTGTAGTCGGCGATGGTTCCTAGAATGGGGAGGAAGAAGACTTGGAGCAGGACAGAGAGGGACGCGGCCGTGGGGAAAATGGCGGCGGGCTGGATGTCTGTCCCGAAGAGGTTGATGGGGGCTTGGCCTTCGGATAGGGCTAGAAGATAGGGGCCGAGCAGGGCGGTAACAACGGTGGTGCTGAAGGTGGAGTTGGCCCAGTCGTACATCTTCCAACCAAAAATTTCGCGCTGGTTGTCCATGTTTTTACCCTCCTGAAGGGTGTGTGGGGTTGGGGTG
>JBGTIZ010000237.1:0-5578 GCA_041745395.1 Promineifilaceae bacterium (SeqCode) | reverse complement strand
TAGGCGGCGGCTAAAAAGGTGAAAATGCTGGTGGTAAATAGCCCCACGGCGAAGCTGAACGGGTTGAGCCACGGGGCGATAAACCCTTCGTAATAGCTGGTGGGTTCTAAGATGATTTGGCCGTAGGTCACGGCTCCGGCGGTGATGCCAAGAAAGAAGGGGGTAAGCAAGCTGGAGACGGAAAACACGGCCGTGTATACCGTGCGCGACTTATCCTGATACGCATCATAATGCCGAAACACGAACGACGTGCCCCGCAACACAATGCCCAGCAACAGCAGAGCCATCGGAATGTGTAACGCCGTGGTCATGCTCGTCCACGCCAGCGGAAAAGCGGTCATGAGCACCACCGCCAGCACAATCACCCAAATATGATTCGCCTCCCACACCGGACCCATGGCGCGATACGTTATCTCTTCCGCCTCCTTGTTATCAAACTGGCGCGGCGTAAATAATTCCACAATTCCCGCGCCAAAATCCGCGCCGCCAAACAGCACATAGAACACAATGCTGACGACAACAACTGTCAAAATCCAGTAAAACATCACGGTTGTAAAAGTCATGGGGGTTCTCGGAAGTCTGTCTGTCAATCAGGACTCAGCCGACTGGCAGATTGAAAACTAATCGCCAAAAGCGGGTTTGATCAGCGGTGGTTCGGAACGCGGCCGTGGGTCGTCTTGGTCATGGTGCAGGTCATCAACGCGCTCATTCAGGGCGCGGATTTGGCGGAGCATCAGCCACGTCACCACGCCAAACAGCACCACATAAATAGTGAGCATAATCACAAAGGGCACAATTAGCCCCGTTACGGGGGTGAGCGCGTGCTCTACGGTCATCACCTCGTAAATAATCCACGGCTGTCGCCCAAATTCAGTCACCACCCAACCCGCTTCGGTGGCGATTAGTCCCAGCGGGGTGAGTAGAGCCAAAAACCAAAGTACGCGAGGATGCTCAAGCGTGGTGCGTTTGCGCCACAGCAGGAAAAAATAGAGCAGGCCAATGCTGGCGACAAAGAAGCCAATCCCAACCATAATTTGGTAGGCGAGATGCACGATAACCACGGGCGGCCAATACTCACGCGGGAAATCGTTCAGCCCGACGACAACGCCCTGCGGGTCGCCGAGAGCCAGCAGGCTGAGCATGTAAGGGATGTGAAAGCCAAAGCGAATTTCACCCGTCTCGACGTTGGGAATGCCGCCGATAAGTAGGGCCGCGCCCGCTTCGGTCTCGAAATGGGCTTCCATAGCGGCCAGTTTGAGTGGCTGGGTGTGGACGAGTTTTTCAGCAGCGGCGTGACCGCTGATGGGTTGGAGTAGGGCAAACCCGGCTCCGATGGCGAGGGCGATACGCATAGCACGGCCGTGTATCTCCTTCTTCGTGCGCACATATTGCCACGCATGAATACCCGCCACGGCAAACCCCGTCGTGATAAAGGCGGCAATCGCCATATGGTTTGAAGTGGCTAGCCAATGCTCGTTCATCATCGCCGCTAGCGGGTCAATATTGGTCAGGGCTTGATTCACCCCCGTCGTCTCAAAACCGACGGGCGCGTTCATCCACCCATTCGCGGCCGTGACTAGATAGCCAGAGGCCACCCCCGCAATCCCGACCACGAGACCAGAGGCAAAATGCACCCATTTGTTCAGCACATTCCAGCCGTACAAAAAGAGTCCGAGCGCGACCGCTTCGGTGAAAAAGGCGGCTCCTTCTAAGGCGAGCGGCAAGCCGATAATCGGCCCCGCTTCCCGCATAAACGTCGGCCAAATCAGGCCCAGTTGAAACGTAACTACCGTGCCCGACACCGCACCGACGGCAAAGAAAATGGCGACTCCTTTGGACCACGCTTTGGTTAGCTCTTTGTAAAGGGGGTCGTTGGTGCGGAGCCAGCGCCAGTGGGCAACGGCCATCAGGAAGGGCATCGCCATGCCGATGCAGACGAAGACGATATGGAACATGAGGGTGGACATGAAATAGAGGCGTCCAATAAGTAAATCGTCCATGTTTGGCTTGTTCCTCTCTTATCTTAAGGAATAGGGCAGGATAGGCGGTTTCTGTTTTTGGTGCGGGGATCGTTATTACTTTTGTCGTTTACGGAACCAGTATAACAACTTTGGGGGGAAAAATGCCGAAAGATTTGGATAAGAAAAGTTCGGGGGCAGAGTCGCACTTTCGCGTCAGCTAGGATGAAGGGATTGGTAGTAGCAACTGCCAGTAACCGACATCAATCCAACGGCCGTGTTTGAAGCCCACCTGCTGGAAATGAGCCACCTTTTGGAACCCAAGGCGTTCATGCAGGGCAATACTGGCTGGGTTGGGCAGGGCGATGCCGCCCATGACCGCGTGTACAGGTAAACCACGAAGACACGTTAGCAATTCCGTGTAGAGGTCACTACCGAGGCCTCTGCCAAAATGTGTAGGATCCAAGTAGATGGTAGATTCGACCGCGAAGCGATACGCATACCGACTTTTCCATTTTGAAGCGTAGGCATAGCCCAGTAGACCATTAGCCTCTTCTATTACCAGCCACGGCAAAGGAATGGCTAAAATATCGGCTATACGTTCTGCCATCTCGGCCACTGACACCACATCCGTCTCAAAAGTGATGTAAGTCTCGGCCACATAATGGTTGTAGATACGCGCTATTTCGGCCGCATCTTCTCTTGTCACGGGTCGAATTGATCTGTTCATGTTTAGGCCAAACTTTGGTCACAGGCTGAGCGCAGGGCGCATCCGGCACAGCGGGGCCAATCTTCATGACTGCGCGGCACGTCGGGCGTGAACAAATCATCGCGCATGTCCCCAATTAAATCAATGAGCATCTCTTCTAACTCGGCCGTGTAATCAATGGCAAAGGCGCGGTCTTTGTACTGAATGATGCCGTAGCGGGGTCGCCGCCCATACTTTCGTTCGACCAGCAGGCAGTACGCGGCTAACTGCATGATATGCCCCTCGTATGGCTCGCGGGGGGCGGCCATTGATTTTAGTTCGACGGGGGTCAGCGTGCCGTCGGGTTCATCCACCAGATAATCAGGCTTGCCCACGAGGCGCAGGGCAGGGTCGTATAAATTTTCGTGGTGGGCAAACCAGCCGCCGCTGTCGTTGTAAATGACTTTGCCCTCAGGCAGGCCAGACTCTTGCCGCAGGGTGGCGGCATAATAGAGTGCAGCGAAAGCCAGCAGAAAGAGGGCGAGGGCGAGGCCAATGAGAGAAGTAGTCATGGTGGGTGAGTGCGAGGTGCGAGGGGCGAAGTGCGCTAACGCTCCTGTTAAGTCTGGTTACTAAAAGCCGGTGATGAGCCAGTAGGTGAGAATACCCACGGCCGTGAACAAAAGCCCATACGCCACGCGACGGACGACAGCGGCACGTTGCACCCCACGGCCGTGTTCCTCATGATACGCCGTGCCTGCCTCTAGCGGGCGTATATTATGCGGGCGCACGCCATGCACACGGCGGAGCCACCAGCTTCGATTGCAGTAGACATATTCCCCTATTTCACTGGCGCGGATTGTTTTATCGCTCATATGTTCTGATTGTAACCTAGCCCGCGCAAATTTCAAGTGAAAAGGGGATGAAGAATGAGTAAGGCGTCATGAATAAAGGGCTGTCTAGTGGCACAGACTTCCTTGCATCCTGAACCTTGCACCTTGCACCTTGCCCCCTGCTATAATTCCTTCACTTCCCAAAAACTTATTACCACTACATTCCACAAACCCAAGGAGAACACCCCATGAATTCTGCTGTAAAACAACAGCCGCGCGTTTTAATTTGCGACCCGATAGACACGGCCGGGGTCAAGCGTTTGGCCGAAGTCGCCCAAGTAGACGAACGTTTTGATCTGACGCCCGCCGATTTACTCGCCACCATTGGCGACTATGACGCCCTGATTGTGCGGAGCGCGACCCAAGTCACGGCCGAGGTCATTGCCCAAGGCACGCGGCTCAAAGTCATTGGCCGGGCCGGAGCCGGACTCGACAATATAGACATCATGGCCGCGCAAGAAGCGAGTATCGAAGTGGTGAACAGCCCTGACGCCAACACGCTGGCCGTCGCCGAACACACCCTTGCCCTGATACTGGGGCTGGCGCGGCGACTTGTGCCCGCCGACCAAAGCCTTAAAGCGGGACGCTGGGACAAAAAGAATTTCATGGGCATGGGGCTGAGTGGCAAAACACTGGGCATCATCGGCTTTGGGCGCATTGGGCTACAGGTAGCACAACGGGCGCAGATGTTTGGCATGAAAATTTTGGTCAACCAGCGACGCCACACGCCCGAGCTAAGCCTTGAGCATGTGACCAGCGTGGATTTAGAGGTGCTGTTGCGGGAGTCGGATTTTGTGACCCTGCATGTGCCGCTCAAGCCTGCAACGCGGGACATGATTAGCACAGCGCAGTTGGCTCTCATGAAACCGACTGCTTATTTGATTAACACCGCGCGCGGGGGGATTATAGACGAGGCGGCTTTGTTGGCCGCGCTGGAAGCGGGGCAAATTGCGGGGGCGGGATTGGATGTGTTTGGGCAGGAGCCAGCCGTGGAAAGTGCGTTGGCCCAGCACCCGCAGGTCTTAGCCACGCCGCACATTGGGGCGAGTACGCATGATGCCAAGCGGGCAGCGGCCTTGACCACGGCCGTGCAAATTTGCGACATTCTCAACAACGTGCCCACCCATCCCATCCTGCCCCTGCGCGTCATTCCCATGAACAAGATTTTCCCCCATGAGAGCATCGACCCGCGCCGTGTGGCGCGGCTGGCGGAGCGTATCGAAGAGGAGGGGGTGCTGATGAACCCGCCCATTGTCACGGCCGTGGGGGATGAATATGTCGTGCTGGATGGGGCGACGCGCACGGCCGCCTTCAAACAACTCGGCTATCCTCATATCATCGTGCAAATTTGCGACACCGAGCGCGGCTTGGGGCTACGCACTTGGTACCATGTGATAAGGGACATCGAGCTAGAGGTGTTGCTCCCCCTGCTCGAAAACCTGCCCGACCTGACGCTGGTCGAAACGAAAGCAGAGCAGGCTGACGACGATTTGTTTGCCTATGCCGCGCTCTGTTATCTACACACGGCGGATAATCGGGTCTTTTTGGTGCAGGCGGCCACGGGCACAAATCGGCTGGACGCGCTGAATTTATTGACGGAGACGTATATCGCCCACGGCCGTGTGGCCCGCACCCTCCGCAAAGAGCCAGACACCCTCAAAAACGAATTCCCCGGCTTCACCGCCCTCGTCGTTTTCCCCGAGTACACCGTCTCCCAAGTCCTACAAGTCACGCTTTCTGGCCGTTATTTGCCAGCGGGCATCACCCGCTTTCTCATTCCGGGCCGTATTCTGCGCCTCGCCGCCGACCTTGCCGTGCTGAAAGCAGACGCCCCGCTCTCAGAAAAGAATAAGTGGCTCAACGATTTTCTGGCCGAAAAGCAAAAGCAGAGCGCGATTCGCTATTACGCGGAACCAGTGATTTTGCTCGATGAGTGATGCTAAGTAACCGTCTAAATATTACTTCCCGTTACAGCTCCGCTTCGGCGTGGCCTGCGGCCATGCCTCGCTGGAAAGAGGGTGTTTTTTTGGGGTGGGGGG
>JBGTIZ010000236.1:0-12019 GCA_041745395.1 Promineifilaceae bacterium (SeqCode) | reverse complement strand
CCCAAACGAAAAAAACACCCTCTTGACAGCGAGGCGTGGCCGCAGGCCACGCCGAAGCATTTTATCGCTTCTCGAGAGTAACCCATGACCAATACAGAAAAGTGAAAAGCTAATAACAACCCACTATCATCCCAGAGTCTTCTGCAAAAAGGGCAATTTCACAGCGGAGGACGCGGAGAGGGCGGAGATTTTCTCGAGAAAACCCGCCCTTTTTCTTCCTTTTTCCCTCTTCCTTCTGCCTTTTTTCAGATCACTCTTCCCCCTTTTTATTCTGCCGATTCAAATACAAAAGTGTGCCCGAAATGAGGCCAGCGGCGGCCAAGATGCTGACGCTAAGCTGGCCGACCTTTTTCTCTACTTTTTCCAGACGACGCTCCGCCTGTAAATCCCGGCTCTGCACCTGTAGCCGCCCCGTTTCGGCCGCCTGCACGACCCGCTGGAGTTGGGTGGGCAGATTCAAGAAGGGGCGAAGCTGTTGGGCTAAGGCGGTCAGGCTTTCTCGGCTAAAATCGAACTGGTTTTGTTCGGTTTGCAAAATTTGCAGGCCATATTTTTCAATGAGATACCAGGGGTTGACCTCGGGGTAAAGCGAGGAGGCAATGCCTGAAAGCAAACCCAACGCACGGCCGAGGTAAATAAAATCATGTGGCACTTGAAAGGGGAAATCATACAAAATATCCCGAAACTCTTCCCCAATTTGGCGCACCTCTTCGGGGTCGGGCTGGGCTAATTCGCGTAAATTGCGCCCCTCCAGCCGCTCCATCAGCGACGCTTGCGCCTGCACAATGCGCTCATAATCGGTACCGGGGAGAAAAAAGCCCATGTTGCGATACGCATCCACGACGCGCCGCGCATCGTTTTGCACCAGCCCCAGCAGGACTTCAGTCAGGTTCTTTTTTAGCTCGGGGGAGAGATGGCCGACCATGCCAAAATCAATAAAAATGACCTGATACGGCCGTGAGCGGCCTTGCTTGCGCTCCGTTTCGGTTAGCGGTTCGCCCAGCGGGCGGATAAAGATGTTGCCCGGATGGGGGTCGGCGTGGAAGAAGCCCTCCCGGAAAAGCATAGTTAGGTACGCTTCGATGAGCAGGTTGGCAACGTTTTGTTTGTTGATGCCCGCTTCTTCGATGGCCTCGATTTCGTTGATTTTGGGGTTTTCTACGTTCTCGAGAGCCACGACTCGCTTGGTGCAATATTCTTCGTAGACTTCGGGGATGTAGATGCGCGGCTCGTGGGCAAATATTTTCTTGAAACGTTGCGCATTGTGGACTTCGCTCTCGTAATCTAGCTCTTCCCAGAGGGTGATGGCGAACTCTTCGAGCAGGGCGGGGATGTCGGCTCGGCGGCGGATGGGTTCGTAGCGCATGACCCACGGGGCGACAGCGCGGAGGGCTTCGAGGTCGGTGTCAACGATTTGGTCTATGTTGGGACGTTGGACTTTGAGGACGAGGGGTTTACCACGGCCGTGCATCTCACCTAAAATTTCGACCGTCTCGGGTACATGATGCCCATTATGATAGCCGTTGCTGGGGGGGGCAGACACGGCCGTGGGACCGCCCACCGCCACTGCTACCGGTTCTGGTATCGCTTCCCTTATAACCGCCACAGGTTCAGGCACAGGCTTGAGCCACGCCCGCACCGTTTGCCCTAGCGAAGCGGCCGCCAGTGGCTCCATTTCAATTTCCGCAAAATCATCCAGCTTGTCCCCCAACTCCCGCTCCAACACGCGCCGCAAAAGATACGGGTCAACGGGCGGCACTTCATCTTGCAAACCTTGTAGCTCCTCTGTGATTTCGGGCGGCAACACGTCTACCCGCGCACTGAGAAACTGCCCCAATTTGATCAGCACCCCACCCATTTCAACCGCTAACAGACGAAAATCACGCGACATCTGCCGAAAACGACGCGGCCGTGAGCGGCGAATGGCACTGCCGACAAACCAGAGCCGCCCCAGAACAATATCAACCACCGCCAAATGGAGGATAATCGCGCCAAAGAAGCGCACAATGCGCCAGTAGCGGCGGCGGTCAATAGGAGTCGAGGTATCGCGGCGTTCGTTCATGGTCATATTATAAGGTAGTATGCCTGAAAAAAAGGGGCAGGGAAAGAAAACAAAGGCGTTGCTAAGCGGGTGAACAGGGGGCGAGGAGCTGGGTCGCTTATAGCTTGCTGGACGATGAGCGGGTAAACTGGGACTATATTAGGAAGAGGGTTGGAACGCAACCACGGCCGTGATGACTGCGTATGGCTCATAGTTAACTAACAGATAGACGGCAACGCCACAAGGCAAAAAAATCAAATGGAATATTTCGGCATTACTCTGGCAATTGTCTTTATGGTTATCGGCCTCATCGGCACGATTGTGCCCATCCTGCCGGGCGCGGTTATTACGGGCGCGGCCGCTTTCGCTTATGCGTGGGGAACCGACTTTGAGATTGTTTCCTTACCGTTGGCCCTCTTTTTTGTGGTCATCGCCGCCATTGGCACCACGGCTGACGTTTGGATGCCCCTGCTGGGGGCGAAAAAGACGGGCGCACCGCTCAAAACGATCGTGTTTGGCATGGTTGGCTCCGTTATTGGGTTTTTTCTGGGGTCATTTGTGCCCTTGCTGGGGAATTTGGTGGGGGCGGTCGTTGGGTATATTGTCGGCCTGATTGTGGGTGAATATTTGCGGCTCGAAGATTGGAACCAAGCGATTCACGCAGGAATTGGTGGCCTTGTGGGTTGGGGCTTAGCCACGGTCGTCCAGTTTGTGACCGCTTTACTGATTTTGATACTGTTTATCACGGCCGTGTGGCTTTTTTAGCGAGCAGTTGTCAGCTACAAGCCATGAAGTGACCTTGGACATTGCCCTATGACACCAGAACCTTTTTTTGAAACGTTTCAATATTTGTTTGTTGGGCTGGCCGTTTTTATCGGTCTCAGCTTTGTAGGCTTTCTGCTCATGCTGGCCTTGGCCGTGCGCCAAGTGCGCAAAATTAGCGTGCCGGCCGATGCAGGCTTTGTGCAAACCTTGCGCCTCATGCCACTCAGCGTGGCGCTTATGGTTGACCTGCTCGATTTATCGCTCGACCTGCTGGCCGCGCCCATCGCGTGGATTATTTTGGATCGGATGGGGCTGAAGGCTCTGCGGGCGGTCTCAGCCGTGGAGGCCATGATTCCCGGCACGCAAATTATTCCCCTACTCACCCTGCTCTGGTTTGGCGTGCGCATCTTCCGCATTCAAGATGACGACCAACTGACGGGGAGCGTGAAACCGCGTACATGGCGATAGGCGAAACTGACTTGAAGGCTCGACGGCAGAGTGACTTAATTTTTGGCTTTTAATGGTATCCTCGAACCTCTCTCCTCTGCTTGACCGCCTGCGCCGCAACCGTGACTTTATGCAACAAGTCGTGGCGTGGGAACAGTTGCCCGCGCGTCTTGCCTGCTTTGCCCCGTGGCCGGCCGAATTGGATGAGCGCATCACGGCCGTGTATGCCGCCCAAAATATCACCCAGCCCTACAGCCACCAAGCACAAGCCATCACGGCCGTGCTCCACGGCCAAAATGTGGTGCTAGCCACCACAACCGCCAGCGGCAAAAGCCTCGCCTATACCGCGCCTGCCCTGCATACTTTGTTGCGTCGTCCCCACGGCCGTGTGCTCTACCTCTTCCCCACCAAAGCCCTCGCCCAAGACCAACTCGCCATGACCCAGCGGCTCATCAGCGCGGGTGATTTGCCCCTCACCGCTAGTACCTACGACGGCGACACCCCCCGTAGCCAGCGGCGCAAAATTCGCCAAAACCCCGGCATTATCATCAGCAATCCCGACATGCTCCATGTCGGCCTCATGCCCTACCACACCCAATGGCGCGACTTTTTCCGCAATCTTGACCTTATCGTCATTGATGAAATCCACACCTATCGCGGCGTGTTTGGCTCCCACGTTGCCAACGTTTTGCGCCGCCTGCAACGGCTCTGCGCTTTTTATGGCTCCCAGCCCCGCTTCATCGCCTGCTCCGCCACCATCGCCAACCCGCTCGAACACGCCGAAAAGCTCATCGAACAGCCCTTTACCCTGCTTGACGAAAAAGAGAATGGTGCGCCGCGTGGCCCCAAGCAGTTTCTCCTGCTCAATCCGCCGCTGATTGATGAAGAGCTAGGCTTGCGCCAAAGCACGATTTTGTTAGCCAAGGAGATGGCGGCTACGCTGGTGCAGGGTGGGGTGCAAACGGCCGTGTTTGCCCGCGCCCGCCAAACGGTGGAGCTTTTGCTGACCTATTTGCAAGATGAGCTTGAGTATCAGGGGCTGGCGCGGGAAAGCGTCGCGGGCTATCGCGGCGGCTATTTACCGCTGGAGCGGCGGCGCATTGAGCAAGGGTTGCGCCACGGTGATTTGCGCGGGGTGGTGGCGACGAATGCGCTGGAATTGGGGGTGGATATTGGGGAGCTGGATGCGGTGGTTTTAACGGGTTATCCGGGTTCGATTGCGTCTGTTTGGCAACAGGCGGGGCGGTCGGGACGGCGAGGGGGGATGTCCACGGCCGTGTTAATCGCCAGCAGTAGCCCCCTCGACCAATACATCGCCCAGCACCCCCACTACCTCTTTGGCAACAGCCCTGAACACGCCCTCATCAACCCCAACAATTTGCGCATCATGGTCAAACATCTCGCCTGCGCCACTTTCGAGATACCCTTTCAGCCCCACGACAGCTTCGGCCATTTTGGTGAGGTGACCGACCTGCTCGACGCCATGCGCGAGATGGGTTTGCTCCATGACACCGGCCGCCAATACCATTATTTGGGCGATGGCGACCTGCCCGCTACCAAAGTATCTCTGCGCACCAGCGGGAGCGATACCGTCGTTATTCAAGAAAGCACCCCCACCCAGCCCCGCGTCATTGGCGAACTCGATTTAGAAAGCGTGCCGCTAATGGCTTATGAAGGAGCCATTTATTACCATCAAGCGCAAAGCTATCTGGTGGAGCGGCTTGATTGGGAGGGGCGTTTGGCCCATGTGCGCGAGGTCGAGGTGGATTATTACACTCGCGCCAGCGTGGGTAGCCAGATTCAGCATTTTATGGCGGAAGAAGAGGTGCAAGAAGGGGAACTGTATCGCGCTCATGGGGATGTGCTGGTCGTGACTCGCGCCACCAGCTATCGCAAAGTGAAGCGCTACAGTCATGAAACGCTCGGTTTTGGCGAAATTGACCTGCCCGAAATAGAATTAGATACGCAAGGCTACTGGCTCATTTTTAGCGAAAGCCTGACTGAAAAGCTGTACACAGCGGGCATCTTGCTCCGCCCCAATGATTACGGCCCCAATTGGCAACGCCAGCGGCAACTCGCTCTGGAGCGGGACAAATTTGCCTGTCGCCTGTGTGGCGCATCTCGTTCTGAAACGATTTTGCATGTGCATCATGTGCGTCCGTTTCGGGAATTTGGCTATGCGCGGGGCGAGAACGAAAATTATCTGGACGCCAATCGCGTCGAAAATTTGCTGACCGTCTGCCCTTCTTGCCACCGTGTGGCGGAGCAGGGGCAACAGGCGCGGTCAGCTTTGGGGGGCTTGGCCTATGTGTGGCGCAATATCGCCCCGCTTTTTTTGATGTGTGACCCGAGTGACATCGCCGTCACGGCCGAGTCTCTGCATCCGTTAACCAATTTGCCGACGATTGTGACCTATGAACGCACCCCAGCGGGGGTTGGCTTTAGTCAGCGGCTGTTTGCGATACATGCGGAACTGCTCACGGCCGTGTATGATCTGATTACCAGTTGCGCCTGCCGCGACGGTTGTCCCGCCTGCGTTGGCCCGCCCGGCGAGATTGGCCCAGACACCAAAGCGGTCACGCTCGCCTTGTTAAAAGTGCTGAGCGATGAGCGATGAGTGAATGTCCCGCTCACCCTGCACCTTGAACCTTGAACCCTAAGCCCATGATTCCTTTTCACGACATTGGTGGCTCTGGCCCCCTTCTCCACTTTGCCCACGCGAATGCTTACCCACCGGGGAGCTATCGCCAATTTTTAGAACCGCTCACCAGCCAATACCATGTTCTAGCCGTCGAGCATCGCCCCCTCTGGCCCGGCTCCGACCCCGCCGAGCTAACCCGCTGGGAACTCATTGCGGATGATTTGATAGATTTTTTTGACCAAGAAAACCTGCGCGGCGTGATTGGCGTCGGACATTCGCTGGGGGGCGTGGCGACGCTCATGGCGGCGGTGAAACGGCCAGAGCTTTTCCAAAAGCTGGTGCTGGTTGAACCCGTCTTTTTGGAGCCGCGCTGGCTAGAGGCGGCCAAAACGGCCACGCGGGAAGAGATGATGCAGTTCCCGCTGGTGCAGTCGGCCGTGCATCGGCGTGACCAATGGGACAATGTGGCCGATGTGTTTGCTCGGTATCGGCCGAAGAAGGTGTTTGCGGGGCTGTCGGATGAGGTATTGTGGGATTTTGTGCGGGCTGGCACACGGCCGTGTGACCCCACCGACCCCAGCCAAGGCGTGACGCTGGCCTATCCCAAACTATGGGAAGCACAAATCTACGCCACCCTGCCCCAAGTGTGGGAGCCATTGCCCCAACTAACCCAACCCGTGCTGGGCATTCGCGCCGCCCATAGCGATACCCTCTCAAAAAAGGGGTGGCAACTGTGGCAAGACACCTTGCCCCACGGAACCTACATCGAAATGCTCGACACGGGGCATCTGCTCCCGCTGGAAAAGCCGCAGGAGCTAGCTGACCTGATTTTGTCCCATTTAGCCACACGGCCGTGAGGTAGTTGTTAGCTTATTCGTCTGCTCTTACAATAAAATAGCCCATCATTAAAGACACGAAGACACGTACCTTGTACCCTGAACCCTGATTCTTGCCCCATGACCCCTCAAACCGAACCATACATCCCCAACCAAATCACCTGTTATCAATGCGGTGCGCCGCTTCCTGTCCAAGTTGGCTCCCAATTTGTGACCTGCGAGTTTTGTGGCGCGACCAATTTTGTGGACAAAAGCGGCGCGGTTCTGCATTATGCGGTCGAGGCCACGATTGACCGACCCACGGCCGAGGCCGCTCTGCGCCGCTGGATGGGGGGCAACCAGACGGTCAAAGACCTTGATAAGAAGTGTAAAATCACCCAAATTCGTTTCCAATTGGTGCCCATGTGGCTGATACGGGTGCAGGATAATGGTCAGGAGCGGGTCTTATTAGAACCCGCCGCCGCCACGGCCGCGTTAGAAATGACGGATATGACGATTCCCGCCGCCGCGCTCCAGCCGTATGACCATGAGCTAGATGGGGAGGCGATTGCGCCGACGGTGCCGTACACGGCCGTGCAAAAATGGCTCAGCGACACCCACAACCTCACCCCCGCCCACATCAAAGAAGCCTCCCTTGTCCACCTGCCCATCTACCTCTTTAACTACGAATTCGAGGGACAAACCTATCACGCCACCGTAGACGCCGCCTCTAGCAAAGTTTTCGCCGGTATCTTTCCGTCTAAATGGGAAACTCCCTACATGGCGATTGGCTCCGTTGGCTGTCTCGCTTACTTCTGCGCCGCCTTCATCCCTCTCATCGGCTTCAGCACTGATGGGGGGGCAGGCACGGTGTTCGGCCTCCTCATCTATGCCGTTATTGCCGTCATTATCGCCATTCCCATCTTCATTGCCGCCACCACCATCGCCGCCAAAGTATAGAAAAAGTGCTGAGCGATGAGCGACGAGTGCTGAGTGTGACCCACATCAACCCAACTAACTTACGGCTTATAGCTTACAGCTCAAAACCTCCAGCTACCTCCTATGATTTCTGTAAACAAAACCCAAGGTTTGACTTGCCCCAACTGTGCGGGGATTGTGCCCGTGCCCGAGGGGGCGCGTATCGTTGAATGCCCTTATTGTCATCTGCGCTCGCTGGTGCAAGGGGAGCGGGGCGTGCGTCGCTGGCAGGTGCGTAACCGCACCCAGCGCGACGACGTGATGCAAACGGTGCGCTCTTTTTGGCGCGGCCTGAACAAAGCGCGTGATTTGCCCAAAGAGGCGAAAATCAAGGATGTCTTCCTGATTTATCTGCCCTATTGGCGGTTGCAGGCGTTTGTGGTGGGCTGGTTATTCGGCCGTGTGCGCAAGGATAAGGACAGCACCGAACCTGTCGAAGTCGAGATTTTTCAGGAGATGGCTTGGAATGATGCCGCCCTAGACGTGGCTGAATACGGGGTGCATCGCGTCACCATTTCCGCCAATGATTTAGAACCATTTGACGAAGATTATCTGCGTGATGAAGCCCTCGTTTTTGACCCCACCGAATCCCGCACCGATGCTCAAGCGGAAGCGGAGGAGCATTTTACCTATCGTGCTCGCCGCGTCCGCAATCTCAGCTCCCGCTTTTTTGAACATTACGAATTTCTAAACCCGCGCTTTTCAACCGTTTATTATCCGCTGTGGGTGGTGCGTTATGAGTACAAAAAGCGCAATTACCAAACGGTGGTGGACGGTACGAATAATAAGTTGCTCTATGGCAAAGCCCCGGGCAATGCGTTTTATCGGGCGGCGATGCTGGTGGGGGGGCTGGCCTTGGGCAATTTTGTCTTGGTGAATGGGTTTATCGTGGCCTTGCTGGCCGTCAGCAGTAGCAGTGGGGATGATGACAGCGCGTTTGCCCTGCTCATTCCGCTAGCGATTGGCGCGGGGCTGATTTTTGCGGGGTATCGCGCTTTTCGGTATGGGGAAGAGGTAGAACATCGTGAGGGGAGTAGTCATAAAGCGGAATCGGAAGGAAACGGGAGCGTGACCGATATGGATTTGGGGCAGGTGATGCAGACGGGCATGACCTTTTTAGAGGATGTGTCGAAAATGGCGGAAAATCAGGGCAAGTATTCGGGGAAGATTTAGCGATGATGAAACTGTTGTTGTTACGTTGTCCAGTCTGTGTGGAGCCGCTCCCAGCGGAAAATGATGATGTGGTGCTGACTTGCCCCAACTGTTTTAGCGATGTGCGCGTGGATGAGCAGGGGGTGAGTCCCACGGCCGTGTCCTTCACCCAGCCCACCAAACCCGACCAAGTGACCCATTGGCTCCCCTTCTGGGTCATGGAAGCCCAAGTAGAAATTCAAAAACGGGAAACCCAGGGGCGCAACAAGGGGGCGGAGAAAGAGGCGGAAGAGATGTGGGCCAAGCCGCGTCTGCTTTATACGCCCGCGTGGGATTTGCCTGTGCCGCAGGCGCGACAGATGGGTAGCTACTTGGTGGTGCGTCAGCCGAATCTCCAGCCGTTAGCCACACGGCCGCGTGAAGTGCGGTTGACCACGGCCGTGGTCAACCCCGCCGACGCCCAAAAGTTCCTCACCTTCATCGTGCTTACCATCGAAGCAGAGCGCAAAGATTGGCTCAAAGACCTCAAATTCCAGATTGTCCCCCGCCAAAAAGCCGAGCTATGGGCCATCCCGGCCGTGCAAACCGGCGACCATCGCTACGACCTACTTGTGCCGTAGCCAGCCAGCCCACCAAATAGTGCCCAAAAAGAAAAAAGTGAAAAGTAGCATCCGCCTGACAGCCCTTGGCTAGCACGCAAACCACTTTTCACTTCTTACTTTTGACTTTTCACGCTATGATCGGAGCTAATCCAGCCTACCAATTTTCCCGCACATAAGCTACGATCTCGGCCGTGGGAACCAACTCGCGGTCAGCCTCATGCCGCCACTTCACCTCAACCCCACCCTCTTTCAATCCCTTTTGCCCCACGGCGATGCGCAGGGGAATCCCAATCAGGTCAGCATCATTAAACTTCACCCCAGGGCTGGCCTCACGGTCATCGTACAGCACCTCAAAGCCTGCTTGCTGTAGCTCCGCATAAATCTGCTCCGCCACGGCCACAGGCTCTTCACCACGGCCGACGTGCATCAAATGCACCTGATACGGGGCGACATTTTTCGGCCACATGATGCCATATTTATCATGATGCTCCTCCACAATAATCGCCATCAGCCGATCCAGCCCAATGCCGTATGACCCCATATAAACGAGGTGCGGCTTACCATCTTCGCCTAGGGCGGTCGTGTTGGTTGGCTCGCTATAGCGCAAGCCCAGCTTGAAGCAGTGCCCCGCCTCTATTGCTTTGGTCGCCACCAGTGTCCCATCGCCACAAATCCCGCAGACGTGCCCTGTGGTCGCTTCCGCAATATCTGCCTTGATTGTCAGGCCAAAATCACGGGGATAGTTGGCGCCCGTATAATGGAAGCCCTCGTCGTTCGCTCCAAAGACATAATCCCCACCGTGGTCAATCGAAACATCAGCGACCACGAGCAATTTGTCGCTCTGGTCACGGCTAGCGGCTACTTCTAGCCCAATGGGGGAGGCGTAGCCAGCCACCGTGCCCGACTGCGTGATTTCCTCGGCCGTGGCAGGGCGCAACGCCGCACCGCCCAACGCATTGGCGAGCTTCACTTCGTTCACGTCCAAATCGCCGCGAATGACCACAAAGAGGAAGCGACCCTCTTTCTTTTCATCTTTGCCGGGAGGCGTCGCCCAATAAAGCACCGCTTTTAACGTTTGGCTGGTGGGCACGCCGATAAATTTCGCCACATCTGCTATCGTTTTGCAGTCGGGTGTCGCCACTTTTTCCAGCGGGGCGAGGGTCGTGGGTGGTTCTCCCTGCCGTTCAAACATGGCCGCCTCGACGTTGGCCGCATAGCCACAGCTATCGCACTGGATAAATAGATCTTCGCCCTGTTCGTTGATCACCAAGAACTCATGCGACGATTTGCCGCCCATAGCCCCCACATCCGCGTTGACTTGGACAATATCTACCCCGCACCGCTCAAAAATGTTGTGATACGCCTGCACCATGCTAGGATAAAAATCGTCTAGCCCTTCCTCGGAAAGATTGATGCTGTACGCATCCTTCATAATGAATTCGCGCAGGCGCAACATGCCGCCACGCGGCCGTGCTTCATCCCGAAACTTTTTGCTAATATGGTAAATGACCTGGGGCAAATCCCGATAGCTCTCGATTTCACGGCCGACCAAATCAACCACCACTTCTTCATGGGTGGGCGACATGCCGTACTCACGACTACCGCCCGCGTCAATGCGCATCATGATACTGCCCATCTCCTCCCAGCGGCCTGTGGCATCCCAAATGGCGCGGGGATGCAGGTTGGGCATGAGCATTTGCTGGCCGTCGAGCGCGTCCATTTCTTCTTCCATGATGCGCTCAATGTTGCGCAAGACGCGATAGCCAAAGGGCATGAAGGTGTAAATGCCAGCCCCAAGAGGGCGCACGAAGTTGGCGCGTAGGAGTAGCTGGTGACTGATTAGTTCGGCGTCGGCGGGAGCCTGACGCAAGGTTTTGCCAAAGGATTTTG
Organism: Promineifilaceae bacterium (SeqCode); assembly: GCA_041745395.1. Lineage (GTDB taxonomy): Bacteria > Chloroflexota > Anaerolineae > Promineifilales > Promineifilaceae > Hadersleviella. The sequence goes on along the minus strand of JBGTIZ010000236.1, from coordinate 688 downwards.
AAAGACGCATAGGATTATCTGCCTGTCTGTTGATGAACTGTAAGTGATTTGGGCTGTTTTTAACGGTGATAAGGGGTGGGGCGTATACCTCAACACGGCCGTGTGTGCAAGCAAAAAGTATAACGTGCTACTCTGGTAGCGTCAAAAGAGCTACATTAGGGCTTACCAGAGGTCAATTTTCTTAAAATTAACGCAAACCCCTTGCATACCTCTGGTGAATTGTTTACCATAGCCATGTTACTCTCGAGTAGTAAATTGAAACAAACCAACACCAATATAAATAAGGAAGGTAAATAATGGCTTACGAATATACCAACTCTAAAGGGGTGACCTACATCCTCCACAACCGCGAGACCACATTGAAAAATGGTCGGACGCAAACCATCTACTTCTTCGCCAAAACGGAGAAAGAAGGTGTTTTGGATAACGTACCTGAAGGGTATGAAGTCAAAGAAAGCCGCAATGGCTTGCCAGTTTTGAAGAAGTCAGCCGTTTAAGTTAGGCTACAGTTTTTAGCTGGTTATTTTTAGGCTCAGCCCATCACTTTATACAAGTGATGGGCTGAGCCTTTTTTACGGGAAGCGTAGCTACTAACGCCTTCGAGTTCTAACATCAGCTTCGTCGTGGCCTGCGGCCACGACTCGCTTAAAAGAGGGTGTTTTTTTGGTTTGGGCGTTCGCCCAAACCA
>JBGTIZ010000235.1:0-2930 GCA_041745395.1 Promineifilaceae bacterium (SeqCode) | reverse complement strand
GGTCGCCTTTTTCCCACCAACGCCGGGCACAACGCTGTGCCCCGGCAAAAACGGCGCGAGCGCGGCCGTGACCCCAATCGGCCCCATGCCCGGCCCGCCGCCGCCGTGCGGAATGGCAAACGTCTTGTGCAAGTTCAGATGGCACACATCTGCCCCAATACTGGCGGGGCTGGTCAGTCCGACCTGTGCGTTCAGGTTGGCACCATCCATGTACACATAGCCGCCATTTTCGTGAATAATGGCGCAAATCTCTTTCACGCCCGTCTCAAACACGCCGTGGGTCGAGGGGTAGGTAATCATGAGGGCGGCCAAATCAGAACGATGTTTCTCCGCTTTGGCGCGTAAATCAGCCACGTCAATGTTGCCGTGGTCGTCACATTTCACCACCACGACGGTCATGCCCGCCATGACCGCGCTGGCGGGATTTGTGCCGTGTGCAGAGCTAGGAATGAGGCAGACGTGCCGATGACCTTCGCCCGCCGCTTGATGGGCGGCACGAATGACCAGCATCCCCGTGTATTCCCCCTGTGCGCCCGAGTTGGGCTGGAAGGAGATGGCGTCGAAGTCGGTAATCGCTTTCAAATCGGACTCGAGGCGGCGGAATAGCTCATGATAGCCAGCCGCCTGTTCGCTGGGAGCAAAGGGATGCATATTGGCGAATTCGGGCCAAGAGAGGGGAATCATTTCGGTCGTGGCGTTGAGCTTCATAGTGCAGGAGCCGAGGGGAATCATGCTGTGCACCAGTGAAATGTCTTTGGCTTGGAGCCGATAGATGTAGCGGAGCATTTCGTGTTCGGCATGGTAATTATGGAACACGTCGTGGTGCATGAAGCCGCTCTCACGGCCGTGGGGGGCGTCATAGGCGAGAGAGAGGGACACGGCCGTGTCTTCAATCTCGCCCCGCGTCACCATCTGCCCAAAAACGGCCAGCACATCCTGCATGTCCCGCACCGTCACCGTTTCATCAAAGCTCAATCCGATTGTGCCATCAGGGTCATAACGCAAATTGATTTGTCGCTCTTGCGCCGCTTCTAAAATAGCCGTTTGCTGGGAAAAGTCCGTTTTGATGGTCAGCGTGTCGAAGAACTCACCCTCGAGTAAATCATACCCCGCTTGGGTCAGATAGTGCGCGACCACGGCTGTGAGCAAGCGCACCCGCCGAGCAATCTGCTTCAACCCCTCGGGGCCATGATACACCCCATACATGGCGGCCATCACCGCCAAAAGCACCTGCGCTGTGCAAATATTGCTCGTCGCCCGCTCCCGCCGAATGTGCTGTTCCCGCGTTTGCAGAGCCAGCCGCATGGCGGGGTTGCCCTGCGCATCGACCGATACGCCGATAATCCGGCCGGGCATCAGCCGTTGATACGCTTCTTTGGTTGCCAAAAAGGCGGCGTGGGGGCCGCCATAACCGAGCGGCACACCAAACCGTTGGCTGGAGCCGACCACAATATCGGCCCCAAATTCGCCCGGCGGGCGGAGCAGGGTCAGGGCGAGCAAATCGGCCGAGACGGTCACGAGTGCGTTGACGGCGTGGGCGCGGGCGATGAACTCATCATAGGCCAAAACGCGCCCGTCCGTGGCCGGGTATTGCACCAGCACGCCAAACACGTCGTCGCTCAATTCGTAGGTGCGATGGTCGCCCACCACGACGTTGATGCCTAGCGGCTGGGCGCGAGTTTGCACCAGCTCGATGTTTTGGGGATGGCACAGTTCGGAGACGAAGAAGGTGTTGGCGGTGCTTTTGCGCGGCCGTGCGGTGTGCGCCAAGCCCATCGCCTCGGCGCACGCCGTCGCTTCGTCCAGCAGGGAGGCGTTGCTAATCTCCATGCCGGTTAGCTCCATAATCATCGTTTGAAAATTGAGCAGGGCTTCCATACGCCCTTGGGCAATTTCGGCCTGATACGGCGTGTACGCCGTATACCAGCCGGGGTTTTCAAAAATGTTGCGCAAAATCACGGCCGGGGTTTTGGTGCCGTAATACCCTTGCCCAATGTAGGAGCGATAAATTTGGTTTTGGCTGGCAATGTGGCGCAAATCAGCCAAAATCTCGGTTTCGGTCAGGGGTGGCTCTAGTTGTAAATGGTCGGCCGGCAGGCGAATGGCGTCGGGCACGGCCGAGTCTATCAGTTCGTCCAGATTGTCTACTTCTAAGGCGGCCAGCATCGTTTTGATGTGTCGCTGGCGGGGGCCGTTGTGCCGTCGCTGAAAGCTGTCAAGTGGCCGCAGTAGGTCGATATTTTCAGGCTGGGACACGGCCGTGGGGGATTTTGTTTGGTCTAACATCTCGTTTTCTCCAGAGGAAGCAGTAAGCTATAAGCCGTAAGCTTTAAGCTGTAAGCAGGTGTTGGTCAGCAAGTCGCCCTGCACCTTGCACCCTGCACCTTTCATCGCCCATCACAATACGCTTGATAAGCTTCCGCATTCATCAACTCATCTAGATCGCTCGTATCGCTCAGCTTAATTTTGATGAGCCACGCCTCGCCGTAAGGGTCGCTATTGATTTTTTCAGGTTCATCCAGCAGGGTTTCATTCATGGCGATGATTTCACCGCCAGCGGGCATGAACAATTCGGAAGAGGCTTTGACCGATTCGACCACGCCAAACTCTTCTCCAGCGGCGAACGTTTCGCCCGGCTCTGGCAGTTCCAGATAAACAATATCGGACAGCGCGTCTTGGGCATAATCGCTGATGCCAATCGTCGCTTCGTCCCCGTTCATGCGAATCCATTCGTCATGTTTGGTATACAGCAGGTCTGCTTCAATTTTTATACTCATGGTATTACTCCTTTGTGGATAGTGAAGTTTGGGCATGGGTCAAGTGACCTTTACAGTTCATTGATGAATTGGTAGCGGCCACACGCCTCACCGCCTGCGGCGGCTCGGCCATTATAAAGGGTGTTTTTTTGGTTTGGGCGTTCGCCCAAACCA
>JBGTIZ010000234.1:0-3676 GCA_041745395.1 Promineifilaceae bacterium (SeqCode) | reverse complement strand
ATACGAAAATATGTAAAGTGGCAGAACAAGAAAGACAAAGATGCTGATGCCACCCAAAGAAGATTGTTCGATTAGGTAAGCAACAACGCACCTTCTAGGTGCATCAATTCAAGCCACCCCCTCTGGGGGTGGTCATTGACTAAGGTGATGACGTACCGCAAATTGTAACCTATTTTACACTTCTTACCTTGACTTTAGTACCAAATCCATGATTAACATTCTCTCATCTCGGGCTTACCTTGAGGCTTACGAAGAGGACAGAGGGGAAGGGGAGAGAGATATTCGCCACTATGCCCCAGCGTTTGGTTTAGATGCGGGACGCCTGTGCCAGAGAGAAGGGGTGGTGAGTAAGGCTGACTGACTGACCAGCTAATTAGCTTATTAGCGGTTTCATCTATTGATGGCTAGAATCTACGCCCATGAATCGTGTACGCCATCTTTTTACTTCAACTTTACTGGTGATGCTCTTTTTTGGCGTCAGCAAAGTCACAGGGCTGATTCGCACCATTTTGGTGGGAGATGCGTTCGGTACAGGGCAAGAATTTGACGCCTTTACCGCCGCTAATCAGCTTCCTGAACTTTTTTATGTCCTGATTGCAGGTGGGGCGTTAGCCGCCGCTTTTATCCCCGTTTATTCCAGCTATCTGACTAACGAGCGTGTGCGGGAAGGCTTGCGGCTGACCCAAACGGTGCTGACGTTGGTCATTTTTTTGTTGGGGCTAATTGCGGGGCTGAGTGCGCTGTTTGCGGGGCAAATCGCGGCCGTGTTGACCCCCAGCTTTACCCTAGAACAGCAACAGCTTACGGCTGAGCTAATGCGCATCATCTTTATCCAGACGATGATTTTTGGCATTAGCGGCGTATTGAGTAGCTACTTGAACGCCAATCAGCATTTTGCTTTGCCCGCGTTGGCCTCAGTGGCGTTGGATATTGGGTATGTGACGGGGCTATATCTCTTTGTGCCGATCCTAGGCATTCATGGGCTGGCGTGGGGCACGGTGGTGGGGGGTCTGCTTCACATTACTATTCAACTGCCCGCGCTGGTCAAGTATGGCTTTGTCTATCGGCCGCGACTGGCATGGCGTATGGCGGGCGTGCAGGAGATTGTGCGGCTGATGGGGCCGCGCATTGTGACGCTGGGCACGATTCAGTTTGCCGATTTGTTTATCATTCGGCTGGCGTCGGGGTTGCCCGAGGGGAGCGTTTCCGCTTATTTTTATGCGTTTACGCTGATGCAGTTGCCCGAGACGCTGTTCGGCACGGCGATTGCGCTGGTCGTTTTCCCCACCATGGCGGAGATGTATAACGCGGGGGATATGGCGGGGCTGAAACGCACGGCCGTGACTGCGCTTGGGATCATTTGGCTGTTGACCATTCCCTCGGCGGCGGCCGTAGTTTTACTCGGCCAGCCCGCTATCGCCTTTTTGCTCCAAGGCGGGGCGTTCACCGAAGAGTCTACCGCGCTGGTGTACAGCGTGCTTATCTTCTTTAGCGTTCGCATTATCAGCGAAGCGACGCTGGAAATTGTGGCGCGGCTCTTTTATGCGCGGCACAACACGCGCACGCCGATGTTTGTCTATTTGGGCTGGCTAGTGGTGCAGGTGGGCGGCGCGTATCTGTTTGTGGATGCGCTGGGCGTGGGGGGCTTGGCTTTGGCCAGCACGCTCGCTTTCACCTTTTTGGCGGCCGTGCTGTTTGTCCTCAATCAGCGCGAGTTGGGAAGCCTAAATGAGTATGGGCTGTGGCGCAGTGGGGGTCGCGCTGTGCTAGCCACGGCCGGGATGGTGGTGGTTATTTTGTTGATTGACCAATTTATCAGCAATATTGTGCTCTTTTTGGGGATGAGTATCGCCGTGGGTGGGGTCACTTATTTTGCGCTGAGCTACTTGTTGGGCGGGCAGGAGATACGGCAGTTGATAGGGTTAGTGCGCACGGCCGTGGGGCGGGTCAGCGACTCATAAAAATGATTGGATGACAAGAATTGAACGCTTGTTCAAAGCTTGAAAATTGACCTTGACCGTATCGAACGGGTGTGCTAATCTTCTCCTTGTGACGTTTAGAACATTTTTTCTCTCAACCCCAACGAGGACAACATTATGGCTGAAGATGCCCGCCTTAAAACCCTGAAAAACACCTTAGACACCATCACCAAGCGCTTTGGTGACGGCGCGATTATGCGTTTGGGCGATGCCCACAACTTGGTGGTCGAAACCATTCCCACTGGCGCTTTATCGATTGATTTGGCTTTGGGCGTTGGTGGTTTGCCACGCGGCCGTGTTATCGAAATTTATGGCCCAGAATCATCTGGTAAAACCACCTTTTGCCAGCACGTCATCGCCGAAGCGCAAAAGCTGGGCGGCATTTGTGCCTTTGTGGATATGGAACATGCCATGGATCCGCGCTATGCCGCTTTGTGCGGCGTAGACATTGACAACCTGTACATTTCCCAGCCCGACACGGGTGAGCAAGCCCTCGAGATTACCGAAGCGCTGATTCGCTCAGGCACAATGGATGTGGTCGTGGTGGACTCCGTGGCCGCGCTTGTGCCCCGCGCTGAAATCGAAGGGGAGATGGGGGATACCCATGTCGGCCTACAGGCGCGGCTGATGTCGCAGGCTCTGCGCAAAATGTCGGGCATTATCAAACAGACCAATACCATCGTCATTTTTACCAACCAGTTGCGTGAAAAAATTGGGGTGATGTTTGGCAGTCCCGAAACCACGCCCGGCGGTAACGCGCTCAAGTTTTACGCTTCAGTCCGGCTCGATATTCGCCGCATTCAGGCCATCAAGTCGGGCGGCGATACGGTAGGCAACCGCACCCGTATTCGCGTCAAGAAGAACAAGGTTGCGCCCCCGTTTGCCGAATGTGAATTCGACATTATGTACAATCAGGGCATTTCCAAGAGTGGGGATGTGCTGGACTTAGCCACGGCGTACAACATTTTGGATAAGCGGGGGGCTTATTATCGGTATGGGGAGATGTTGCTGGGGCAGGGGCGTGAGAATGCGAAGACGTTTTTGGAGGAGAATCCAGCGGTGATGCTGGAGTTGGAGAATTTGATTCGTCAGGAGGCGGGCTTGCCGACGTTGGAGATGTCGGTGGCGGATTATGCGGAGGAGGCTGTGCCGGCGTAAGGGAGTTGGATGTGGGAAGTGAGAAGTGCCCACGGCCGTGTTTACGCTTAAACACGGCCGTGTTGTTTTCCGAAAGTCTCTCCCCCTTACTTTTTATAAGTGTAGAACCGCCAATCCCTCTGGTTTGTCTCCAAAGAATCGTACAGCCTTTGGGCGACATCATTATCCACGGCCGTGACCCATTGAAGCCTGAAAGCCCCATTGGCTAGGGCAAAGTCAAGACAGTGATTTATCAAGGCGCGGCCAACGCCCTGGCCGCGCAAGCCCGGAACCACATACAGGTCATTCATGACCCCCACCTTTTGGGCAATGGTTGAGGTGAAGGTGAAATAAACGGTGGCAAACCCCACCACCTTACCTTCAAGCCGATATAAAAATTGGCACCCAAACAGATTTTCTGCGCCAAATTGGGCGAAAAAGACCTCGTTTCGCGCATCATCAATGGCGGCAACCTCATAGAATTCTTGGTATGCCCGAATGAGCGGCAACACTTCTTTCAAATTTCCTTCATTTACAATTTCTATCATGCTTGTTCCTCG
>JBGTIZ010000233.1:0-8002 GCA_041745395.1 Promineifilaceae bacterium (SeqCode) | reverse complement strand
TCTTGACAGCGAGGCGTGGCCGCAGGCCACGCCGAAGCATTTTATCGCTTCTGCAAAGCTACACAATGACATCTGTTTTAGCAAGCCGTGACTAATACAGATAAGCTGTTTTTTCAACCAAGCATAAGGCGTATCTAAAGTTCACAGCCCTTCGCAAATATCCGTCGGTGATCCGAAGGATTCCATTTACCATTAGCTATTCCCCATTCACCATTTACAATTCAAAACAAGCACAATCATATATTCTCAAAAATCCCCCTACTGAGAGGCAAAAATGCACATTTTAGTGACCAATGATGACGGGGTTCACGCCCCTGGTTTAGCCGAATTGGCGCAGGCGATGCAGCAATTTGGGCAAGTAACTGTTCTCGCGCCCGACCGCGATTGGTCAGGTTGCGGGCATGTCAAGACGCTCACACGGCCGTTGCGCGTGAGTGAAGTAAATTTGGCGGATGGCTCCCCCGCGCTGGCTAGCGACGGTGCTCCCTCGGATTGCGTCGCTTTAGCCATGCTTGGCCTCATCGAAGAGAAGATTGATTTGGTCGTTTCGGGGGTGAACACGGCCGCGAACCTCGGGCATGATGTCACGTATTCAGGCACGGTCACGGCCGTGATGGAAGGCATTGTCTGGGGCATTCCCGGTGTCGCTGTCTCGCTGGATGGTGGGGGACAGCCCTGCCCGCTCGATTACAGCACCGCCATTCTGGTCGCCGAGCGCGTGGTACAGACGACCATTGAAAACGGCTTGCCCAAAGGCATCTTCCTCAATGTCAACGTGCCTTACGTCACCCCAGATGAATTCAAAGGGATTCAGCTTACGCGCCAAGGATTGCGCGTCTATCGAGATAGATTAGACAGGCGGCTCGACCCACGCGGCCGTGAATATTATTGGATTGGGGGCGATGCGCCCACAGGCGTTCCCGAAGGAGGGACAGACATTGGTGCGTTAGCCAATGGCTACGCCTCTGTGACCCCGCTCCAGCTAGATTTGACGGCCTACCACGCGCTGACCAACTGGGGTTGGGACGTGCCCACGGAGGTGGGGGAGACGATGCTCTGGCCGAAACACGAGTCGAAACTGAGTTCGTCCGTGCCGCGTGAAAGTCTCGCCCGCAGTGAGAAGTAAAAAGTGAAAGGCTCATATCGCCGCGATTTATGAATCCCTTTGGGGTTGGGTGCTAACTCGACTATAATCCACCCTTATGGAAGAGGTGGTTGGTAATATTCATATGCACACCCGTTATTCGGACGGGGCAGGTTCGCACGACGATATTGCGCGGGCGGCCATCACGGCCGTGCTGGATTTTGTGGTGGTCACGGATCACAATGTGTGGGTAGCTGGGGCAGAGGGCTATTACGAGCAGAAAACAGGGGAGAACCAGGGCCGTGTGCTGATGCTAATCGGCCAAGAAGTCCACGACATGCGCCGCGATCCCCAAGTCAACCATTGCCTCGTCATCGGTGCGGAGCAAGAAATGGCTCCCCACGCCCCCAACCCCCAAGAGCTGATAGACAAAGTAAACGAAGCGGGTGGCTACACCTTCCTCGCCCACCCCCACGACCCGCCCGCCCCCTACATCAAAGAACCCAGCTACCATTGGGTCGATTGGGACATCCACGGCTACACGGGACTGGAACTGTGGAACTACATGTCCAGCTTCAAATTTCCCCTGACCAACCTTGTTTCAACCCTCCGCGCCATCTTAAAACCTGAAAAATTTATCACTGCCCCACCCACGTCCACTCTGCGTAAATGGGATGAACTGCTAAAGGCTGGGCACAAAGTCGCCGTGACGGGCGGCAGTGATGGTCATGCCCATACTTATTATGCGGGGCCGATTAGCCGCACTATTTTCCCTTATGAGCACATGTTCCGCGCCGTGAACACCCATCTCCTGTTGGAAAAACCGCTTAAAAACGATTTTGAACAGGACAAAGCGGCCGTGGTGGCGGCTATTGGCCACGGCCGTGGGTGGGTCGGTTACGATGCGATTTTGCCTACCAAGGGGTTCCGCTTTAGTGCCCAAGGGCGCAACAAAGGGGTGATGGGACAAACGGTGCAAATGGACGCGGGCACAACCATTCAGGCGGTTGCGCCCAGCAAAGCCCATCTCAAACTCATTCACAACGGTCAAGTTGTGGCCGAAACGAAAAACGATATTTCGTTAACCTATATCGCCTTTGAGCCGGGCGCGTATCGGCTGGAAGCATGGCTGACAGTCGGAAAACAGCGTTACGGCTGGATTTTTAGCAACCCAATTTATTTGACAAATCAATAGATGAATAGGCAGTGCGCCTGTGGCGTGCCTATTCAGTCTGCCTGCTGTAGGAGTCATCAGTTCCTGATGACTCGGTCACAGGCTACAAAACAAAACTATGACAACCATACAAAAAAACATACCTGACATCCCTACCGCTCGTCCGTTGGAACCACAAGGGCGAGCTATTATTATTGGTGCATCTTCCGGCATTGGGGCCGCGCTCACGCAAGAGTTGGCTCAGCGCGGTTATATCGTCGCCGCTCTGGCGCGGCGCGGGGAGGAGTTGGCCGTGCTGTGTGAACAGATTAACAACCCCACGGCCGTGTCCTCTGCCCGCCCCAAAGGCACACCCCACGGCCGTGCTATTCCCGTTCCGCACGACGCCACCGACTACGACACCATTCCCGCCCTCTTCCAGCAACTTGTGCAAGAAATGGGTGGCCTTGACCTCATCATCTACAATGCGGGCATCATGCCCCCCGTTGGCCTCGACGAGTATGATTTTGCCAAAGATTATCAGCAAGTTTCCGTCAATCTGCTCGGGGCGATGGCGTGGCTCAATCAGGCGGCCGTGCGTTTTCAGCAGGCGGGCGCGGGGCGCATTGTCGGTATTTCCTCCGTGGCGGGCGACCGTGGGCGGCGCAACAATCCCGGCTACCAGACCAGCAAAGGAGGGCTGACCATTTATCTGGAATCGCTTCGCAATCGGCTCGCTCAACATGGGGTCAATGTGACCACGATTAAGCCCGGCTTTATTGATACGCAGATGCTGGCTAACGCGCCCAAGACGTTTTGGGTGATCTCGCCCGCAGAGGCGGCGCGGCGCATGGTCACGGCCGTGGAAAAAAACAAGCAGACGGTTTATATTCCCGCCCGCTGGGGGCTGGTCATGCTCATTATTCGGCACATCCCCTCGTTTATTTTCCGCCGACTGAGTATTTAGGAGAGGGTCATGATGCTAAAACAGATAGAGAAAAAAAGCACGGCCGTGGGGCAACTCCCCGCCGACCATTTAGAGCGCGTAGATGCTTGGGGCATGGCCAGCCACACCATGGGCTACGTCTTTCGCCCTAGCACCCCCGAAGGGCTGGCCGATGTGTTTGACTTAGCCCGCCAAACGGGGCAAACCGTCGCCCTGCGCGGCGGCGGCAACAGCTACGGCGACGCCTTCTCCAATGCCGAAGGCATTGTCCTCGACCTCACCCGCCTCACCCGCATCCTCGGCTGGAATCCTGAAACAGGCGTCATTCGCCTCGAGCCAGGGGTTACCATTTGGCAATTGTGGCAATACATTTTGGAAGATGGCTGGTGGCCGCCCGTCGTCACGGGCACAGCCAAAACAACCGTCGGCGGCAACGCGGCCATGAACACGCACGGCAAAAATGGCTGGCGCATGGGCACGTTTGGCGACCATATCATCGAATTTGAGATGATGCTCCCCTCGGGCGAGGTCATTATCTGTAGCCGTGAGGAAAACAGCGACGTGTTTCACGCGGCCATCGGCGGCGCGGGCTTGCTGGGCTGTTTTATCAGCCTCACCCTGCAAATGAAGCGCGTTGAGTCTGGTTTGCTCGAGATAGAAGCGGTTGCCGCGCCCCATTTTGCGGGCATGTTTGATTACTTTGAAGCCAACGTGGACACGGCCGATTATCTCGTCGGCTGGGTAGATGCGTTTGCGGGGGGAAAGTCACTCGGCCGTGGGGAAATTCACCGGGCTGACTATGTGCATGATGACCCCCACGCCACCCAAAATATGCGCCTCGAAAATCAATATTTGCCCGAAAACATCATGGGGCTGGTTCCCAAATCAATTTTGTGGCTCTTCGCTCGCCCCCTCAACAACAACCTCGGCTTCCGTTTTATTAACCTAGCCAAATACATCGCCGCCAAGCGCAATGACGGGCATCGCTATCGCCAGCCCCACGTCGCCTTTCACTTTTTGCTCGATTATGTACCTAATTGGAAAAAGTCATACGGCCGTGGGGGATTGATTCAGTACCAAGTTTTCATCCCCCAACACAACGCCCCCGCCGCTTTTGCCGAAATTTTCCGCCGTTGTCAGCAACGGGGCCTGCCCAACTACCTCAGCGTCATGAAGCGGCATCGCCCCGATGATTTTCTCATGACCTATAGCCTCGATGGTTATTCGATGGCTATGGATTTTCGCATCACCGACAGCCGTCGCCCGAAAATCGTCTCACTAACCCGCGAACTGGACCAAATCGTGCTAGACGCAGGCGGCAAATTTTACTTTGCCAAAGATAGCGTCTTGCGTCCCGAAATCGCTGCTTCCTACCTCGGCCAAGAGGCCATAGACGAATTCAAACGGCTCAAACAACTCTGCGACCCCGAACACATCTTGCAGACCGACTTATGGCGGCGCGTCTTCGGCCCCCTGTAAAAACGAAACTGAACCGCTTATCGTAACGACTTTTGAGCGTTAAGTGAGAAGTCAGAAGTAAAAAGTCGGGCTTGCCTGACCGACCGCGACTAGCACGCAAACCACTTCTTACTTCTCACATTTGACTTTTCACGCTATAAGTTGTGACCCTTCGTCGTTGTATCGTGTGAAAAAGGGGTGAATTTGCAAGAGGGTGGTCAAACGCAGGTGAAGCGGATTGCCATCTACCGCTTCGTAGGCCACGGCCGCTTTATGGTCCACCAGTTGATCCACCAGTTGCCAAAATTTCAGCGAGATTTCTTCCTCGGAGCGCATCTCACCCACGGCCGTTTCTTGGCGTCCCGCCACCCACTTTTGCAACACCAACAAATACCGATTTGACTCGGGTAAAATAGCGACAATTTCCGTGTCAAAAATAGCGCGTAGATAATCTTCGTTGGGCAATTTCCAGACAAAGTGCATCTGCACCTTGTCGCCAATCTTTTTTTCTGGGGTCATGATAGGTTCATGTCTGTTGGTTAATGGTTAATAGGCAAAAAAAAGCCGCCGTCTCTTGTGTAAGAGCGGCGGCTTTTGCTTTTCAATAAGGTAATTAGCGGATGGCTTGTTCGGTGTTTTTGTCGAACAAGTGCATATTGCCCATGTCCATGACCAAATCAACCGTGTTGCCCACGCTGGGGGATAAACGTGTGTCTACCGTGGCGACATAGTTGGCTTTACTTGTGCTCAGGTAGAGGTGCAATTCATGGCCGAGCAATTCGATAACATCTACGTTGCCAACCAGCGGCGCGGCGATAATGCCAGGAGCCGCAAATTGGGTCGCATGGATATGCTCAGGGCGAATACCGAAAACAACCTGCTTGCCAATGTAGCCTTCATAGATTTTGTTGCGTTCGGCGGGAACGGGCACTCGGAAGTTGCCCGTGTCTACGTAGAGGGAGCCTTCTTCGGCCACTAGCGTGGAGTCAAAAAAGTTCATGCTGGGGCTACCGATGAAGCCGGCCACAAAAATGTTGTTGGGTTTGTCGTACAAGTTACGGGGAGAGTCAATCTGCATGAGGTCGCCACCTTCTAGTACGGCAATGCGGTCACCCATGGTCATCGCTTCCACTTGGTCATGGGTGACGTAAACGAAAGTGGTTTGCAGACGTTTGTGCAGTTTAGAGATTTCTGCCCGAGCCGTTACGCGTAATTTGGCGTCCAAGTTGGAAAGCGGCTCATCCATCAGGAACACGGACGGTTCACGAACAATGGCACGGCCGACAGCGACGCGCTGACGTTGTCCACCAGAAAGTGCTTTCGGCTTGCGGTCTAGGAAAGCGTCCAAGCCCAAAATAGCCGAGGCTTCTTTGACACGACGGTCAATTTCGTCCTTGGGGGTCTTGCGGAGCTTGAGACCGAAAGCCATGTTGTCATAGACGCTCATGTGGGGATAAAGGGCGTATGATTGAAACACCATCGCAATGTCGCGGTCTTTGGGGGGCACATCGTTGACTTTGCGGTCGCCAATCCAAATTTCGCCATCAGTGATCTCTTCGAGACCAGCCAACATACGCAGGCTGGTGGATTTACCACAGCCAGAGGGGCCAACAAATACTAGGAATTCTTTGTCAGCGATTTCGATGCTGAGGTCGTTGATGACCAATACATCGCCATATCGCTTAACGACGTGTTTGTATGTTACGCTTGCCATTATTGAATCTCTCCTTGTTCCTGTGGAATAACGATGTTGTGTTGGAATATGCGCTGTTCACGCGAATGTGTGTGTAGTTTGCTGTTTAATAGCGGGGCAAATTTGTGGTAATTAACAATGATCTTGAGGGGTGAGCCTGTAGAAACCCACATTCTACCTGTCACTGACTCAAGCAATTGGCTTACCTGCTACATTTTGTAAAATTTTTGTAAGTAGCAGTTGCCAAAATATAGTCATCTTTAACAAAACTGTCAAGCGAACTGCCGTTCTTATCTGAAACCATGATGGTTAGGTTGTGAACGAGAGAAATAGGGCTAAAAAGAATAAAAACAGGCTGGCGACAACGGCTAGGCGATTGGCTTGGAGGGCTTCGCGCCAAGATGTTTGGGCGTGGTGTAGGGTGAGGGCGGTGGGGGGCGTTATTTCGCCTAGCAGGGCGCGGCGAAACTCATGGGCTGTTTGGGGGCGTTGATCGGGGTGCATGCCCATTGCCCAATGTATGGCGGGGGCGGTGTGGGGTAACACGGCCGTGTTCAACTCCTCTAGCGGCAAAAGCACCTGCGGCTTGAGGAAACGCTCTCTGGCTGAAGCCGGCGGAATACCCGCCAGCAGGGTGTACAAGGTGGCTCCCAGCGCGTAAATATCAGATTGCACATCCGTATGGTCAAATTCTGCCCCGTACTGTTCCAGCGGCGTGTACAGAGCCGTTCCCCGCCCTTGAATAATCGTAATCGTACGAGCATCGTCGGTTGCCAGTAGTTTTGCCAGCCCAAAATCAACGAGTTTTATACGCTGGTCTGGGGTAAGCTTGATGTTAGACGGTTTGATGTCGCGGTGTAAAACGGGTGGCTGTTGGCTGTGCAAATATTCGAGCGCATCCAAAATTTGAAAAGCCCAGTTGAGAACCAGCCGCACGGGTAGTTGTTCGCCCGCATCTAGCTGGTCATCCTGTAGCTCTTTTAGATTTTGCCCAGGCACATAATCCATAACCAGATAATCATGGTCATTAACGGTGAAAAAGTCGGATACTTTGGGCAGATTGGGGTGGTCGAGCTGGGCGAGGATGCTGGCTTCTTGCAGGAATTGCGCTTGCGCTTGGGCTATCATGCTGGGCGTGGTTTGCGCATCGTAGATCACTTCTTTGATGGCGCATAACCGTCCCGGCAAGCGGGCGTCTTCGGCACGATAGACGCTCCCCATGCCGCCCTGACCAGCTACGCCAGTTATTTTGTATCGCTCTTTGAGGATGGTTCCGTTGGCTAAGGGTGTCATAATAGAGACTCGGGTTTGCGAGGTATCCACTCACGTTTATAATTTTAGCAGATTTTGGATGTCAGGTGGGTTTTTGTTGGCCTATTGGTATTTCGTGGGATTTCAACAGGGTCATGTTTCACGTGTCAGGAGTCATGTGTTCTTTTTCTGAACGGAAGGCGGTCGCTAATTGACCCCGAGAATCCCCAAAGAGCCAGTCGCATTTGTCTGAAAGACCTCGGCTAGCACGCCAACTACTTTTTACTGTTTCGAATGACTTTCAGTGCGCTTAAGCGTATTGATAGTGAAAGCTATGGACTTTTAGTCCCTCAGCTTTCAGTCGGTGCGAAAGTCACCGAAGGCACTTTAGTGCCAAACCTATGCACTTGCAGTGCA
>JBGTIZ010000232.1:0-16594 GCA_041745395.1 Promineifilaceae bacterium (SeqCode) | reverse complement strand
GTTTGGGCGAATGCCCAAACGAAAAAAACACCCTTTAGAATAGCCGAGCCGCCGCAGGCGGCGAGGCGTGTCGAGCGACAAGTTTAGCTAGCTGACAAGCTGAAATGCTGACTAGCTGAAATGCTGACTAGCTGAACGCTTACAATAACAGGCAACCACCCATCATGGCCTTACCACATTTCTTACTCATCGGCACAGCTAAATCAGGGACGGTCTCGTTGTACCATTACCTCCGTCAACACCCTGATATTTTCATGTGCCCCGTGAATGAATGTAATTTTTTCGTCTTAGAAAAACTAGACACAATGACGGCGTTACAGGGGCCAGGGGATAGAAACACGGCCGTGTCATACTGTATTTGGGACAAAACCGAGTACGAAGCGTTATTCACCGCCGCCCAGCCCCACCAAAAAATAGGGGAATCATCCCCCTTATATTTGTACAGCCCCCTTGCCCCACTCAACATCCAGCGTCACCTTCCGCAAGCCCGCCTGATTGTCATTTTGCGCCAACCCGCCGACCGCGCCTATGCCAATTATTTACATTACCGCCGGGCTGGTATCGAACCATTGCCTGATTTTGCCCAGGCATTGGCCGCCGAAGCGGGGCGGATGGCCGACGGCTGGGGGCCGTGGCCTTTCTGGCATTATCAGCAGGTAGGGTTTTACACCGACCAGTTAGCGCGGTATTACGATTGTTTCAGCCCCGAGGAAATAATGGTCTGCTTGTATGATGATTTGCAGGCCAATCCCGTGCAGTTGTTGCAAAAAATGTTTGCCTTTGTCGGTGTAGATGAGCGATTTGTCCCCAACACGGCCGTGCGGCACAACATCGGCGGACAACCCCAGAACCAACGGCTTTACCAATTGATGACCCGCGCCAACCCGCTCAAAACCATCATCAACGTTATGTTGCCGTCCCCCATACGCCGCCATATACGGGACAGTATTCACGGTTGGAACGTCGTCTACCCACCCCTCGACCCCGCCTTGCGCCAACAGTTAAATGCCACCTACCGCGCCGATATTTTGCGCTTGCAGAGCTTGATAGGGCGAGACCTGAGCCACTGGCTCGCTTAGTAATGAGAATTGTTGAATTGTTGAATTGGTGAATAATTAACCGAGGCGTTCTAACGACACGCCATTAATCATTAAGCAATTCACCAATTCAACCGTTCAACAATTTATCTGATTCGGTCAAAAAGTAGGTAGGCGTTTATCAATCAGAATTGTTGAATTGCGCAGGATATAGAGCGTGAGGGTTTCCGTCGGTAATAGTCGTTGCGCCGCCACTCCTACCTCATAGCCATCCTGTTGAAAACGGGTCAGAATAGCCGCTTCATCCCCCACGGAGGCGAGCAAAACGAGGGCGTATCCGTGCGGGGCAAGGTGTTGGCGTAACTGCTGACTAAATCGCTCCAGCACATCGTCGGCGTGGAAGGCGCGGTCGAGGTTGTTTTTTGGCTGGCCGCGAAAGTAGGGGGGATTAAAGAGGATGACATCGAAGGTTTGCTGGTCCACGGCCGTGAACAAATCCCCCTCCCGCACCTCTACTACCTGCTCCACCTCGTTCAGCAAGACATTGATGCGGGCACACCGCACGGCCGAGGGGTTAATATCCACGGCCGTGACCTGCCCCGCCCATTGCGCCGCAAACACCGCCCCCACTCCCGACCCCGTGCCCATATCCAGCACCCGCGCCGCTGGCGGAATCAGTCGCTCGTTGAGCGATTCGGCCAGAAATTCGCTTGTCCAAAACAGAGCAGGGTTAAACACTTGGGGCAGAACGAGAAACGGCCGCCCTGCCACCCATTCCAGCACCAAAGCGTCAAACCGATGGCGTTGGAACAGCGCAAAACGCATTCGATACCAAAGTCGTCGCCCACCATGTGCTATGCGCTTAAACATAGGAAAAATGTATCACAAATTGTGGGTATGGGTGGGAGGCTCGACACGGCCGTGGGGCGCATCATTCGTTGGCTAAAGCAAGGGTGCGGCTGACTAATTCGGGCGAAAAATAGAGGCCGTCAGCCAATAATTGTTGCACAAGAGGAGCGACGGCGGGTATTAAAACCCTCTCTTTTGCCAACAGTAAAACGCCCAATGTGCCTGTTAGTGGTAGTCCTAAACGGTGTGCATAGCGGCGACCTTTGCGTTCATCCATGATAACCAGCCGCGCCCTATGTCCAATAGCCAGAGCCAACACCTCCGCTTCACCCCGATCCAAGCCAACATAAATCAGGGCATGGCGTGGGTCAGATAATGAAACCGTTTGTAACCACGATGCCTCTGCCAAAGCTTGTTGGCGCATCGCAGAATGGGCGGCGAGAAACTCGTCCTTTACGGCCTGCGGTAGCCAAACTTCCCCAAACAAACTCCCGAGCAAATCCAGCCGATTCAGCGACCACAACGCCACCAAAGGGGTGTTATTGATGATGACTGGCAAGACGGGCATGGTTTAGGTCATCCTCTAATTCATCAGGTGTTTGTCCAAACGGAGAAAGCCCATATTGCCCCAGCAGATAGAAAAATGTGGAGCGTGGCACACCTGCTACCTGCGCCGCTAGGCCAGTAGATAATTTGCCCATTTCATATAACTTAACCGCCAATAAAATTTGAGCTTGGGTGGCAAATTCTTCTGGCTCTTGTTGTAAAGCCCACAACAATTCTGGTGGATATTCAATCGTTACTTGATTCATTTGAGTAGCCAAAATGGTACCTTCTTCCATGTTCATGGTCTTATTCTTTCACTGTCCAAACAATTTTTGCCGACTTGCCAGCAGGGATATATAGCTAACAATATATCATAAACCTCATTGGTTGCGGGGCTGTGATGCCCAGCCTTGCCCGAAAGAGTTGTCCACGATGAAACATGCGCCAAATGTACCACAAACCCCCACCTTATAGTACGATACCCGCCATGCTCAAACTGCGCCCCTTCATCCCCCTCCTCCTCTTTCTTTTCGCCCTCGCGGTGCGGGTCATCGCCATCCAACTGACCCAGTTTGATGGCTTGTATGGGCAAGACTCATTTGCGTATTTCGGCTATGCGCTCGATTTGCGGGAAGCAGTGAGCGGGGGGCAATTACCCCCGCCATTTTTCTGGCCGATTGGCTACCCCGCTCTCGTGGCTCTGGCAACTTTGGTGTTTGGGGCGCAAGCCAGCGCGGGGCAGTTGGTGAGCGTGCTGGCGGGGGCGGCCGTGGCTCCACTCGTTTACCTGATTGTGCTGGAATGCCGCCCACAGGCTTACGTCGGCAGTGTAGTGGCGGGGTTGCTCACGGCCGTGGCCGCCCAATTGACCCTCTACAGCACCGTCGCCATGTCGGACGCGGCGGGGCTGTTTTGGGCCACCGCTTCCGCGTGGTTTTTACTGCGCACCTTTAGAGAGTGGCAAACCCGCTGGCTATTGCTAGCCGCCGTCACCCTCACCCTAGCGATTATGACCCGCTGGGTTTATGGTCTGCTATTTTTCCCGTGGGGCATCGCCGCCCTGCTGGCCGCCCACGAAGCGGGGCTGAGTGGGCGGCGCATCGCCACGGCCGCGACCATCGCCCTGCTTATCGGTTCGATGGGCATTGGGAGCCAATTTCTAAACAGTGGCGGGGGCGAATTGGCTCATATAGGCGACTTGCGCGTCGTGGGCTGGCAACCCACCAACGCCTTCAAAAGCGTCGTGCAAAATAGTGATGGCTTTTTCGATTATGGCCGCCCTATGGCTCTCTACTACCTGCGCCCCACCTTCCACCCCGCCTACATTTTCCCCCTCTTCACCCCCTTCCTATTACTCAGCCTGCTCGCCTTAAAAAGCGTGCCCCGCAGTCACGCCGCCTTGTTGCTGGGCTGGTCGCTGACGGTTTATGTTTTTTTGGCGGGCATTGCTTGGCAAAATTGGCGGTTCCCTTTAGCCCTGTTTGCGCCCTTGGCGGTGCTGGTCGGTTTGGGGATTGATTGGGTGTGGGGTCGGCTGGCACCTCGTTGGCGGCCGTGGTTGCTCGTTTATTGCTCCGTGGCTCTGTTAGGCAGTGGCCTGTGGGCGGTGCGGGATGTAGGCAATTTTGCCCGTTGGGCAAACGGCTGGAAGCAGATAGCGTTGAGCGTTAATCAGCAACTCCCCGAGGAGGCAACCCTGCTGGCTTTTGGGCTGACGGCCACCATGCAACATTACACGGCCGTGGAAACGCACGAGCTTTTTGCCCTCACAACATCTGATTTGCAAAAAATAACGGCTGAGAACACGGCCGTGTACCTTTTGCTAGACCCCGAGAATGTGCAAACGCAATGGGTGGGCAAAAGCCCTGCCCAAAACTGGGATTGGCTCCAAACCCACACCACCGTCACCCCACTCGCCCCCTATGAGCCGTTTGTGTTGTACCAAGTGCAAGCGGTGAACCCATGAGAATCGCTCTTGTTATGCCCGGCTTTAGCCGCGATGCTGACCATTGGGCTATCCCCGTGTTGCAAAGTTTAGCCACCTGCTTGGCGCAAACGCACGAGGTCGTGGTCTTTAGTTTGCGCTATCCCGAACAAGGGGTGTACCACTTTGGCGGCCTGACCCATATCGCTTTGGGCGGCGGGACGCGCATGGGCGGGGCTTCGTTGGGGGTGTGGGGGCGAGCGGTGCGGGCCATTGTCGCGGAACATCGGCGACGGCCGTTTGATGTGTTGCACGCCTTTTGGGTGGATGAACCAGCGTTCACGGCCGTGTTAGCCGCCAAGATAATTCAACGACGTGTTATTGCCACGGCCGTGGGGGGCGAACTGGTTTACCTGCCCGATATTGACTATGGAACGCAAGGGTCGGCCGTGCGTCGCCAAATCATCCGTTTTGCTCTGCACCACGCCGATTTGGTCACGGGCGGGTCAGAATACCAACTGGCTCTCTTGCGGGCACACGCCGTCCCCGCCGCTAAAAGCCTGCTCACCCATCTCGGCGTAGATACCACCCTGTTTCATCCTCATCCCACCCCGCCTTGGGAGCAACCCACTATCGTGCAAGCGGCCTCGCTCATCCCCGTTAAAAACCACGCCCTCTTTTTGGAGGTCTTGCAGTTGGTGCAAGAAAAAATCCCTACGGTACGGGCCTTATTAACGGGGGCAGGCCCGTTGGCCCAGTCGTTGCGCGAATTGGCCGCCTCTTACAATGTGGCGGATAGGGTGGAGTGGCGGGGGCTGTTGCCCTATGACCAAATGCCCCATTTTCATCCCCAAGGGCATCTTTATCTGCAAACATCCCGCCATGAATCGGGAGGGGTAGCGGTGACGGAGGCGTTGGCGTGTGGCTTGCCTATCGTGGGCACACCCGTGGGATTATTGCCCGAGGTGGCCGCGTTGCCGCCCCAAACCACGGCCGTGGCCTTAGCCCAGCAAATCCTCACCCTCCTCCAACCAGAGCAGCACGTCCGCCAGCGGCAACGGGCACGCCAACAAGCGGAAGAACAATTCAGCCTGCCCCACACCACCGCCCGCTTTGTGCAACTTTATGAAGCGGCCAGCACCAAAAACCACCATGACTTCTTCTGACGCTTTTCCCTCTTCTGACGCGGGCGTGCCAACCCCGCCCTCCCTTTTTCGCCCCGCTTGGCTTGCCCATGATGTCCTGATCCCCTTCGTCATTTCGCGGGTCATGATGCTACTGGTCATTTGGGTCAGCCAACTATTCTTGGGGGGTCTAAACGCCTCCCCCGCCCAGCTACCCTTCGGGGAACGGCTGTTTTATCTCTCGACGATGTGGGATGCCAGTTGGTACATGTCCATTATTACCGATGGCTATCAACCCCCAATCGACCTCACGGCCGTGCAAAGCAATCTTCCGTTTTTTCCCCTGTTCCCCCAACTCGTGCGTCTATTGGCTCTCCTCCTGCCCGGAGCATGGCGCACCGTGCCCACCCTTGCCCTCATCGGCGTTCTGCTATCCAACATTTTGGCGGTCAGCGCATTAGCCATCATCCATCGCCTCGCTTATGATCTGACCAGCAACCGGGATGTCGCCCGCCGCACCGTTTTGTATTTGCTCATTTTTCCCACCAGCTTTTACCTATCGCTGTTTTATGCCGAAGCGACCTTTCTCTTTTTTACCGTGTTCACGATTTGGGCAGGCCTGCAAAAGCGGTGGCTGATGGCGGGGGTGTTGGCTGGCTTTGTTGTGCTCAGCCGGCCGTTGGGTATTCTCATCCTGTTGGTGCTTTTATGGCTCTATCTTCAAGAGCGGCGCATTCATCTTAACGGTTTCCGCGCCCTTGACCGCAACATCATTTGGTTGGGAATTGCCCCCGCCGTCTTGTCGCTTTATTTGTGGTATCACTATCAGCTTACGGGGGATTTTCTGGCTCCTTTTACCGCTCAGCAAGCGTGGGGGCGGGCGTTCGTCTGGTCGTGGCAGAGCTTGGCGATTAGCTGGCCTGTGGGCAGTGATGGGTATTATCTTCTGCGTTTGAACCAGCTCTTTCTGTTCGCCTTTATCGGTCTGGGCTTGCTCACTTGGCGTTACCTGCCTTTTGCTTTCACCCTGTTAAGCCTTTTGCATCTTTTGCCTTCACTGGCTTCAGGCTCGTTTGATTCCACCATTCGTCATTGTTTGATGGTTTTCCCCATTTTTATCATGTTGGCTATCTGGGGTAAATCACCGACAGTCAATGTGGCGTTGGTTTATCTTTTTGTGGTATTGCAAACGTTGCTGTTGGCCGCTTGGAGCCAGGGTTATTGGGTTGTCTAAGGGTTAAAAGGCTAAACGACGTGAGAAATAAGACGTGAAAAATAAAAAGTGGGCGACTGATTGCCCAGTCACTTTTTACTTCTTACCTCTCACTTTTCACTCGTTTATCTCTTGTTCGGCCATAAGCTGGTTGAGGTGCGCGAGTTGGGCGGCGTAGTCGGGATTGGCGGGGAACAGGGTGGCGGCTTGGGCAAACGCTTCGGCCGCCAGCGGCCAATCACCCAATGCGGCTAAAACTTGCCCCCGTGCTTGCCAAACGTCGGCCAGCAGGCGGGGAGAACTGTCGGCGGGGGACAGGTGGGCGAGAGCCATATTGTAATGGTGCAGGGCTGGGGTGGGGTTGTCGCGGAATTGGTAGGTTAACCCTAGCCAATAATGGGTCAGGCCATCGTTTTCGTCTATTTGCAAGGCCAACTTGTACCAACCCACGGCCGTGTCCCACGCCCCATCCAAATAAGCCACCATCCCCTGTTGCCGCAAAAACGGCACGGCTTGCGCATCCGCTTGCCAGACAGCCACGGCCGTGTCCTCCTCCCCCCGCGCCACATATATTAACCCCATCCGCCGCGCATCAGCCCCGAACGCCATGGGTTCCAACCCCGCCAGCGGCCGTTGGCGGGCTAAGCGGCTCTGGTCCAACTGCCCGCGCACTCTGTTTTGCTGGCCGAGCGGGGTCAAAAACAGGAGAAGCCAGACCGCCAAGACCATACCCACGGCTAGGGGTGCCTTGTGCCCCGCTGGGGCGGGCGGCGGGCTAAGGCGCAGGGCGACGGCCAGATAAAGCCAAGTGAATAGACCCGCTCTCATTTCCCAAGCGACCACATCAAACAGGTTGAAACAGAGGTAAGCGACAAAAGCCGCGCCCAACACGGCCGTGTCCTGCCGCCGCTCCCCCTGCCACAACCCCCACAGCACGACTCCCCACAACACCATGACGGTCATTAGCCCGATGAGGCCGAGGTTCACGGCCGTGTGCCACAGCAAACTATGCGCATGGGCAAAATGAATGTGGGGGGTCACCAAAGTATAAACATAATTAGCGCGGCTGACTGGCTCAAACGCATAAAGACCCGCGCCCTGTATCGGGTAATCCCTGACCGTTTGCCCCGCCACTTGCCAAATCTCCACGCGAGACAACCAACTCGGCTCATCCGTTGTGCCTGCTTTGGTCAAATCATCCACCACCGCCACCCGTTGACCCAACGGCTGTAGTAGCTCGGAGGATGCTAACAAGGGCAGAACTAACGTGAAGGCAGCCATGAGGCCCAGACCCAAGGCAAGGTAGGCGAATCGCCCCCGTCCCCACAGCGCATACACCCCGCCCGCCATCAAGAGAGCCAGCCACGCATTACGGGATTGGGTGAGCAGGAGCATGAGGGCCATAAAAAACACGGCCGTGGCCACCGCGCCCCTTTGCCAACCCGCCAATTTCCCCTGCCAAACAGCGACCGCTACACAAAAAGGGAGCAACAACGCCCCGGCCATCGCGTTAGGATGAATAGCAAATGAAGGGGAAAATTGGGGCAAATAGGCCAACACCGGGCGCAAATCAAACAAATATTGAGCAGGCCACGTCACTAAAAACAGCCCCGCAAAGGCGATAAGCCCCCCCAGCAGAACCAAGCCCAACAACATTTTGGGCAAGCGGTGGGGCTGATTGAGCCAAGCATAAACAAGCCAAAAGCCAGCCACGCCCACGGCCGCCTGCACCAGATAAGGCAAGCTGTGCTGGGGCACGGGGCTGACCAAAAAAGCGGCGAGGGTAAAGATGAGGTAAAGGAGAAGGAACGGGTTGAGGCGTGTGGGCATGGGGGGGGGGAATTGAATTATTGCGGCGACGGCCGTGACGCTTCGGACAGGGGCATATGGGGCAGGCTGGACAACCCTTCGTGGGGAATTTGCGCCAGTTGGTCGAGCTTGCGTCGGGCGAGGGGCAGAGTGGCCCAACGGTAGGCCACCGCCGCCACTTCACGCAGGTGGTGGGGTCGCCACAACCACGGCCGTGAACCAACCCCCCGCACCGCCTGCCAACTGCGCCGCGCCCGAAACTCCTTATGCAACACCGTATGCAACTGCCGATAAAACTCAGTTACAAATGGCCCCTCATACATCATGGCTAAATCGGCGGAGTCAGTCCAGTTTTGTTTATCCCCCAGTTGCATTTTCACGCTCTCGTGAAAGCGCGTGCCGGGCAGGGGGTAAGAGACGGACATGCCCACGTCGTCGGGCTGGCAATCCCGCACCATTTGCAACGTTTTTTCAATGTCGGCGCGGGTTTCGCCGGGGTAGCCAAACTGCAAAAAGAAGCCCACGCGCATCCCCGCTTGGTGTAACAAGTCGGCCGCCTGATAAATTTGGGCGACGGTTGTCCCTTTTTCCATGCTGTCCAAAATCGCTTGCGAACCAGATTCTGCCCCGAGCCACACAATATCGCCGCCGCTCTGAGCCACGGCCGTGAGCACCGCCGCATCCCGCACAATCAAATCGGCTCGACTCAGATACTTAAAGGGCACACGTGCCTCCTGCCCCACCACCAATTCCGCAAACCGTTGCCACCAGCCCGGCTTCAAGCCCATAATGTCATCCGCAAACCAGATGTAATCGGGCTGATACGTTTCTTTCAGCCATTTTAGCTCTTGCACCACGTTTTCAGGGGAGCGCGAATGGTACCGCTGACCCCAAATAGGTTTGGCACACCAGTTGCAATGGTAAGGACAGCCCCGCGTCGTGACCATGTTCATGGCGTAGTAGCCGTGATGGGTGAGCCAAATTTGCCGATACCGATCTACATCTATTAAATCCCAAGCCGGGAAGGGGAGGGCATCCACCTCTTTGAGCGGGGGGCGGCGGGGGTTGATTTGTATGCCCGTGGGGGTGTGGGTAGCGAGTCCGGGGAGGGTGAACACGGCCGTGTTTTCCCCCTCTGGCGTTGCCTCCAACAGAGCCAACAACTCCGTTAACGTTTCTTCCCCCTCCCCCAGCAACACATAATCCGCGCCAGCCGCCAAATAGGCCGCCGCGTGATCCGTCGCATCCGAGCCACACACAATGGTGATGCACCCCTGCGCCCGGGCCATCTGGCTCATGGTAAAAGCGGCTTGGCGCATATTCAGCAGGCACATTTTGGAAAGATAGTTGAAGTTATCTTCATAAATCACGGCATAGCGCGGCTGACAGGTCGCCAGCATCGCCCCCCATTCCGCTTCTGACTCGGCCAGCATGGCGTCAAACAGGGCCACGCTGTACCCCTGTTGCCGCATCAAGGCGGCGGCGTACATCGTGCCGATGGGTGGGTAAGGTTGCATGGCCGCCCACAGCTTGGCATCAAAACGCAAATAGTAGGATTGTCCAAAGAGAATATCAGTCATAAGAGCCTTCTGTAAGTGGTCAGTTTTAACATAGTGATGTGCAAAACAAGTGACGCAAGGCATTAACTAAAACGGATAAATTGATAAACGCCTACTTACTTCTTGACCTATTACCAACCAATCACGTTCATCTCTCAATAATTTCTTGATACGCCTGGAGGACACGCTGTTTGTGGGCATCGAAGTGACCTTTGCACCAATCTTTGTGAAAGTCGGCTTCGTGGGTGGGGGCGGCGTGGCGGCTGAATTTGCGGATTTTGCGCCGCATTTCCCACTGATCCAGCCATTGCCCAGCGGGCGTGCGCCAGGGCAGTTCCAACATTTTTTGGGTGCGCCGATGGGGCGCGGGCACGGGATTGGGCAGGGCAGGGGCGTTGACCGCGTTGGGCATAAATTGCGCCGCCCACTGATTTTTCTGGCGGATTTGCTGGTAGATAGGCAGGCCATAAAGCGGAACCATCTGCAATAGTTCGTGGGCGGTATACAAATTTTGGTCGGGAAAAACAAGCGCGGTTTCAGCTAAGATGTAGTTGGGACAGAGGGCGTGGCCCCGCTGGGCGGCAAAACGAACGAGGGCAATGATGAATGCCCGGCCGAGCCACACACGGCCGTGTTCCATCACTACCAAATAATCAATGTCCCCCCACTCGTCCACATTGTTTACGGCCAGCGACCCCGTCACGGCCACCATGCGCACAAAAGGGAGGGAGGCCACCCACTGGCCGTACTGCACCGCCGCCACCCATAACGCTTGGGAGTGGGCGGCGCGTTGTTGACGGATGGGCACAATCGCTTCCCGTCCCGCCAGTAGATAAAAGGGGGGGGAATGGGTGAGGTAGTGGGCGAGAACACGGCCGTGTAACACCGCCTCCACCTCGGCCAACGTGGCCGCCATCCCCTTCAAATAACGGTGAATTTCCCCGGCCATCAGCGGATAATCAAACATATCAGCATAGGCGATGGTCTCCCACACAGCCGCCTCGAGCGGAGCCAGCGAGAGGGGCGCGGTCACACGTCTAGCCGTCATCTTTTTTGCCCCGCCACTTGCTCATAAATAGCGGCCGTCTCCTGCGCCGCCTTCGTCCACGAAAATTGCTGAACCCGAGCCAACCCTTGAGCCGAGTGCCATGCCCGCCGGTCCGCCGATTGGAGCAAAAGATGCAATCCTTCGGCAATAGCGGTGATGGATTCGGGGTCAACCAGATACGCGGCCGTGCCGCTGACCTCGGGCATGGCCGAGCGGTTACTGGTCAGGACGGGCGTGCCGCAGGCCATCGCCTCCAGAATGGGCAGGCCAAACCCCTCGTGCAAGGAGGGGAAGGCAAAGAGGGTGGCCAAGGAATAGATGCCGGGTAAATCCTCGGGCGGTACAAACCCGAGATAATGCACTTTGCCGACTAACTCTGCCGCCTTAATCTCCTTTTCCACGTCTCCATTCATTAGCCACCCCTTTGGCCCCGCCAGGACGAGATGGCAGTCGGGGTGCATTTTCTGCGTTTGCCCAAAAGCGGCAATGAGGCGCAATAAATTTTTGCGTGGCTCAATCGTGCCGACATACAGCACAAACTGGGCGGGTAGCTGATGTTTTTGGCGCAACTGGGTGCGTTTTTCCTCGTCCCGCAACGGCTGAAACTCACAGGAGACCGCATTATGCACCACCCGCACCTTCTCAGGTGGTAACTGCAACACATCAATCAGCTCTTGGCGGGAAGCGTGGGAAACGGTGATGACCACTTCGGCCCGCCGCGCCGCTTGGGGCAAGAGCAGGCGCAAAGCCAAGAGACGAGAACGGGGGTGGTATTGCTGAAAAAGGAAGAGGGAGGCATCGTGGATGGTCAGCACATAGGGCAAACGGGTCGCCCAGGGCGCGGAATTGTTCATAAAATGGCACAAATCTGCCCCGCTCTGGGTGATGATGCGAGGCAAGTGGAACTGCTCCCACACCCAACGGCTCGTGGGGAAATAATGGGGGACGGGGGTCAAGCCGACCATATCCAGCACAGGCAACGGCTTGTTGCTGTAAAGGATATATTCCCATTGGGGATGGGTCGCCGGCAGGTGGCGGAGGAGTTGCGCCACGTAAGTCCCCACGCCTGAGCGGGTATAGAGGAGGGGAGTGCTATCAAACCCGATGCGCATACGCTGTTTTCTCGTTTATCCACAAGCCAACCAACAGCCAGAACAATAAGCCTGTGGCGTTAAATAAGAGGAAAAAATCTAAAAGGCCATGTAGGACAAAGGCAAGCAAGCTGGCGGCGAAAGCGATGAGCCACATGGAGATTGCAGGGTAACGCAAGGTGCGCCATATATCAACCAGCAAAAAGGCCAGCCAGAGGAAAAAAGGCACGGCCGTGAACACCCCCCCAGAGACAAGTAACTCCAAATAGGTGTTGTTGGTATGCACCGTCGGGTCAGCGTAGGGCTGGTCGAGCCACTCGTTGTAGGTCAGGCGGTAATTATCGAGACCAATGCCCAGCCAGGGGCGTTCCCAGAGCATTTGCAGGGCGATGTGCCAGAGGGTGGTGCGGTTGGGCACGGGGCCGCTATACTGCCACACGGCCGTGTGACCCTCCCTGCTTACCAGCGGCGGCAGTGGGGGAGCCAGCACATTCCCCGTAGCCGACACGACCGTCACCTGCGTGACCGCAAACAAACCACTCTTCAGCCCAAACCAAGTAACATCTTCCTGCACCACATCCCAGCGCAACGTATACGTGCCCAGGGCAGGTGGCGGCGTGAGCGGCACATTTATTTGCATCGTTTCCCCCGGCCGCACCGGCTCGGGGAAGGGCCAACGCGCCTCGCCGTGTGCCGTTTGCCCCTCTTCATTGAGCCAGCGAGCACCGAGGGCGATGGGGTGCGGCTCTTGGCGGCTGTCCCAGAGGAGACCACCCTGATTGGTGAGGGTCAGGGGCACGGTCACGGTAGACCCGCTGGGGATTTCGATTGTGGGCGGGGCGATAATGGTCGCCCGATACCATTCATCAACGTTGCCCCCTTGCAAACGCAGGCGCATCTGCGCGCTAAACAGCACGTTGGCAAGCAGAAGCACGGCCGTGGTGCTTGCCAACCCTACCCACCACCACCCTTTCTGGGAACGAAAAAGGACGGCCGACACTGCGAGAGTCACCAATAAAATCGTGGCAAAGCTGGCTCGGCTGAGGGTGAGCAGGCTGGCTTGCAGATAGAAAAGGGTGAGCAAAAAGAGGAGTAAAAGCCAGCCAAGTTGGGCACGGCGGGAGAGATGAGAACCACGGCCGTGTTTGACCCCCCACGCCGCCGCCAGCAAAAAAGGGAGGGTAGCCTCGATAAACATGGCGGCTTGGTTGGCGTAAGCAAACGACCCCGTCAGCCGTAAAAAAGACCCAGCACGGGTAATTTGGGTGCGAAACAGGCTCAGCCAAGCAACTTCTCCCTGGCTGATTTCCCACGCGCCCAGCAGGGTAGCCAGCAACCCGCCTCCCAAAAGAGCAAGGGGGATGAAGCGGTTGGCTGGCCCCTGTTGCCCCAACTGCCCCCATTGAATTACTGCCAGCGCGAGCAAAATGCCGCTGGTCAGGCGTAACGCGGCTTTGAGGGCGTTGGCCGAAAATTGGGGCGCGAGCAGGGCGGCCAAGAAGAGGGCTATCAGGAAAGGAATGAGCAGGAGCCAGTAGCGGGGGGGAGTGACAAGGGGACGACGGTAGTAGATCTGGGACACGGTCGTGCTGGTTAAGGCCAAAAACAACAGCAGTTCGATGTTGCTGATGGCTAAGGGCCCCATCATAAAGAGGGGGGTGGTTAGCTCGAAGGGCAAGCTAACGGCCAAGAGGATGAAGAATAGGAGAGGAACACGGCCGTGGGTGGGCATAGAGTTTGTGTCAGGTGAGGCGCAAAAGTGAGACGTAAAAGTGAGAAGTTATCCCACCCTTTTCGTCTAAAACCCCGAAGTCTCTGGCCGTTGGTAAGCGAAGAGGCGATTCAGGAGGCGCAACTCCAGTGGTGTGCGATAAATTTGGCTATGATAACGCCAAGCGGCCGCCCAGCGTAACAGCTTGCGCCGCGCCCCCGTCAGCCGCATATCCGTGGTGGTCGGATAATAAGCGTTCAAGACCCGCTCAAAATCATACAACTGCTGGTGCAACGGCCGCTTCATCCACGGCATGGTCACACTGCGCCGCTGGGAAAAATCGAGCCATTCAGGGCTAACCCACTCGTCCAACGTTTGGGGAAAGGCAAATCCCCCCGCTTGCGCCTCATCATACAAATCCCCCGCCAAGGGCACGGGGGTGTACAAATACATAATAATCTCCGCCGCTGGGTTAATCTGTTTCACCTGGCGGATAAACAACATCGTCTCATGGGCATCCTGTTCGGGTTCGGGCGGATTGCCCATCACAAAAGAGAGTTCGGGCACAATGCCATACTGAGCCATTTTGGCCACAATAGCCAACGTCTTGTCGGGACTCATTTGGCCCCCTTTATCCATCCGCGCTAGGGTGGCCATGGATCCCGATTCCGCTCCCAGAAAGACCATTTTTAGCCCCGCGTCCCGCATCAACGCCCAAGTGTGGTCGCTGTATTTCATCATGGTATCAATGCGCCCCTCCCCCCACCACGCCATTCCCAAATCCATAATGCGCTCGCTAAATTCAGCCACGCGCGCCTCGTGGGTGAAAAAATTGTTGTCGTAAAACTCAATGGCATTCACCTGCCAACGCTGGTGGTATTCATGGGCGATGTGCGCCACCGCTTCGGCTGATTGGGGGAGCCAACGGCCGTTGACCATGTTGACCACGGCGCAAAAATTACAGAAAAAGGGGCATCCGTAGGAGGAGTGGTAGCCGAGGGTGCGCGACCCGAGGAAGGTGGGGCGCACGTAGCGCGGGACGGGTACGCGGTCGAAGTTCCACAGGGGGAGTTTGTGGGGGGGCGGAATGGGGGCGAGGGCATTGGTGACGGGTGTGCCTGTTTCGTCGCGGTAGGCGAGACCGAGAATGTCGGTAGGGGCGGTAGGGGTGGGGACACGGCCGTGGAGCCAATCCATCAAGGCCAGAAAAGCATACTCCCCATGTCCGCGCACCACATAATCCACATACTCTGCCCGCAGGCAAACATCCCAATGCTGGGTGGGAAAATACCCCCCCCACACAATAATCAGGTCAGGATACCTCTGCTTGAGCGTGCGACACAGGGGCGTCGCCTGCTCCAATTGCGGGCCAGGCATAACCGTCACGGCCAAAATACGCGGGGGGGCAACCGCTTGCAAATGGCTGTCCAGCCCCGCCAGGGCATCACCCAGCAGGTTGCCGTCGAGGATGGCATAGTCGTATTGTCCCTCTAGCACGGCGCCGACAGCCAGCAGAGACATGGGCAAAACGGGTTTGCCATTGGCCGAGGATTGGGGATTAAAGAGCGTAATCATTCATAGGTTTCCGTCATTTAGTCACCTATCGGTGAGCAAATTTCAACCAAAGTACCATCGGGGCAACGGACATAAGAAACAACTTGTCCCCACGGCTTCAACTCTGGAGCTTTTACCTCTGCGGCACCTGCCGCCAAGGCCTTGGCGTGTGCCTCGGCCACAGTCAGCGTAACCAAGACCACTTCAAAACCAAGCGGCTTGCTAGATTCACTTGCCGCCACAAACCCAGTCGGCAGGTTCATTTCACCTAATTCATGTGAGGCAAACGCGAGCGTTGTTTCTCCAGTTTCAAGTTCACCATAGTCGCCAGACTCGTGCAGAAAACGGCGTGACAAACCGAAGGCCTCCTCAAAGAAGGCTAATGATTCAGCAACAGCGGGAACGTAGATGATTGTGTAACCAAATTTCATATTTGCACCTGTTTTTTAGCACAACGGGGGAGATCAGCTTCCTGAAGTACATATTTTATCGGCAACAACGCGCTTATTGCGAAACGGGTTATTGCCGCAGAATCTTCTCCATTTTCTTTCCTTTGGCAAGCTCATCAATCAGTTTGTCTAAATAGCGAATTTTTTTCATCAGTGGGTCTTCGATTTCTTCGATGCGAACCCCGCACACGACACCCTTGATAAGCGACCTATTGGCATGAAGCTCGGGGGCTTCCGCAAAAAAGCCTTCAAAACTGTTTTCCTGTTTGATTTGCTCCTCTAATCCCTCTTGGTCATAACCCGTCAACCAGCAGATGATGGTATCAACTTCTTCTTTCGTCCGATTTTTACGTTCCGCTTTTTGGACATACAGCGGGTAAACGCTGGCAAATGTTGTTGTAAAAATGCGATGCTTACTCATCGTCACTCCTCCTGCATGTTGTGACCCACTATGTATGCTGTCTTTGAAAAAGTGTAGCAAAGGTAGGAAGGGTGTCAAGACAGAAATAGCGCAATGAGCCACTGATTTGTTTTGTTATGCCAAAATTTTGTATTGGTCACAAATTACTCACACAAAAAATCCTGTCTCGGCACACCTCGCCGCCTACGGCGGCTCGCCTGTCATAAGGGTGTTTTATTCGTTTGGGCAACTGCCCAAACGAAAAAAACACCCTTATGAC
>JBGTIZ010000231.1:0-9776 GCA_041745395.1 Promineifilaceae bacterium (SeqCode) | reverse complement strand
GTCATAAGGGTGTTTTTTTTGTTTGGGCAACTGCCCAAACGAAAAAAACACCCTCTTTCCAGCGAGTCGTGGCCGCAGGCCACGACGAAGCTAGTCGGTTGAGAAGAGACGCCTTTTGTCAAAAAAAGTACGTTACTGATTCGTGACCACTACACATTACTCTATTTTTCATACAAAAGTTGCAGGTGTATATGAACAAAACCATGACAGAACCGTTGGCTTGGCAGGAGATTGACCCTGAGTTGGTGGGCATGAGCCGAGCGGGGGTGGCGGCCTTGGAGCAGGTGTTTGAAGAGCAGTATGCGCAGGGGTTGCATTATGCGGCGCAGTTGGTGTTGGTGCGCCACGGCCGTGTGCTTCTCGACCGTACAATCGGGGTGTTGCGTGCCCGTCAGCCCCAATCGGTGCGCCCCGATACGCCGTTCCAAGCGTTCTCGGTGAGCAAGTCGTTCACGGCCGTGTGTGTGCATCAACTCATCGAGCAGGGAAAACTGGAGCTAGACGCCCTGATTGGGGAGTATTGGCCTGAATTTGCCTGTAACGGCAAAGAAACGGCCACCATGCGCCACGCTTTGCTTCATCAGATGGGCATTCCCTCGCGGGGCACGTATCCGCAAATTCCCCGCTGGTGGCGGTGGGAACGGGTCGTGGATTATGTCGCCAATTTGCCCGCCGAGTATGAACCCGGCACGCGCACGGCGTATCATTTGGTCAATAATGGGTTTGTGCTGGGGGAATTGGTGCGGCGGGTGACGGGTCAACCTATCGAGGAATATATGCGGGCGCATTTGTTTGAGCCGCTGGGGTTGAAAAATAGCTATTTGGGACTGCCGCACGAGGAACACGGCCGTGCGGCGCAAATTTACTGGGGC
The DNA here is from genome assembly GCA_041745395.1 of Promineifilaceae bacterium (SeqCode). Lineage (GTDB taxonomy): Bacteria > Chloroflexota > Anaerolineae > Promineifilales > Promineifilaceae > Hadersleviella. Next base: position 8,904 of record JBGTIZ010000231.1, on the reverse strand, counting down.
GCACCCGACCAGCGCAACATGGTTTTGCTCTTTCGGCGGGCGCGGCATGTCGTTGTGCCCGCCGCCACGCTCAACGCGCCCGCGCGGGATTTGGCCGTTTTCTATCAGATGATGCTCAACGAGGGAGTCTACGCGGGTCGGCGCATTCTCCAGCCCGAGACAGTGCGCCAAGCGACGAGCAGGGGGTCGGAGGGGATGGATGAGACATTGGAGTCTTATGTGCATTGGGCGTATGGCTTTGGGCTGAGCGGCCCCAAACCGCCTGATGCACCCAATGCCAACCAGTGGACTTACGGCCGTGGGTCAAGCTTGTCTACGTTTGGTCATGCGGGACAGAGGAGCAGTGTGGCGTGGGCGGATAAGGAGAAGCAGATTGTGTTGGCCTTTACATCGAATCGCCTGCTGGCGGATGAGGCGGCCACGGCGCGGTGGCAGGCGTTGGGGGATGCGGTGTGGGCGGCGGTGGCGGAGTGAGGAAGTGCTGAGCGATGAGCGATGAATGCGCCTGCGGCGCGAAGCACACTGAACAAAAACGGAGGTTTGTGATGCGGAGATGGTTTTTACTGTTGATGTTGTTTTGTTTGTCCACGGCCGTGGTTTTTTCGCAAACAACGGCCACGGCTGAAAACGACTTTCAGCTTTATTTGCCCCTGATCAGCTCAGCGGACACCATTCAAGCGACTGACCCTGTGCCTTTTGGCCCGACGTTTAGCGGAGAGGGCACGTACTACTTTAACAACAGCGGGGGCATCGAAACATGCATGTTTGATTTTGAATGGGGTCCCCGCTTTATCGCGGCGGTGAACAATAGCCAGTTCAACGCCTTTCAAATGAATGGGCAGACTTATCCCCCCGCCACCCTGTGCGGAGCGTATGCCGAGGTGACGGGGCCAGCGGGTACGGTCATCGTGCGGCTGGTCAACCGTTGCCCCGAATGCGCCTATGGCGACCTTGACCTTAGTCCTGATGCGTTTGACCAGATAGCGGAGCGCATTCAGGGGCGCGTGCCCATTACGTGGCGACTGCTGAGCGTGCCCGTCAGCGAGCCGCTTATCTTTCGTTATAAAGAGGGCAGTAGTCGTTATTGGACGGCCGTGCAGGTGCGCAAATTGCCCCATCCTGTGGTACAGATGGAGGTGCTTCAAAATGGGGAATATTTGCCGATGACGCGCCAATTTTACAATTATTTTACCCGCTCAGGCGTCAGCCCCGGGCGACCGACATTCCGCGTGACCGATATTTTTGGGAATCAGGTTATCGTTACGAGTGAGATACCCTTGCCTGAAACGGACTTTCCTGATGTGGTAGATTGGATTAGCGACCAGCGGTTTCCCCACCAACGTTAGACAAAAAGAGAGGAAGGGTCTCGCCCTTCCTCTCTTTCTCTCCCCCTCCCTTCCTCTCTTCCTCGTCTCTACACGCTTGCCACACTCAACTGCCACTCATGCCGCACCACCATGCGGAAGATGTCGGATTCGGTGATGATGCCGACTAGACAGCCGTCGTCGTCGAGGACGGGCAGGCCGCCGACGTTGTTGATGAGCATGAGTTGCGCGGCCGTGCCGATTGTTGTCACGGCCGTGACGGTAATCAGGTCAGTCGTCATAAACTGCTCCATGGTGAGCTTAGCCAATTCCGCCCGTAGCTCCTGCATCCCCAGCGAGGCCACCACCGACGGCTCCGCCGCGCGAATATCGCCCCGCGTGACCACGCCCACCAGCTTTTGCGGCACGGGGTCATTAGCCGAAGTGAGCACAGGCAAACGGCGAATCTTTTGCTGAATCATGATTTGGTGCGCTTCCAGCAGACGGGTATTAGGCAAAATTGTGGTAACAGGCGCACTCATCCAATCTTTGACATATTCTAGTTTCATAGGAGTAGTCTCTCAATTTTGGGTCTTTCGGATTTCGTGGAGTTTTCAACGGTATCACGTGTCACGTGTCATGTATCACGTGTCATGTATCACGTACTTTTTTTCTGGGCGTGGCTTGTTTAGCCAAGAGGGTTGCTCATTGACCCCGTGAATTCTCAAAGAGTCTCGATTTTTAGTCGGCTTGAGGAGCTTGGCGTTTCCGTCGATAAAAAGCACGTTCAAACCGCACACACATCCCCACCAACCAACCTTTTGTTCATTGCTCATTGCTCATTGCTCATTGTCTGCCATTGATCTGACCACCATCATGCCGCACGTGGTGCCGCGCAGGACTTTTTCGGTGACACTGCCATAGACCCAGCGGCTCAGGCCAGTACGGCCGTGGGTAGACATGACAATCAAGTCTAAGCCTTCTTTTTCCGCATAGGCTAGGATTTCATCGGCGGCGAAGCCCATGACGATGGCGTATTGCAAGGGGACGCCAAAGTGAGCCTGTTTGTCGAGCATATCTTCCATGTACCAGCGGATGCGTTCGCGAGTCAGGTCTTCGAGGTTTTTGTCCAGCCCATATTCAAAACGCATGTATTCGTCAATTTCGAGCCGATTGGCGTAGCTCTCATACGGCTGAACGCGCAGGAGCGTGACTTTGGCCTCGAGAGCTTGGGCTAAGCGCAGGGCGGGTTCGAGGGCGGTGGCAGCTAAGTCAGAGCCGTCCAGGGTGACGAGGATTTGCTCAATAGGCTGGTCGTCGCGCAGGATGACGACGGGCACAGTGGCGGCACGCAGGACTTTTTCGGCGACACTGCCCAGTGCCCAGCGAGCGAGTCCAGCACGGCCGTGGGTAGACATTACGATGAGGTCGACTTCTTCAGCGGCGGCGATGTCTACGATAGCGCTGGCGGGGTCGCCATCGCCCAGCCGGGTCACCAAATGCACTGTTTCCCTATTATGAAAGAGGGCGACCTCGTTAAGATACGCTTCGGCTTCGTGGCTGTCGTCACCGCTGAGGGCAACGGGGGGCATTTCGCCGCCGACGGAGGCCATGGTCATGACTTCGTGGTATTGGGGCACACGCATGAGGATAATTTGCCCACCCACGGCCGTGGCCAATTTCAGCGCGGTCGGCAACGCCTGCTCCGCCAGTTTCGACCCATCTAGAGGAACCAAAATTTTCTTGAACATCATGAACCTCCTGGCAATGAACAATGAGCAAAGGGATCGGGTTACGAAAGGCGTACAGTTTTTCTTGAGAGGGGGATTGCTCAGGGTCTACACACTTAGCGACGGTTTCCACTCACCTTCAGTATGCGGCAGGGGCTACCGCTTCTAAAGTGACAAAACGCCAGCAAACAAAAGCAAAATGTCATCTTTGCCATGAGCAAGAGAGAAAGAGAGCGCGAGAGAGTTGAGAGTGGCACACCCCCTTTGTTCATTGTTCCTTACTCATTGCTCATTGTTAGCTGTTGCTTTACCATAAGTCGTTATGAAAAAGAAACTACGAGGCGTTACGCGACGGGATATTTTGTTCGACTATGACCTGTACCGGGTCAAGGTGCCGATTCCTGCTGTTGAGAATCAATTTCTCAGCGTCGTGGATTTATGGCCAGAGGGGGCAGACAAGGCCATTATGTTTGTCCACGGCTACGCGGGCGTACTGGAGTCGTGGGAGTTCCAGATTAACCATTTTGCTCGCCGCTATCGAGTGCTAGCACCCGATTTGCGCGGCCACGGGCAGAGCGACGCTCCCTACACGCGCTACACGATGGATGAAATGGTGGCTGATTTACACGCCATCGTGGAGAAGCGGGGCTTGCCCGAGCAGTTTACGCTGGTGGCCCATTCGTTTGGCGGCTCCATTGCGGTCGAGTACGCCGTGGCGCATCCCGAACGGCTGGACAAACTCATTCTCATCGCCACGGCCGGGGAATTTCCGTTGCCTTGGTTCGCCAATTATTTACTCAAGCTCCCCCTCGATTTACTGCGTCCACTATGGAAATATCGCCCCCGCTGGGACAACGAACTGCACGTCGCCCAGCGCATGATGGCCAACAATATGCGCCATTGGCAAGGGTGGGAAAAAATGGGGCAAATCAGCACGCCCACCCTGATTATTACGGGCGAACAGGATAATTATTTTCCCCGCCGTGTGTTTAGCGAGGTGGTCAACCACATTCCCGAAGCGGAAGAGGTGGATGTGGGGTCAGCCAAACACAAAGTCCAGCTTGAGCGGCATCAGGCGGTCATTCGCACCATTGAACGCTTTATTGACGATAAGCGGCGACGTTATTGGCGGGATTTGGGGGAGCCATTGCTGGCGACCGAAGGGGAACGGCCGTGGTTGTGGCATTATGATGAGCGCGTGCCCTCTTCTATTCCCATTCCCCGTCGCCCCCTGTACAGCCTGCTCGAAAGCACGGCCGATTGGCTTCCCCACAAACACGCCTTTATCTTCTTTGGCGAAGAGATGACCTACGCCCAGTTTCAGGCTCAGGTTAATCAGCTGGCGAATGCTCTGCACGGGCTGGGGGTACGCAAGGGAGAGCGGGTCATGATTTTGCTCCCCAACATGCCCGAAACGGCCGTGAGCATTTATGCCGTGCTGAGCATTGGGGGCATCGTCGTTTTGCCCAACCCTGACGCTGACCAGGCGGAATTGATGCGCCAGATGCGGGAGACCCAGCCTCAACTGCTCATCACCCTGCGGGAAGCGCATGAGCGGGTGGCCGCGCTACACACGGCCGAGTTGCTGGAAGACGCGATTTTTGTGCAGATACACGGCCGTGTGCCCGACAAAATCTACCAGCAACTCCTCAAGCAATGGCAACTGCCCGACGGCGCCAATCTACGGCTCGACGCCCTCCGCGCCCAAGGTGACCTCTGGGAAGAGCTAATTGCCGACCTGCCCGACACCCGCCCCCATATTCAGGTCAACCACGACGACCTGGCCATGATTATCTACACCAGCGGCACCGTCGCTCGCGCCAAAGGCGTCACCCTCTCCCACTACAACTTGGTCGCCAACACCCTGCAAATTCGCCACTGGGTTCCCGAACTCGTTTTTGCCCAAGAAGTGACCCTCGCCGTGGCCCCTTATTTACACAGCTTCGGCTTCATGACCGGGCTGAGCCTGCCCATCGCCCTTGGCGCGACCACCGTGTTGCTCCCCACCTTTGACGTGCGCGAACTGCTCGAGCATGTGCTCGATTATGGCGTGACCGCCTTCGCCGGTGCGCCCCACATGTTCGCCGCCATCAACCAAGCCCCGCTCGTGCGCGAATTTGGCCTGCATTCGGTGCGCATCTGCATTAGCGGCGGCTCCCCCTTGCCCATCGAGGTGCAGGAGGCGTTTGAGAAGCTGACCCTGGGCAAGCTACTCGAAGGGTACGGCCTGTCCGAAGCGTCGCCCGTGACGCACGCCAGCCCCGTGCAGAATAATCGCAAAGAAGGCTCGATTGGTCTGCCCCTGCCCAACACGAATGCCAAAATCATTGATTTTGAAACAGGGGAAGATTTGCCCATCGGCCACATTGGGGAGCTGGTCATTCAGGGGCCGCAGGTGATGCAGGGGTATTGGCAACGGGATGGCTCGTTGGACAATAGCATTGTGCTGGATGATGGCTGGCTGGATACGGGGGATGTGGCTTTACAGGATAGAGATGGCTATTTTCGCATCATCAACCGCTTTAGCGAGATTATTTATGTGGCGGGCGGGGACATTGTTTACCCGCGCGATGTGGAGGAAGTGATTTATGAGCATAACAAAATCCTCGAGGTGGCGGTGCTGGGGCAGGGGGATAAGCGGGCGGCGGCGGGGCAGAGGATTGTAGCGTTTGTGGTCCCACGGCCGCGCAGTACGTTGACGCCAGCGGAGATTTTGGATTTGTGTCACAAAAGGCTCGAGGACACGGCCGTGCCTCACGAAATCATTATCCGTGAGTCGTTGCCTAAGTCGTTTATTGGCAAGATTTTGCGGCGGGTGCTGGCGGAGGAGTTGGAAGGAGAGGGTGTTGAGGGGTGAGGGGGTGAAAAATCACGGCCGTGTTTGGAGAGAAACACGGCCGTCCTACATGCAGTCAACTGAATAAATCTGAGTGGCTTCCTGTACGAACTAATATAATTTCTGTTTCAGTCGCTTCATATACCAATAGCCAATCTGGCTCAATATGACATTCTCGTGTCCCTTTATATTGTCCTATCAAGACGTGATCACGGTAATGGGCGGCCAATTCTTGCCCAGCCAGCAATTGTTTGATAACCACCTTAAACTTGGTAAAGTCCTTGCCCCTCTTTTGCTGTCGCTTGACATCCCGCTTGAATTGATTTGTGCGACTTAACTCTTTCATTCGATACCAAGATCAGCAAACAAAGCCTCAGCACTCGCATAGGTCGTGAGGTTTTGCCGCTGTTGTGCTTCTGCTAAAGCGGCTTCGGTGGTGGCGTTTGGCAGTTTAACACTGAAAGGCAACCCTTGTTGTAACGCAACTTGGTTCAGGAAAAGGGTGATGGCTTGGGTTGTGGTTAACCCCAATTGGGCAAAAATTTGTTCGGTTGTTGCTTTCAGTTCTGGCTCAATCCGAGCGGTAATCACGGCTGTTTTACTCATTGTGTCCTCCACAAAATTGTATGTCTGTTGTATAGACATTTTACACCATATTTACCAAATGGCGGTAAAACCACGGCCGTGCCTGATGAAATCATTATCCGCGAATCCTTGCCCAAGTCGTTTATTGGCAAGATTTTGCGGCGGGTTCTGGCGGAGGAGTTGGAAGGGGGGTGAAAAAAGGACGAGGGAAGATGGAAGAAGGAAGAAAAGGGGCGGGTGTGTTGTCGAGAAAATCTTCTCGAGAAAAACTTTGCGCCCTTCGCGTCTTTGCGAGAGATTTGTCCTTTTCAGTGCTAACGGCTGGTTTTTTGCTTTCCTATACGACTTGGGCAGTAGCCGCTTGTAACATCTTGAACTGGATGGATTCCATGATTGTGTCTCGTAGAAACACAGAGGCGTTCAGGATTTCTACCCCGATGAGTTCTCCGTCCGCATTCAACTCGGCCGTGATGTTTGGGCCTAGTTCGACGCTGTTTGCTTCTGGTTCATCAGAAATAAGCAGATGGAGAATGTCTTCCTGTTCAAAATATTGCATCTTGGTGTTATTCATGGATGAATCTCTCTGTCTTTAGCCGAAAGTTAATTTGTTGGCGAGTCGTGGTGTGTACGGTGATGGGTGTAATCGTGTTTTGAACCGTCTCATAGGGCATGATAACCAATTTGTTGTCATGCCGTCCAACGATAACGGTACGCCCTGTTTCGGTATCGTAATATCTTTCAGTAGAATGAGTGATGATTTGTGCCAATTTTTCTAGGTCAAACCCTCGGAGTTGGGCACGATACCTCATGTAATTTGTCCATATAATCATGAGTGTGCTTGTTTTTTGTCGCTTAACTATGGTGAGATGGCATGATATGTCTGTTGTGTAGACATTTTACACCATGTTTGCCAGATGGGGGCGTGTCTTTCTAAATGGAAAAATGAGCAATTAACGCGCTACAAATTTGCCCTTATGGCCTGTGCCTACAAAAACGCCGTCCCTGACCACAAGTTGCCCGCGCAATAGCGTCGTACGGGGCCAGCCGGTGAAGGTGAGGCCGTCGTAAGGCGTCCAATCGACGTTTTCGTGTAGGGTTTCGCGGGTGAGGGTGCGCTCGGCGTGGGGGTCGAAGATGACGACATCGGCATCATAGCCGGGGGCAAGCACCCCTTTGTGCGCCAAACGGGCCAGCTTAGCGGGGGTGGTGCAACAGAGGTCTACCCAGCGTTCTAACGATAATTCTCCCCGCCGCACCGCCTGATAAATCCCTGCCAGCCGCATCTCAATCGAAGGCACGCCGCCCGGTATCTGGCTAAAATCGTGCAGGCCACGCGCTTTGTCGGCCGTGTTGAAGGGGCAATGGTCGGTGGTGACAATTTGCAAATGACCAGCGGCGAGGGCTTGCCATAATCCTTGTTGCGCGGCTAGCGGACGCAACGGCGGGGCGCAGATGGGGAGGGTTCCGGCGAGGCCGGGCGCGTCGTAGGCGTCTTGGGTCAGGTAGAGATATTGGGGGCAGGTTTCACCCGTCACGGCCGTGCCTCGACCCCTTGCCGCCACAATTTCCGCTACTACCTCAGGGCAAGAGACATGGAAAATATGGAGCGGTACGCCCACATATTCGGCCAAAATAATCACCCGCCGCGCCGCCTCCGCCTCGAACTCCGGCGGGCGACAGACGGGATGCCAGCGGGGTTCCGTTTTGCCCTCGGCTAGGTGCTGGGCAATCAGGGTGGTGATGACTTCCCAATTTTCGGCATGGACGACGGGCAAGCCGCCCACTTTTTTGATGGCTTGCAGGGCGCGGAGCAATTCGCTGTCGTTGAGCCGAAAGCCGTAGGCCATGTACAGCTTGAAGGTGGGAATGCCAGATTTGACCACGGCCGTGAGTTCCCCCAACTTCCCCCCCGCAATATCCTCGGGCGTGATGGTCATGTGCAGGCCGTAATCAATCGCCACCTGCCCATCCGCTTCGGCGCGACGTTTGGCAAGCGCGGTCAGCAAGCTCTCCTCTGGTTCGGCGGCTACAAAGTCGATGATGCTGGTTGTGCCCCCGAGGGCGGCGGCGCGTGTGCCCGTGGCGAAGCTGTCGGCGGAAATGACGCCGCTGGGTAGGGGCATTTGCATGTGGACGTGGATGTCTACCCCACCCGGCAGGACGTAGCATCCCGTGGCGTCTATTTCTTCACGGCCGTGGAGGTGTTGTCCCACGGCCGTGATTTTTTCGTCTGTGATGGCAATATCGGCGGTAAACACGGCCGTGGTTGTCACCACCGTCCCATTTTTGATAACCAAATCGTAGATCATAGGCCAACGAAAATAAATAACTATACGGACAAGGTTTTAGTCTGAGGCTTGATAAGCACAAACCATTTTCCTAAACCATCCAAGCGTTCAAAGCGTTCCTCAAGTAGATCCATCTCTTTTTCAGTAAGTTTCACACCCTT
>JBGTIZ010000230.1:0-3073 GCA_041745395.1 Promineifilaceae bacterium (SeqCode) | reverse complement strand
GTCATAAGGGTGTTTTTTTTGTTTGGGCAACTGCCCAAACGAAAAAAACACCCTCTTTCCAGCGAGTCGTGGCCGCAGGCCACGACGAAGCTAGTCGGTTGAGAAGAGACGCCTTTTGTCAAAAAAAGTACGTTACTGATTTGTGACCACTACATTTTTTGCCAAATCTACTTTCCTATTCTTGCAATAAAGGAGGCGAGTTATGTTGGAAAATGTAGTCGGGGAAAAGATATACAGTACGTGGGTCTCTATGTTGCAAACGCTGGTGCCTGATGGCCGCACGCATCGTTTGTCAGTTGTTGTGGCTGGATTTTTAACCTATGCCGAATCGGTCGCATACAAAGAGAACGTCAACAGTGATTCAGCGGCACAACTATCCACAATATTCGAGAATGCCTACGAGAATTTTGAGCAAGGCGAAGGAGATGAATTGCGCGGCTTAGTAGAAAAACTGTTTGAGGATGCCGGGGTGGAATATAAGCGGCGAAATCGCAAGGGGGATGGCTACAGTATTGTTACAGAGGCTATTTATGAATTTCTCCACTGGGAGGATATGCCGTGGGAAAGCTGACAAAACAAGAGAGGTATCTTCCCCAAATATAGGAAGTATTTGTGTAAGCATTCAGCCCTGAGTCCCCTAAAAAAAGATCGAATTCACCGCAGACGACGCGGAGAGCGCGGAGATTTTCTCGAGATGTTTTTTCTCTCTGCGTCCTCCGCGCTCTCTGCGGTTAGCTTTTTTCAGTAGGCTCAGCAATCCCTGTTGAGTCGAAAAAATCAAGTTGGGCACGCAGTCTAGTTAGCTGACTGGCTGAAATGCTGCCTAGTAGCTGAACGCCTACCAGTTTGGCCTGACATCCTACTCCACTACCCACTCCCCCAACAGCCACACATCCCCCGCGCCGACGGGCAACCGTGCCCCTGTTTCCCGCGCATACAGCCCCACATTAAGCCGATACGTCCCTGCCCCCAAACCTGCGGGAAGCGGAAGCGGGTCGCGCACGACATCTCCCACCTGCCAGACGCTCGTCGGCGCCAGCCCCGCGACGGGTTGCTGGTCAATTTGGGCTACGATTTGCCCCGCTTCATTCAGAATATGCACAAACAGGTCATAATCAATCGCCACGGGGGCGACGCTCTCCCAAAAGAGCGTCAACTGGCCGCTGGCCGTGTCTAACTCGTAGCCCCGCAGGAGAAGCGCGTCCCCAAAGAGGGCTTGGGCGTTAGCAGGCGTGACGGCGTGGGGTGGCAGATAGGGCCACGCGATTTGATGCACATACGCATCTTGCTGGAGCGTTATCGTAGCCGTCTCGGTGCGGACGTGGTGCAGTTCGGTGGCGACGACAGGATTAGTAATGATTTCCCACCGCCAGAGCGGGAACGAGGCGACGTAAGCGGGGGGCTGGTCACGCAGGGAGAGCAGGCGGGTGAGTTCTTGGTTGCGGCGGGGGCGTTCCGCTTGGCGAATGGCGGGCCATAGTTCGGGGGAAACCAGCCCGTTGAGGTCTACGATTTCCCGTTCAGAGAAGAAGGCGATCGCGCCAATATCATCGACGGCGATGATGTCACCCACGGCCGTGTTCTCTCCCAACCACACCCCCAAAGCCACATCAATCTCGATAATCTCCCGCGCATTATGCCCCAGCATCGTCGCCCAAGCGGGAACCTGCCACAACCCACCCAGCAGTAGTAAAAGCGGCAAAACGGCTTGCGCCACGCGCGGGTTGGGCAATTTTTGCGCCAGCCAGTGCGCCCCCAGCGCGGCCGTGACCATCACAAAGGGGATGAGCGGCATGGTGTAACGGCCGTGGTGCCACACCCCGTCGACCGTAAAAGCAAAAATCAGCGGCAACCCGACCAACCACACGGCGGTGAGTGGACTTTTGCGCCACGTTGCCCACCAGCCCACCAGCATCAGCCCAAACGCCACGGAATTATCAAAAAAATGAAGGCGCACTGTATCCTGCAAAAATCGCCAGCCATACGCTCCATCGCTTCCCGCCTTAGCGTAAAACGTGTTGGGCAACGGCTGACCCGTCGTGCTCAGGCTGAACAGCACATAGGGCAGGGAGATGAGCGCGTAAACCAAAACGGGTTGCCAAAATGAAGCAATGAAGGCGCGTAGCCCAGCTACCCCCTGCACCCTGCCTTTTGCACCTTGCACCATGAACCCTGCACCCTGCACCAGTACCGCTAAGGCAAACAGCAAATGCCCCTCTGGGCGTAGCTGACTGGCTAGGCCGAACAGGACGGCGACCCACCAGCGCAGGCCGACCCGCGTGAACAGCCACACGGCCGTGAGCGAAACTGCGGCGAACAAAGTGGCCTCCATACCGGACAGCCCCGCCCACAAAAATCGCCCCGTTAAGGCCGTGCCCCAGCCCGCCAGCAAGGCGACCCACACCTTGCGCGACAAATCAAGCGCGAAGCCATAGGCGATTCCCACGGCCGTGAGATAACCCACCCCGCTCAAAAGCAGAACCGACCCCAGCAAAAAACTGGCTTCTGTGCTGAACAAAGCGGGCAGAGCGAGTAAGATTGTCCAGAGCGGCGCGGTTGAGCCGGGCGTCGGCTGGCCGGGGTTATAGCTAAAGCCGTGCCCTTGGGCGATGTTCCGCGCAAACTGCAAATGGATCCACGCATCATCGAGTGGCGCACCCAGTTGTCCGCCGGTTAGTTGGAGAAGTGTGAATAGGTAGTAAAATAGAGTCACCACGGCCGTGGACAACACTACCACCAACCCCAGCCCCGCGCCCCGTCGTGTCACTTTCTGCGTTATCATCATATAACCGCAATTTTACAATGAGCAATGAACAATGAGCAAAGCGAGTAACGAGCGATGAGTGCTGAGCGATGAGTATCCGCTGGCTGAGCTTGTCGAAGCCCACTCATCGCTCATCGCTCCGCACTCAGCACTTTTTTCACTATGAAACCAGCAATTCTAAATCTAAAAAACTCGATGACAAAGCAGGGAAAATATGATAGCTTCTGGTTTTCGCTACTTGGAGAACCACATGCTAAATAAACTAAATCCCAGTTCAATCATCAAACGATTACGCGCTCGTTGGCAATC
>JBGTIZ010000229.1:0-4601 GCA_041745395.1 Promineifilaceae bacterium (SeqCode) | reverse complement strand
TAGGAAGCGGGGCGACGGCCGGGGAATAGTTTCGCCTCGCCCGTGTTTGTCTCGTACACCCAATGTTTGTCTGGCTCGAGGTAGGGACTGCACAAAATCGGCCGTTCGACGGGCTGAATGGGGAGCGGCTGTTGCACGTCACTCATACCGCATCTCTCCTCTGTTGCCCAAGTGCATCACCCGCATGACCTCGTTGCCGCGTGGGTCAATCACTTTCACGGCCGCGCGTTTATGTTCGCCGGCGGGGAAGGGGAGGGAGGTAGTGCCGGAGAAGGCGGCGAAGCGTTGCGGGTCTACCAATGTTTTGAGCGCTTTGGCGAGCTTAGCCCACGCGCTTTTGTCGGGGAAAAACGCTTGGCCGATGCAGAAGGTTTGCCCGTTGTAGTCGGGGTCGAGGAACCACGCGGCCACTTTGTCCGCTTTGGTGGCGTGAATAGTGTTGGCGACGGGGTCGTAAATGTCCACCCCTTCCATCGTCACTTCGTACTCCCCGTTGTCTAACGGCTTGAGGGAGATGCGCGGCTCGCCAAAGACGGTGAAAAGCTGACTGCTGGGGGTGTCTTTGAGCAGGTCGCCCATGCCGGGGTTGGCGTCGGGGCGAATGTGGGCGAGGTGGGTGCGCACGCGCGGGTTGGGGTCGTCTTGGATAATCGCTTGCGCCGCGCCGTCTATCGTAAAGCCAGCCAGCACGAGGTCATCGTAGCCGCCCCGGCTGGCGCTCCAGAGGGCATCTTCGACCTGTTTGGCGGTGATGGGGCCGTATTGGGGGCCAAAAGCGACGGCGACGAGCCGAGTTTGGTCGCCTAACACCCACTCCCCTGTGGCGTGGAGGTTTTCACCGCTGAGGGGGGTGAGCCGGGCAAAGGTGGCGACTTTGTTGTCGGGGAAGCGCACCCCGTCTTGGCGCAGGAGCTTGACCATTTTGTCGAGGTACGCTTCGGCGTTGATGGGGTCTTGTTCGATGCCAAACGCTTCGAGCGGGTCAGGTTCGCCGCCGATGGGGGTGTCGGCGCTGGCGTCGAAGGATTGTTCTATCGGTTGCACCCCTTCGACGGTGAAGGGGCCGCTGACGCGGGTGACGTTTTTGACGATTTTGGGCTGGTCTACGAGGATTTCTTGGGGGGCACTGGCCGCGATTGTCTCGTTGACGGCGTCCATTTTTTGCCGCCACGCTTGGCGATAAGCGTGCAGGGCCTCTTGCAGGGGTTGGGGCCAGTCGGGGTCACTGTCGAAGGGGACTTCCCACTCTTGCCACGTTTCGCCCTCTTTGGGGAGGTTCCAGCGGCGTTCGTCGGCGTCAGTGATAGCATTTTTACCTTCCGAACGTTCTTTGTCTACAAGTTTGCGCTGTAATTTTGTTCGGATCGTTTGATTAACCAGTGATAGTTGCGAATTCAATATTCCTAGTTTTTCGGATAGCAGTGTATTCCATTTCTCAAAAACATTATTTAGTGCATCGCATTTCGATATTGTGCTTAGCATAATGTGGGGTGCGCTTTCGAGTTGAAATCCTCCAGCAATTCCTTGCTCTGAATTCTCTAAAGAAAAATAGCTGAATTGGGAAGTCAAAATTCTTTGCCTAGATAGAGCAATAGCTACACGACTTGTATCAATTGCAATCCATCTTCTGCCCCAATTTTCTGCAACGTATGCAGTCGTTCCACTTCCTGATGTTGGGTCTAAAACTAAATCACCTGGATCTGTTGTCATCAACATGCATCTTTCAACAACTTTTGGATTTGTTTCAACAACGTATTTTTTAGCACCAGAAAAGGTGCTTAAGCGTGTATCGTTCCAAACATTAGTAATTGGACTTACAGAGAAGTCATCAATATATCTCTTATAGCATAAGGTGTTTCCTACGATTACCAGTCTCTCGGCGTTAGCAAGGATATTTAATCCTTCGACAGTTGTTTTCCAGTGATTGTTTTTAGGATGAAAGGTTTTGCCTTGAAACACATAATCCACGGTTGTATTCGGGCTTACTCCACTTGAAGTCAGATTATCGGATCGGAAGATACGTAAATTATCCAGGATGGCTTCCGGTGCGATTTTTTCTAAATTAATTGGTTTCCGAATAGAACCATTAGGCTCTTCTAGCCAATCGTTGGGGGCTAGCTTTGGTTTCTGCTTTTGTTCAAACAGATTACGATACTTTATGTTTTGTTTGTCAACTGCATACCAGAGTATATAGTCTGCCACAGAAGGTATTAAGGTAGAACTTTGCCCAGTGGTTGTTTGGAATGTAATTACTGAACAGAAGTTATCGGCGCCAAATACTTCATCCAAAAGTGCCCGTACTCGATGAATATTTTCATCAGAAATCTGAACAAAGATGCTTCCTGATTGAGTGAGTAGTTCTTTTGCCAACTTGAATCTGGTTTTTAGATAAGCCAAATAGGTGTGGACACCTAATCTCCAAGTATCACGATATGCTTTGATTTGCTCTGGTTCTCGTGTTAAATCGTCCGCGCGGTCTTTGACTTCACGGTCATTTACGAGTGGCTGAAAATTGCTTGAAAAATTGATGCCATACGGCGGATCAAAGTAAATCATCTGCACCGTGCCCGCCACAGGCTCGCGCCGCGCCAGCGAGTGCATTACCGTCAGGCTATCCCCCAAAATCAGTCGGTTCGTCCAATCCATATCATGTTCATAAAAACGGAGGGCTTCCCGGTACTCTAGCTCGGGGTCGGCAAACAAGCTGGCTTGGAGCGGTTGGCGCCGCGCCGTGGCAATAATCGCCTCGGTGGAGACGCGCTCATGCAGGTGTAGGGCAATGGGGTCCACATCAAACCACCGTTTTTCCCGCTTGCCCGTCCATTCCAGCCACGGCTGTCGGTTGCGCAAGGCGTCCGCCAGCAGTTGCGTTTCCGCCTCGGTCAGCTTGCGCCGCTGGGCTTCCTGTAGCAGGTGGGGGAGTTGGTCTGCTGTGCCCGTCTCGTCAAAGCGCAACACGGGGGGCAGGTGGGGGTCGTAAAAGTACCGTTCGGCGGCTCGCTCCTCTACTCTGCCCTGTCCCGCTAGCCCAGCGGGGGGGATGTTTTTGCGGGTGGCGTCGTGCCGGTACGCCTTGACGGGGTCATCTAGGGCGGGGCTGTTGAGAAAGTGGAGGATGTTGTCGGCCGTGGCCTCGCCAATGCCAGCGATAGACAATAAATCAGCGCGGGACGCCTTTTTTACATCCTCTAGAGAGCGGTAGCCCGCCTCTTGGAAGGTGCGAATGGTAGCGGCTCCCACGCCACTGACGTTGCGCAGTAGGTGGAGGGATAGGTTTGCCATAGGAAGAGCCTCGATTGTGTGTTGGGTTGGGGGTCTTGCTTTACTGAATGAGATGGGGTGCATCCCAAGCCCGATAGTTATGTATAGTTTGTGATTTTAGCTTGAGATGGGGGAAGGGGCAATGTCTGGGGGTGGGGTGAGTTGGTGGGGCACGGCCCAAAAAGCGCAGACCCTAAAGGTTTGGTTGAGGCTTTAAAGATCACCCGCCGATTCATGGCCGGGCGGAGGGTGGCAATTGGGTCAAGGTAACTCTGAAGAGGTTTCCGAACTAGTGTCGTGTCAGTGACAAATTGATAACAATAACCACGGCGTAGGAACTAATAGACAAACCAGCTTAAGTTCGGACAATCATTTGCCGTAAACTGGGGGAGGGCTTTGGCTTCACAGAATTACAATGTCCGAGGTTTAAATAGTTTGTCTATAAGTTCCTGCACTATCTATCAAAATACGCTTGACGAGACACCAGGTCCGTTTTGCTTACTCACAAAAATGCTCTAACATCCACAAAACCGCTAACTTGATGGCCCCCAATTCATGATAACGACGATTGCGCAATTCACTGGATTTCACGGCCGTTAAATGCCCTGACCCCATCCCCACCGCCTCACAAAATGCCTTTTGGGTGATCCCTTTGGCTCGCATTTGCTTGGTGAGTTCGTCTAGGGTGACGCTTTCCAAGTAGGCATGAAGGGTATCGAGATCGGTCACGGCCGTTTTCTCCACTTTCTCGATCACGGCAAAACTATCTGGCTCGGCCAAAAAGGTTAGACCCAGTGCCGCGCAGTGATGACAATAGCCATGTTTGCCGATATAGCAACTACACGCCGACCAGATCCCTTTTTCTTGCGCTTCAATGGCGACGTTGTAATTGCCGTGATTGCCAGCGACAACGGCCGTTATCCGTCGTTCGTGCCGCTGGCGATCCCAAAACTCACCCAAGTACCGTGCTACTTTTTCGCCGCCAGCATTGCCCCACTGGGTTTGAATCGCTTGTTGCAAAGCAGTACTGTCTGAATCGCTCATAGAACCTCCACAATTTAACTGAACCAATGCGTCAAAGTCAGGGGCATCATTTATTCGCCACCTCAGCCATGAGTCTACTGAAAAAGCAGGCTCTCGCTAAGACGCAGAGAAGAAAAGAGAAAAATTTCTTGAGAAAAATTTTGCGCTCTTCTGTATTGGTCACGGCTTGCTAAAATAGATGTAATTGTGTCGCTTTCCAGAAGCGATAAAATGCTTCGGCGTGGCCGCAGGCCGCGCCTCGCTGTCAAGAGGGTATTTTTTTGGTTTGGGCGGTAGCCCAAAACAAAAAAATAACC
>JBGTIZ010000228.1:0-5858 GCA_041745395.1 Promineifilaceae bacterium (SeqCode) | reverse complement strand
GGGCTTAGCCAAAACCTGACCGCGCTCAATCTCTTCACGCTTGACGCCACGCAGGAGCAAACCCGCGTTGTCGCCCGCTTCCACCCGATCCAAAATCTTGTGGAACATTTCCATGCTGGTCACGGTCACTTGACGAATGTCTTCGCGCAGTCCAACCACGTCGACGATCTCACCCGCTTTGAGGACGCCACGTTCCACACGGCCGGTGACAACTGTCCCGCGACCCTGAATGGAGAAGACATCTTCCACGGGCATCAAGAAGGGACGCTCGGTGGCGCGTTCGGGGGTGGGGATGTACTCATCCACCGCCGCCATCAGTTCATAGATGGGCGCGTAAGCTTCATGACTAGCATCACTGGGAGCTTCCAACGCTTGCAGGGCACTACCGCGAATAATTGGCACTTCGTCGCCGTTGAATTCATATTGATCCAACAGTTCACGCAGTTCCAGTTCGACCAGTTCCAGCAGTTCTTCGTCGTCCATCATGTCCACTTTGTTTAAGAAGATGACCATGGCGGGGACTTCTACCTGACGTGCCAGCAACACATGCTCGCGGGTCTGGGGCATCGGGCCATCAGGCGCACTCACTACCAAAATTGCGCCGTCCATCTGTGCCGCACCCGTGATCATGTTTTTGATGTAGTCACGGTGACCGGGGCAGTCTACGTGGGCGTAGTGGCGGTTTTCCGTTTGATATTCCACATGCGAAATAGCAATCGTGATGCCACGCGCTTTTTCTTCGGGAGCATTGTCAATTTGGTCAAAAGCAGAAAAGTCTGCCATGCCTTTTAGAGACAACGCTTTGGTGATAGCGGCCGTGAGGCTGGTTTTGCCGTGGTCAACGTGACCGATTGTGCCGATGTTAACATGCGGCTTTTCGCGTACAAATTTTGATTTACCCATTGCTAGTTCCTCTTTGCTAGTTAATTATTAACGTTTGCGGTCTTCATAATTTCTGCGGCAACATCTGAAGTAACCGGCGCATAATGATCAAATTCCATCGTGAAGGTGCCCCGTCCCTGTGTCATCGAACGCAAACGGGTTGCGTAGCCAAACATCTGCGCCAAAGGCACATCTGCTTTGATTGACTGTAAGCCATCTACCCGCAACTCCATCCCTTCAATCATGCCGCGATTGCTGGAAAGATTGCCGATGACATCACCTGTATAATCCTCAGGCGTCACGATTTCGACCTTCATGATAGGTTCAAGCAATACGGGTTTGCCCCGTTGCACACCCTCTTTAAGTGCCATTGAACCAGCAATCTTAAAGGCCATTTCCGAAGAGTCAACATCGTGGTAAGAGCCATCATAAAGCGTCGCCTTGACATCAACAACTGGATAACCAGCCAAGACACCGCTCTGCATAGCCTCTTCAACACCTTGCTGAATCGGGCGGATGAATTCGCGTGGAATTGTCCCGCCCACAATACCGTTTTCAAATTCAAACCCAGACCCCGGCTCACGCGGCTCTAGTTTGAGAACACAATGACCATATTGACCACGACCACCTGTCTGACGCACAAAACGTGCTTCCGCTTTTTCAACCGTGCGCGTAATCGTTTCACGGTAGGCAACTCGTGGACGACCAACGTTGGCAGATACTTTGAACTCGCGCAACATCCGGTCTACCAATACTTCTAAGTGCAACTCACCCATGCCGTATAGCAAAGTCTGCCCAGTTTGCTGATCAGATTTCACTTGGAATGTCGGGTCTTCTTCCGCCAAAGCCTTCAACGCAATGCCCATCTTGTCTTGGTCAGTGGTTGTTTTTGGCTCAATGGAAACTTGGATAACTGGGGCAGGGAACTCAATGGCCTCCAGCAAAATTGGGTGGTCTGCATCAGACAGCGTGTCACCCGTAAAGGTGTTTTTAAGACCTAGGGTAGCGGCAATATCGCCCGACAGCACTGCCTTAAGGTCTTCACGCTTGTTAGCGTGCATCCGAATCACAACCCCAATCCGCTCTTTCTTATCTTTGGTGGTGTTCATCAACCGTTGACCCGTTTCCAATACGCCAGAGTAGACGCGGAAATAAGCCAAACGACCAACATATGGATCGGTCACAATCTTGAAAACAAGCGCCGACAACGGTTCATCATCAGATGGATGCCGTTCAATCTCTTCTTGTGTGTCTGGGTTGATGCCTTTAACGGGGGGGACATCCACAGGGCTGGGCAGATAATAAACAACTGCATCTAACAAAGGCTGGATGCCTTTGTTGCGCAAAGCTGTTCCACACAATACAGGTGTAATTGTGCTGTTAATCGTAGCCTTGCGCACGGCCGCGCGTAATTCGTCAACAGAGATATCATCCCCGTCGAGATAACGCATCATCAACTCTTCATCCGTTTCCACGACCGCTTCGATCATTTCTTCACGAGCCGTATTAACTGCATCCAAAATATCAGCTGGGATTTCGATGATTTCTGACTTTGCACCAAGGTCGCCACTGTCCCAAACCTTTGCTTCAAGGGTCAGCAAGTCAACAACGCCACGGTAATCAGATTCTTCACCGATCGGCCATTGAATGGGCACAGGCGATGCGTTTAAGCGGTCACGCACCATGTTGATGGTACGCACAAAATCAGCACCGGTACGATCCATTTTGTTAACAAAACAGATGCGTGGCACTTTGTAATCATTAGCTTGACGCCACACCGTTTCAGACTGTGGTTCAACCCCAGCAACAGCATCAAACACCACCACACCGCCGTCTAGCACACGTAAACTGCGCTGAACCTCGGCCGTGAAGTCAATGTGACCAGGTGTATCAATGATATTTACCTGATGATCCATCCAAAAGGTTGTTGTGGCGGCAGAGGTAATGGTGATACCACGCTCCTGCTCTTGTACCATATGATCCATGGTGGCGGCTCCGTCATGA
The DNA here is from genome assembly GCA_041745395.1 of Promineifilaceae bacterium (SeqCode). Lineage (GTDB taxonomy): Bacteria > Chloroflexota > Anaerolineae > Promineifilales > Promineifilaceae > Hadersleviella. Next base: position 2,972 of record JBGTIZ010000228.1, on the reverse strand, counting down.
ACCTCACCCATTTTGTGAATCATACCTGTATAGTACAGAACACGTTCGGTGGTCGTGGTTTTACCCGCATCAATATGGGCAATAATCCCAATATTGCGGACTTTTTCTATAGGATAACGACTACTCATAATTTTCTACCAGTTTTAACCCCACAAATATATGCACGCACAGCTTAGAACCGATAATGCGCAAAAGCACGATTGGCTTCCGCCATACGGTGGGTGTCGTCGCGCCGTTTTACGGCCGCACCCTGGCCTTTGGCCGCATCCATCAGCTCGGCCGCGAGCTTTTCAGACATGGAACGGCCGCCACGGGAGCGTGAGGCTGCTAATAGCCAGCGCATAGCGAGCGTTGTCTGACGATATGATTCCACAGGAATCGGCACTTGGTATGTGGAGCCACCAACACGACGCGCCTTGACTTCAACTTGTGGCTTGACGTTGTTTATAGCTTCGTCGAAGATTTCGTTTGCGGGCCGTTTGGCTCGTTGTTCGATTAAGTCAAAGCTATCGTACAAAAGGCGCACAGCAAGGCTTTTCTTGCCATTGCTCATCAGCCGATTAATAAACATGGAAATATGTACGCTGTTATAGCGCAAATCGGGCACTACTTCTCTTCTTTCGGGACGATAACGTCTGGGCATGATGCCACCCTCCTACACCTATTTTGGTTTCTTTGTGCCATACTTGGAACGACCTTGCTGACGTTTATTCACGCCAGAGGCATCCAAGCTACCGCGTACAATATGATAACGAACACCGGGCAAGTCCTTCACACGGCCGCCGCGCACCAGCACAACGGAGTGATCTTGCAGGTTATGCCCTTCACCACCAATGTAGGCTGTGACTTCAATTCCATTGGTCAAACGCACACGGGCAACCTTCCGCAAAGCCGAGTTCGGCTTCTTGGGGGTCATTGTGCTGACCTTGGTACAAACACCGCGTTTTTGCGGGGCCCCTTTGGGTTGCCGCGTCCGACGCTGTTTGGCTGAGTTAAGCGTGTACTGCAAAGCAGGGGCTTTACTCTTCGTCTTCTTGGCCTTACGCCCTTTGCGGACTAACTGATTAATCGTTGGCACGCTAGTAAATCTCCTTTACGACCGCCTTCAGAGGTTCTTCAGTACTCAGGATACAGGCTGTAAAACAATGCCAACAAGCCTGAGGAGTACTTACTCTCTGGAGAAAGTCACTATTAAAAACTGTAAAAACGATGGAAATGCACAAGTTGTTCACTCGACAATGGAGGCCGCTTAACAAAATTTGTTAAGCGGCCTCCATTGCTATTTTGTTATTTAATTCGTAACCAGCTAAGGTTACGACCGTCAACAACGTTTGCAGGTGTTTGATTCTAGCACAGACAGGCTTAAAGTCAACTTCCACGGCCGTGTGACCGCCTGAAAAGAGAAAAAAGCTCGGCTTCTAATCTATTAATCAGAAACCGAGCCTGAAAAACATGCTAAATAAGTAAAACGGGGAGCTTAACGGCGGCCGCGAGCTAAATCCATCAGACCCGACCCGACATACTGCCGTTGCTTCTTATCATCTTCTTTACCAAACCGAATGACATCCCCGTCTTCCGTCACCGCTTCTACGGCCAATCCCAAACTTTGCAGTTCTTTGACCAAAACGCGGAACGAAGCTGGAATACCAGGTTCCTCAATCGGTTCATCCTTCACAATTGATTCATACGTCTTTACCCGACCTTGAACATCATCAGACTTAACCGTAATCATCTCTTGCAGAGTGTGCGCCGCACCATATGCTTCTAGTGCCCACACTTCCATCTCACCAAAACGCTGACCACCAAACTGAGCTTTACCACCCAGCGGCTGTTGCGTAACGAGTGAGTATGGCCCTGTGGAACGCGCATGTGCTTTATCTTCGATAAGATGCGCCAACTTCAAGAAGTGCATAATACCAACCGTGACGGGCTGGTCAAAACGATGACCCGTCTTGCCGTCAAACAGCTCTTCTTTACCGACATGGGGCATCGGCACAGCTAGGTGGAAGCTTAGTTCACTAGCAAGCTTGTGTAAGTCGCCCCACACGGCCGTGGTTGGGTCAATCTTCAGATGATCGGGCACATTCTTGCCATGCCGTTCTAACATCAAGCTATACCATTCACGTAGAGCAATGAGAAGCGTCTCCTCATCGGCATCTTCCCCATTAAACAAACGTTGTTCATCATTGGGAAAAATAGCTTCGGCGTTGTAATCATTGCCCTTCAACCATTCAGCGGTCAGCGAATTGCGGGAGTACGTAGCATCCGAGCGCAAGCGATCTGTATCATAACCCAGACCACCCAGCCAAGCGGACAAATAGATATAACGCGCTTCGTCGTCACTTTCTAATGATTCAAGGTCAACGCCCTGTTCTTTCAATTCATCCCAAGCCCAGCCAGAGACCACGGCCGTGGCTCGTTCAATCAACCAAGCACGAGCGAGTTCAGCCGAAATCTGCTTTTCCGTTGCGCCATCAAAAACAGGCGTAATAGCCCGGAAACCCATGCGCGAAGCCGCCCAGCCCAAATGCGTCTCTAGCACCTGACCTAAATTCATACGGCCAGGCACACCCATCGGGTTCAGGATAATGTCTACCGTGCGCCCATCCTTTAAGAAAGGCATATCCTCAACGGGAACAACCTTAGAAATAACACCCTTATTCCCATGGCGGCCAGCCATTTTGTCACCAACAGACAGCGTACGCCGTTGCGCCACACTCACGCGCACCATGGTTTCGACCCCAGCCGGTAAGTCGCGGTCTTGTTGCCGGTCAAAGACCTGCACATCAACCACTTTACCCCGCGCCCCATGCGGCAAACGCAGACTAGAATCTTTCACTTCCCGCGCTTTGTCACCAAAAATAGCTCGCAGAAGTTTCTCTTCGGGACTAAGTTCTTTCTCACCCTTGGGCGTAATCTTACCCACCAAGATGTCGTTTTCTTTAACATCAGCCCCCACACGAATGATGCCC
>JBGTIZ010000227.1:0-9627 GCA_041745395.1 Promineifilaceae bacterium (SeqCode) | reverse complement strand
TGCTCATTATTCGTCGTGGTGGGCAGATCATTGAGCGGCAGGTCTTGAAATTAACCTCGGTTCGATTGCAGATTATTCGACTGTTTAGTCCCACTGTTCAAAATTGTTATTTAGATGGATTCTAAAGTGCGGAATGTCAGTAAAACAGGAAGAGGGGGAGGGCTTTTTAGTGGGAAAGTCAATAACCATCCCCAGAGGGGGTGGCTTGAATTGATGCACCTAGAAGGTGCGCTGTTGCTTACCTAATCGAACAATCCTCGTTGGGTGGCATCATTATCTTTGTCTTTCTTGTTCTGCCACTTTACATATTTTCGTATCCGGTCTTCATCCAGACCGATCGTGCTAACACAATAGCCTCTCGACCAGATGTGTTGGCCCCAATACTTGTTTCTGAGTTGTTGATAGATTTGTTGCGTGACATATCTTGCTGTTTCATCCTTCAATATTTTGTATCGATATTTTGGACAGAACACCACGTGATATTTACACTCATACAACGAATGCGATAGCTTTTTGAATTGGCGAGTATTATGTACCTCCTATTAGTTTCGCACCTTCTAGGTAGGTACATAATACTCGCCACAACAGTAAAACCTTTACTTATTACACTGCCAGAGGCAGTGGTTTACGTCTTTAATCAGCCTTCCCCTCCCGCAACTCCAGCAAATTCTCCCAGAGGTACTGCCACTCCTGTTCTCGCCACGTATAATACCGCTGAAAAACTGGCACAGTGTAACAATTCGGGGAATTTAGAATCCCTTGCAGAGTGATATTATCCGCTTTCATGATGCTCTCTCTCGACTATCCCTCACAATAGACCAGCCCAAATCTTACCCGCTAGTCAGAAGAATTGACAAATCTTGAAGATTTGTCAATTCCTTTTTCTATGGCGATGGCTCTCCCAACTCATTATAATGAAGCCATGTCTGCTGAAAAATTAGTCCTCATCGACGGCCACGCGCTGGCCTACCGGGTCTTCTACGGCCTACCATTGGAAAGCTTTACCACCAAACAGGGTGAACCGACCAACGCTACCTATGGCTTCACCCGCACTCTGCTTGATTTGATTCTGAGCGACGAGCCGCCCAAATATCTGGCAGTCAGCTTTGACCTCGGGCGTACTTTTCGGGACGATTTGTTCGACGAATACAAAGGAACCCGCGAAAAAATGCCGGATGAGCTGGATATCCAAATCGAGCGCATCAAGCAGGTCGTGGCCGCGCTCAACATTCCCGTCCTAACCCTCGAGGGGTACGAAGCGGATGACGTGCTGGGCACGATGGCCGCCCAAGCCAAAGAGCAGGGCGTGCCCGTGCATATCATTACGGGCGACCGCGACCTGTTCCAACTGGTCGATAAGAACACCACCATTGAACTGCCGCCCGGTAAATGGAGCAAAGAGCCACAAATTTATGACACGGCCGGGGTCATTAAAAAAATGAAGGTGCGCCCCGACCAAATCGTGGATTACAAAGCGCTGGTGGGGGACGCCAGCGACAATATTCCGGGGGTGCGCGGCATTGGCGACAAAACGGCCGTGAAACTGCTCAGTAAACATGACACGCTAGACGAGATTTACGCCCATCTGGACAAACAAACCACCCGCACCCGCAACCTGCTCGAAACGGGGCGGGAAAGCGCCCAACTCAGCTACCAACTCGCCAAAATCGTCACCGACGCGCCCATCACCCTGAATTTAGCCCATTGCGTCACCCATGAGTTTGAGCTAGAGCCAGCCCTCGACCTCTTTCACACGCTCGAGTTCCGCACCTTCACCCGCCAGCTCATCGAAGCGAAAGGGGACGCGGCGCAGGAAGTGGTGGAAGCGATCGCCGAGGAAGAGGGGGAAAAACCGACTGAGCCGATTTTGGTGCAGACGGAAGCGCAACTGCAAAAGCTGGTGGAAGCCTTGGACAAGGCGGAAACGTTTGCGTTTGACCTCGAGACGACGGATTTAGATAAGCAGTCGGGCGAAATCGTGGGCATTGCGATTGCCATCAAGCCGCCCAAGGCATATTACATTCCGGTGGGGCATTTGTCCACGGCCGTGCAAACCACCGCCGGCCAAATGGGACTCTTCGCCAGCGACAAAAAATTAGCCGACGGCCAACTCCCCCTGCAAACCGTGCTAGACGCCCTGCGCCCCGCCTTCACCAATCCCGAGATTGGCAAAATCGCGCACAACGCCAAATTCGACTACGCCTTTCTGCACCGCCAAGGCGTGACCGTCGCGCCCATCACCTTCGACACCATGATAGCGGAATGGCTGACCGACCCCGACAGTAAGTTCAAGGGGTTAAAAGCGTTGGCGAGGCAAAGGCTCCGCATCGAAATGACGGAAATCAACGAGCTAATCGGCACGGGCAAACAGCAAAAAAGCTTCGCCCTCGTGCCCGTGGAGCAAGCCGCCCCCTACGCCGCCGCCGACGCCGACGTGACCCTGCGCCTTATGCCCCCGTTGCAGACCGAAATCACCCTGCTCAAGCTAGACAAAGTGCTGGATTTAGAGATGCCGCTCATCCCCGTTCTGTCCAGCATGGAAACGGCGGGCATCGGCATTGACCGCGCTTATTTCAGCCAGCTTTCGCAAGAGCTAGGCGAACGCCTGCGCCTGTTAGAGCGGCAAATCCATGAAATTGCGGGGCATGAGTTCAACATCAACTCCACCCAACAGTTGAGCGATGTGTTGTTCAAAGAGCTAAACCTGCCGCACGAGCGTCTGCGCCGCACCAAAAGCGGCTATTTTTCCACGGCCGCCGATGTGCTAGAGGGGCTAAAGCCGAGCGACGAGACGGGCATGGTGGACGCCATCATCACTTTTCGGGAGTTGGGCAAGCTAAAAAGCACCTATGTGGACGCCCTGCCGGAACTCATCAACCCGCAAACGGGTCGCCTGCACACCAGCTTTAACCAGACGGGCACGGTCACGGGGCGCATCGCCAGTAGCAACCCCAATTTGCAAAACATTCCCATTCGCACGGAGGATGGGCGGCAAATTCGGCGCGGCTTTGTGGCGCGGCCGGGCTGGGTTTTTATGGCGGCCGACTATTCACAGGTGGAGCTACGCATTTTGGCGCATGTCAGCCAAGACGAGGCGCTTATCAAGGCGTTTCGGCAAGACCAAGATATTCACCGCACCACGGCCGCGACGGTGCATGGGGTCAAATTGGAAGAGGTGACCTCAGAACAGCGGCGGTTCGCCAAGGCGGTCAATTTTGGGCTGATTTACGGCATGGGGGCGTATCGGCTGGCGCGAGATTCTGACCTGACGCTAGCAGAAGCGAATGATTTTATCGAGACTTATTTTCAACGTTTCCCCGGCATTCAAATCTATTTAGATAGCACCAAGGCGCAGGCGTGGGAGAAGGGGTTTGTGGAAACGCTGTTTGGCCGTCGTCGCTATTTTCCGCAGTTGACGGGCAGGAATCCCAAAAATAATAGCCCCACCACTAGTCGGGCGGAACGGGAGGCGATTAACCATCCGATTCAGGGCACGGCCGCAGATATTATCAAGGTGGCGATGCTGAATTTGCATGAGAAGCTAGAGGCGAATTATCGGGCGAAGATGTTGCTCCAAGTGCATGATGAGTTGATTTTGGAAGTGCCCGAGGAGGAGGCCACGGCCGTGGCTAAACTCGTAGAAGAAACGATGTCGAACGCCTTCAAGCTGGATGTTCCTCTAAAAGTAGAAGCCAGCACCGGCCACAATTGGCTTGAGCTAAAAGATTAGGAAGAGAAACCCTGAACCTTGCACCCTGAACCTTGCCCCATGACCCCCCTCCCCCTAAAACCCCTCCCCACCGAACGCGCACCGCTCGAAATCGAAGCGGAAATCGAACCAGAAGCGTTCGCGCTGATTCAGCGCGGCTTTGTGCCCCGCTCCCCGCAGGACACATGGATTCTCTACATGGATGCTGACCATTGGCTCCATGTGCATCGCAGTCAGACGGGAACCTGTATCTTTCTGGCACATTTCACCCCCCACCCCAGCCAAACGGGTTTTTATACAATTGATGAGGCGTGGGTCAATCGCGCCAGCGAGCAGTATAAAATGAAGGACTCGGTGTATGATGCCAAGCTGTTTGTTTATTTGCTACGGCGACTGTTGCTGGGGCACAACGTGCCGTTCCCCGTGCCGGAACGTATGCCGCACGAGAACAAGCCGCTCCATGAACAGCATGTAATGGGTCAGCGCGATGCTCACGGCGACAACAAGGGGGGAGACCCTCCCGCCACGTTTATTCCCCTCGATTTACTCAATTAAAACAAGCGTTCAGCCTGTCAGCTTGTCAGCTTCTCAGCTTCTCAGCTTGTTAGTCATGACGGGCTAAATTTGCTTGTGGCGTATATGGTCATCTGACGCACAACAGCCCCAACCCCTCCCTCCGCAAAACAGGAGTAATTCCATGAATTTTAGACAACGAAATAAGGCGTTGTTGTTATTTGTATCGCTGGTGATGAGCTTGGCCTTGTTGGTCTGGGTCTCTGGGTTATGGGCACAGGCACAGGCGCAGGCGGTTTCTTCGCCCCTTTTTACGCCACTCACGCCCGACCAGAACAGCGGCCTGCCTGACCACGACACAGGTTTGCCCGCCACGCGCCAGCAATATGTGTCGCTAAACACGGCCGTGTTATCAGCCAATCTAACAGAGCTAGAGCTACACCTGTTTGCAGATACCGTTTACACGGCCGTGCATGAACGCACCGACCAGTACTCCAATGGCACGGCCGTGTGGATCGGCCAACTCCCCGACCTGCCCCAAAGCGACGTCAGCCTCAGCCTGCTAAGCGGACAACTCGTCGGCACCATTAACACCGGCACAACCCTCTACGCCGTGCGCCCCGTCAACGGCAACGTGCATGTTATCCAACAGCTAGAGCCAGAGTACGCCCCAGCCCTGCCCCCGCTCGTACCCAGTTGGGACGCGGTCGCCGCCGCCCACGCCGATTTACACGACCACTCGGCCGACTTCACCCTCGTCCCGCTCGAACCCGATAGCGACCTGTTCCCCCCTCCACCCGTGGGGATTAGCGACCCCAAAGCGGATGATGGCTCTACTATTGATGTGTTAGTCGTTTATACCCCGGCCGTGCGTCAGGCCGCAGGGGGCACAGCCGCCACCCAAGCCCTCATCGCCCTCGCCATTAGCGAAAGCAACAGCGGTTATAACAGCAGTCTGGTTGACTTTAACCTGCGGCTGGCGCACAGCACCGAGGTTGCCTACACTGAAGTGGGGGATTTCGTGACCGACCTCGAACGGGTCACTTATTTCGATGGGCATATTGACGAAGTGCTAACTTTACGCGACCAATATCGCGCCGATGTGGTGGTGTTGCTCATTAATTCACAAACCTTTTGCGGCCTAGCCTGGCTCCGTACCTCTGATAATCCAGCTTTTGAAAGCTTGGCTTTTAGCGTAACCGCCTATCAATGCGCCACGGGCTACTACAGCTTTGCCCACGAGATTGGGCATAACATGGGCAGTCAGCATGACCGGGACAACTCCTCCAGTGCCCCACTTTATAATTATGGGTATGGGTATCAGGACAATACCAACGCCTTCCGCACGATTATGGCTTATAACTGCCCCAACGGAGGCTGTGTGCGGGTCAATCGCTGGTCAAACCCCGACGTGAGCTATAATGGCCGCTCGACGGGGATTGGCGCCGCCGCGCCCAACTCGGCCCACAACACGCTGTCCCTCAACAATGTCGCCTTTAGCGTGGCCAACTATCGCCAAAGCCTGCCGCCGACCCCCACGCCCACCTTGACGCCTTCGCCCACCAATACGCCCACGCCGACAAACACGCCCACGCCGACACCCACCCCTACGCCGTTGCCCACCATTTTAGCCACGCTCCAGCCAGACCAGAGTGCCCTGTTTAATTTGGGCAATTTTGAGATTGGCTTCCCGATGGGGGTTTTTACAAATGATGTGGAGCTTTTACTAGAAGGGCTATCACTGGATATGCTCCCCAGTGGCCCGCCGGAGGGGTTGGAGGCGAGCAAATATTTGATGCAAGTCACGGCCGTGTACCTGCACAACGGCCTGCCCGCCCAGCCCCAGCCGGGCGAACAGTACCTGATTGACGTCGTGTATGATGACGCGGGGCGCAATCAGCTCAAAAAGCCAACGCTGGGGCTGTATCGCTGGGACACAAAAGCGGGCGAATGGGTGCTGGAAGCAACCAGCATCAACGCCCAAACCATCACCGCTAGCGGCACTGAGCTAACCACTTGGGCCGTCCTCGGCGAAGGGCCAGAGCGGCTGTTCTTGCCTCTTGTTAGCACGAGTGAGTAAGAGAGAAAGGGAGTAAGAGAAGAGTCTCTTACTCCCTTTCTCTCCCCCTCTCTTACTCCCCTTTACTCCCCAAAAGCGGGGACGTACAGCCGGATCACATCTTCACCATCAGCGAGGCCGGTGAATTCCCACATCGGCTCAAGCAGTTGGGGGGGGAAGTCGAACTGTGGGGGTTGGCTAAAGTCATTTTCCGACTGGGGCGCGGCAAAGTAGACGAGGCGCACGCTGTCGATGGTCACGGAGCGGTAAGGCTGGAATTCGGCGAAGGGGATAAACGAGGAGAGAGCGGCGTCTACGTCTGTTTGACCCATTTGCTCATTGCCAAACGAGGAAAAGACCTGCATCGTTTCCCATTCAAGGCGGGGCAGGGCATCATTTTCGAGGGTGACGGCATCCCAAGCGAAAAGGTCTACCGTTTGCCCGGCCGTATCAGCCACGATGTTGGCGGGTGGGTTGGGGAGCCAATATTGCTGGCCGTCGGCGGTGGTGAGCATCACTCGGCCATCAGCTTCGCTTAATTTGCCCTGCACGGCTAGCGGGGCCAAACTGACCAAATCCCAAGTCATTATTTCTAGCTGTTGACCGTCGGGGCTGATAATGCCCTGCACCGCCGTGTTTTGTCCCCCCACATTCGCCAATTCCGCCATCTGCTCGGCCGTGCCTAATAGCTCATACCCCAACAGTTGCACGCGGGGCGCGGTGTCGGGATTGGTGGCGTTAACCAGCACGGTGGGATAACCATACAAAACGGTGTTTTCACCTGCGGGGCGCACCCGCACCCAGCGCAAATCGGGCATCATACCAGGTGGCAACGGTTGGTCTTGGGCGGACTCCGCAGGGAACAGGTTGTAGGTGAGGCGGTTGGCGATCACGCCCTCTTCTATTTTTGCCCACGCAGACACGGCCGTGGTCACTGTATCTTCCACCTCGACCAGCAACTCAGTCTCGGGCGTGTAGCTCACGCGCACAATGTCGCTATCATTATTGACATGCACCACAAGGCGCGGCGACTCGAGTAAAATCCCGTTTATTAGCTCATGAAAATGAATATCTCCTCCCCACGGGGCACGCACTTCATAGGGGAAAGTTAGCAAACCACGGCCGTTTAGAAACGCTTCGGCGGCGGCCTGTGCTTGGGCGGTGGGGATTGTACTGGGGAAGCTATCGCGCACGGCGCGGTTTTCATAGAAGGTATAGCCCGCCATAATGGTTAGCTCTTCCTGCCCCGCGAAGGCTCTGAACGGCATTTGCGGCTGAAAGGTGATGTCGTTGTCAGTGATGGTAAAGTCACCGGGGAGTTTCTCTTGGTAAAGTGGCCCGCTAAAGCCGAATTGGGCGGCCACGGCCGTGGCGCTTTCGAGGGTTAGGCGTTGGCCGGGGATTTGATAAACCACGGCCGTGGTGGGTGTGGTGGGCAACGGCGTGTTGAGGGTAAAGGTCGTGTCGCTGAATATATCTACTTGGTCAATAGGGAAAAATTCGCCGGGCAATGGCTCCGCTTCGGTGAGGGGCGGCGTGTCCACGGCCGTGCTACTGCCCGTTTCAGGGGCAACCATTGGTTCTAACTCTGGTTCGCTCACGAGGGTAGATGCGGGCGCGACGGCCGTGGGCAGATTGGCTACCACGGCGTTGTTCTCGAGTTCGGTCACGGCCGTGCCGCAAGCCACCAAACCAGCCAGCATAACCAGCATCAGTCCCGTAGCAAAGCTGTGTCGTAATATCTTGGGTAAGGTCATTTTAATTCTCCTTGTGGTCATTCAATTGATGCGTCTCTTAAACCATAAAACGACACATCCGCCTAATCTGTTCCCATACCCGTGCAGACCTGACAGGTTTTCCAAAACCTGTCAGGTCTCTGATGGGACGCAACGCTTATGTGAATTGCTTCACAAGTCGTCTAAAATAAGGGTATGAAACGCATCGCGCCACAAATTGGGGCAGACATCGTGGGATTTGCCACCCACATCTTGTTGTTTGGCTGGTTATACCAGCTTTTTGAGACAAACCGCACCAGTGGCGGCCTGTTGTTATTGGGACTGTATCTGTTATTTTGCTTTGGGGTCAACTTCTTGCGCAAGCTCCAGCCGTATCCTGGCGCAACCCCTCACCCTATCGCTACGCGGCTTGACTTCCGCGCCAACCACACGGCCGTGGTTTTACTCACCCTATTCACCGTCGCCCTAGCCGTGGCGGTGCAAGTTGACCTAAACGGCTTTGTTGAGTCGACCGCCGCTCTCGGCGCAGACCAATTCCCAGAAGTACATGAAGGGGAAGTGAGCCTCTACTTCATGTTTGGCCCCGCTTTTTTGTGGCTGGGGATCTCGCTGTTTTATCTGGTGGTCATGATTACCCAAGTCGAGACCACGGCCGTGGCGGGAACCACCGCCTACGCTCTGCGCGAATTTCTGGGGCTAACCGTGAGCAACTTGCTGATGGTCAGCTATGGAGCTTATCTGGCGACGGTGGCCGCCCAAACGGGGCAGGGCTGGCTGTGGGCGAGCGTCGCGCTGGGCGCGTTTACGCTCGTTTTTGGCGTGCCGCGCTTGCTGGCTTATCTAAAGAATCCGGCAATGGTGGGGGTGGTGACGTTTGCGGGGTTGGTTTTGTTCACGGCCGTGCGGGTTCTTGCACCCTTTGTGACCAACTAAAGCCAAAATGGTACAATTTTGGTAACTACTTACCCAGCAAATCCGTTGCCTGAGCTTGTCGAAGGCAAAAGGACGGGCTTCGATAGGCTCAGCCCTCGAGGCGTTAGTAGTTACCAATTTTGGCAAAAATAAGGCTCGATTATAAACCTGACGTTATGAAAATAAGGAGACAAGCAACATGATTGGTTATCTTTTCCTCGCCCTGTGGCTACTGCTCATGCTGGCGGCCATAATATTGCCCTCTTGGCAACGCCGTCGCGCCGAGCGTAGTGAAAAATGAGAAACAAAAAGTGAGAAGTGGGTTATCCACTTCTCACTTTTTTTATAGCCGTTCAGCAATTCAGCTTGTTTTATTCAGAAACCAAGCGCGTCAATTCCGTCAGCGTCACTTCAAGCTCGGCCAGCCGCTCGCCATAGGCAGACCAGTTCCCTGTCTGTTGCGCTTCTTGCGCCGCTTGGAATTGGTCATTAGCTAAGTCTACCAAAGCGGCAACATCGGGGTTGTCTAGGTCTAAAACGGTGCCGGGAAGGGGGGGAGGAGACACGGCCGTGTCTTCAGCCTCACCTTCTTCAGTTACCTCTTCAACATCGGTACCCGTCACAAAATCAGCCAACTCCTCTTCAGGAATTTCAAGCTGAACCACCGACGCGGGCGCATCCTCCGCTACCAGCAAATC
>JBGTIZ010000226.1:0-21777 GCA_041745395.1 Promineifilaceae bacterium (SeqCode) | reverse complement strand
CCGCCCCCGTCGGCCTCTCGTTGCTCGATGACCAAATTTTGGGCGGCATTATCATGTGGGTTCTGGGAAGCATGATGTATTTTATTGGCGCGTTTGTCATCGTGGCCGCATGGCTCCGCGCGGAGGAGCGCAAAAAGCCGCTCACGGAAGAAGAGTGGGCGCAGAATGATAAGATGCTGGCGACGGGCATTCAGAAACGCTAAACGGCTACATTTATAGATATGAAAAAAACTTACTGGTTATCCTATTTTGTGTGGGGGGGCTTACTGGCTATGTGGCTGTACGGCAGTTCGGCCGTGCCCACGGCCGCGCACGCAGGCGGCACACCGCTCATTATCAATGAACCAGCCGGGACATTTCTCGTCTCGCTCTGGTCATTGCCCAATTCATTGGTTGCCAATCAAGAGGCAAATTTGATTGTGGCTTTAGCGAGTCCAAGTCCCGAGCTAAACACGCGGGCGGGGCTGGTGGTGCTAAACGCTGATATTGACATAACGCTGACCACGGCTGACGGCCGTGAAACCGTCACCGTGCAACCAACCCACGCCCAAGCGACCAACAAACTGTTTTATGAGGGGTATTTTGTATTCCCCCTCGAGGGTGAATGGCAGGGGGAAATTAGGGTGAGCAAGGATGGGGAAAGCGGCACGGCCACGTTTAGCGTGTTGGTTGAGCCAGATGGGGGACGGGAAATCAATTGGTTTTTAATCGGTGGCACGGCCGTGTTGTTGATTGGTCTCGGCTGGTTCCTGTGGCAAAGCCGGAACCCCGTAGGAGCAGAATAAGCTTATGCACGTTACCCCAGCTACATTTTTCAACCGCCAATGGTGGTGGGTCACGCTCATCGTCATCGGGGGCATGTTGTTTCTGATACGCTTGGGTTTTTGGCAATTGGATCGGCACGAGTGGCGGCAAAACCTAAATGCCGACAAGCTCATCCAGCTAGAAGCGGAGCCGCTGGACTTAAACGGGGATTTGTCAGCCGTAGATTTTAGTGACCTGCGTAATCGCCGGGCCACGGCCGTGGGTCAGTATGATTATGCCCAAGAGCTAATCGCCGTCTCGCAGGTGTATCAGAATCAGTCTGGCAATTATTTGCTGACGCCGCTCCTGTTGACGGGCGGAAACACGGCCGTGTTAATCAATCGCGGCTGGATACCCAACAGTGCCCGCGCTGACCTCGGCCAATTCCAAACAAGCGACGGCTCTACGGCCGATATAACCGTCACTGGCTACCTGCAATCCAGCCAAGAGCTAAGTAGTGGCACATCCTCCACCATCACCGATAACGAAGTCTTTCGCATCGACCTGGCCGCCATCAGTCAGCACCTGCCCTACACTATTCTGCCCATTTACCTCCAAGAAGCCCCCCCCGTCCCCGACGACGGCCAACTCCCCTACCGCGTCATCCCCGACCTGAGTCTCGATGAAGGCAATCATTTTAGCTATGCCCTGCAATGGTTTTCATTCAGCATCCTGCTCGCTATCATCTATGCCCTTTATGTCAACCAACGCGCCAAACAAGCACAGGCTGAGCAAGAAGTCAGAAGTCAGAAGTGAAACGTGAGAAGTAGCTGTCCCGTCCAGCCCGTTTGGCTTCGGTCTAAATAGATTCCTTGAAAAAACCTTGGTAATCTTTACTCTCACCCCCCATTGCGTTACGCTTTTAAGCATTCGGTCAGACAGATGTACCAGAGGAATGTGCGTTTTTTGAACTCTTTTATCACCCAGACAAAACGTGCTAGTAATTCATGACTAATACAAAACTGCGTAAAAACAGGCTTTGTAGCTCTTTGAGAATTTACGGGGTCAATTAGCAACCATCTTGGCTAAACAAGCCACATCCAGAGAAAAAACACGTGAAACATGACACGTGAAACATGACCCTCTTAAAAACCCCGCGACATCCGAGGAAATTCCCATGAGTCAACGCCTAAAACCAATAGAAGGCTGGAGTACATTTTTTCTCGCGCTCAGCCTTGTTCTGCTCAGCAGTTTCACCATTCTGCAATCAGACATTATCGAGGGGCTAGAGGTATTACTGGTCATCAGCGTGGCGGGCTACGTGGCGGGCTATTTGTTAGCCAAATCAATCTTCTCCAGCCGCACGGCCGTGGGTTTCTCCTTTGTCTACGGCCTTTTCACTATTGCCCTGCTCATTGGCCTCACCTTCTACCCCGCCGACATGCCTTGGCGTGAACGGCTCATAGACATGCCCCAGCGCCAGCTAGAATGGCTCGACAAAGCGTTCAGCGGCGGCACCAGTCGTGACGGGCTTATCTTTATCATGCACACCAGTATTATCTACTGGGTGCTAAGCTACACGGCCGCGTGGTACACCTTCCGCCAAAAGCACATATGGCGCGTCGTTCTCCCCAGTGGCATCCTTCTGCTCAGCGTGGTGTATTACTATTACGGCACCAAGCCCCTGTGGGCGTTAATGGGTCTCTACACCATCACCGCCCTCCTTTATATTGCCCGCACCTATCTATCCGAACAAGAAAGCGAATGGCGACAGGCCTTTATTCGCTATAAACGCTCCACCTCAATCAATTTTCTTATAGCTGGTTTTATTGTTGCCCTCTTGGCTCTGACTGGCTCTGGCTTTTTGCCCACCCCAACCGCCAGCGCGGCTCTCAATGACGCCATTGGCGGCCGTAATCCCGTCGTCAAAAACATAGAAGAGACGTGGACTCGCCTCTTTGCCTCGCTCCGCACCTATGGCGGCCAAGTCAATGACCCCTACGCCAATACGCTTGCCCTCGGTGGGCCACGCAACGTCGGCACAACCCTCGTTATGGACATTCGCGTTGCCGAGCAACTGCCTTACGCCTATTGGCAAGCCACCAGCTTCCAAACCTATGAAAATGGTCAATGGTTGGCTCCCACGGGCGAACAATTTATTCACATCCCCGACGATGGCCTGCTCAATACCCCCCTCACGGCCGGGCGTGAAGTCATTACGCAAACGGTGCGTAACTACATCCCCAACACGGCCGCACTGTTTGGTCTGCCCGAAATCGTTGGCTCCAATAAGCAAATTGTGGTCACCCAGCAACAAGACGCACAAGACAAAAGCCTCGTGAGCCTTGTGCAATCCCGCTATATTCTCCAGCAGGGTGACGAATACGTGACCTATTCCCGCCTGAGCGTGATTGATGAAGCCAGCTTGCGCCGTGCGGGGCAAGGGTATCCCTCGTGGATAGATCCTTATTTGCAAGTGCCTGCCACTCTAACCCCCGAAACTCGTGATCTGGCGGCTAAGCTAACCGAGCCATATGACAATGAGTATGACCAAGCCATCGCCGTGCGCGACTATTTGCGCCGCACCATTACTTACAACGACCAAATCGCCGCCCCACCCGACAATATAGACCCCATCCATTACGTCTTGTTTGAACAGCAAGAAGGGTATTGCAACTATTACGCCTCCGCCATGGCCATGATGTTGCGCTCGCAGGGCATTCCCGCCCGAGTGGTGGCGGGCTATGCGGCGGGCGAATTTGTGGCCGAAGCGAATGTGTATCGCGTGCGCGCCAACGATGCCCATACTTGGGTCGAAGTTTATTTTCCACGCTATGGCTGGATTACGTTTGAACCAACGGCCAGTATCGATGTGGTTAATAGACCCGCAGGGGAAGGGGAGGAAGGCAATGCCGTGGCGGATACCTTGCCCCCGTTCTCCAGCGACGCAGAACGCTCAGATTTTTTACCTGATGAGGATTTGTTCTTAGACCCCGCCGATTTTGAGCGCAATAATCCCTCTTCGCCCACAAACGAGGGCGAAGGAACAGGGCTATGGGTTAACTTGGATCCTATCCGTGTGATGCAGGCAACGGGTGCAGGGCTAACGGTTATCTTAGCGGGTTTGGTGCTTTTTTCAGCGAATCGCATCAATGTGCGTATTGAGGGGGATGTGGTGGAGAGTTATGGGCGGCTGGATAAATGGGGCACATGGCTGGGCGTGGCGGCTGACCCGACGCAGACGCCGTTTGAGCGAGCAGATACCCTATCCACGGCCGTGCCCGAAGCCACCCAACCCATCCGCAACCTAACCAGCCATTACGTGCTCAAAACATACAGCTCCCGTCCCGAAGACGCCGACCAATTCACCCCCGCCGACGAATGGCGGCTCCTGCGCCCCATCATGCTCCGCCAAATCGCCCGCCACAAAGTCGAAACGGCTCGCCAACGCCTCCGCCGCTTCATCCGTCGCCTCACCTATTAGAACGCAGAGATTGCCTTGAGCTACCTTCGTTCTTTATAGCCGTTCAGCATTTCAGCCAGTCAGCATTTCAGCTTGTTTTTCTCGGCACAATTTGGTCATATGCGGGCGACTGCATTGCCTAAAACAAAAGCGAATCGTCAAACAAGCTGTGATGAGTCTAAAAAATCAAGTTTGGCACGCAGTTTAGCTAGCTGACTGGCTGAAATGCTGACTAGCTGAACGCTTACCATAAATCATACCGCAACCCGCTTTTTGCACTCTCTGGCAACCACGTCCCATCCAACGCCTGATACCCCGCCGCGCTCAGGCGCAATACCTCTCGCCGCTCATACCCCGAGTGATACCCGCCCCCGCTAGCCTGTAACGCTTGCTCTGCCCCCGCCACATCCTCCGCAAAAGCCAAAACCATCACGCCAACATCCTCTTTGCTCCACATCCGCACCCTCGCCACCACGTAGCAATGCCAATCCGCCCGCGTCCGCGTCGGAAAGGGGGAGTAGATGAGACTTTTGCTACTCTGGTCGTCCAAATCCACTCGAATCCGCACCTTGATGCTGGTTTTGCAATGGGGACAGGTGGTCTGGGCGTCTGTTTCCACCCATTCATAATCTCCGCCCGTGGGGGGTAGGGAAAGGGAGTAATTGTGAAAAGACCAGCGACCCACACGGCCGCATTCAGGACATAAACCATCATGCATGAGACACCTCTTGGGGGAGTTTAGTTGAATAAGCCGACACAAAATCCAAAAGCCCCTCCAGTATAGCAAACGAGACCATTTAGCCTTGAACTCACCACGTAAAAAAGACGTTAAACGGCCGTGGAAGGGCAAACGTTAAACCGCTGTTTACAAAACCTTAAACCTCTTCCCCTAAAATAAGCGCGTTAATTACATGAAAAGTAAAACGTAAAAAGTGAAAAGCCATTGGGCTAACCAGACTTCTCACTTTTGACTTCTCACTTCTTGTTACACTCAAGAGGATTCTCGGTGCGCCCGATGCTAATGACCAACAACCGCCATCAGACACAGACAGCCCCCCCTTCCCTTACCCCGCGCACCCAGCTTGGATTTGCCCACCTCACCCTCCAATCCACCCTCGCCGACCTGCCCACCCACAGCTACGTGGTTACAGGCGACACCCCTGGACAAGAGGTAGCCGCCCAATTTAAACAGCAACCCACCCTCCCCGGCGTTATCGTGGTCGAAGGGGATTCACTGATTGGGGCTTTTTCGCGCCGTCAATTTTTGGAGAAGGTGGGGCGGCTGTATGGGGTTGAGGTGTATCTCCACCGCACCGTGCGCGTTATGGCGCAAACCATCCACCCCAACCACATCACCTTGCAAAGCGACCGCACCATTTTGGAAGCGGCCAACATTATTCTGCGCCGCCCCGCCAAATATTTTGATGAGCCGGTCGTCCTGATTTACCCCGACGGCACGTTGCGCCTGCTGGACACCTACGTGATTATCGTGGCCCAAAACCATCTGCTCAATCTGGTCACACAGGTGGAACAAAATCGGCGGCAGTTAGCCGAATCGCTTCAGCGCATCGGCCGGGAACTGTCGGGCAGTTTGAACCTGAAAAAAGTGACCAAGCGCATCCTGAAAGAGCTGGACAAGGTGGTGACCTATGCGCGGGCGGTGCTTTTGCTCGAGAAAGACGGCCAGCTACAGGCCATCGCCAAGCAAGGCTACCCCGATGAGATACGCACGGCCGCGTTACACATCCTCATTCAAGACGACCCCAACGATTTGTATCGGCGCATGGTGCGCACTGGTGAACCTATTGTCATCACCGATGTGCAAAAAGATGCGCAATGGCAACAGCACAGCGATCTGCCCCTGCATCATTCTTGGCTAGGCGTGCCGCTCATGCACCAAGAGCGGGTCATTGGCATGTTGTCGCTGACGCGGGAGGCCGTGGGCGCGTTTGGGGGGGATGATATTACCCTTGTGCTGGCTTTTGCGGGGCAGGCGGCGGTTGCCCTAGAAAATGCGCGGCTGTATGATGAAATCCGCCTTTTTAATAGCCAACTGGAGGAAATGGTCGCTCAGCGCACGCTGGAGCTAAACAAGGCCATGGAAATTTTGGCGCGGCTCGACCAAACCAAGAGTGACTTTATCAACGTCATGGCGCATGAATTGCGCACGCCTATCACCGTGATTAGCGGCTACAGCCAAATGTTGAAGCAGAGCAGTGCGGGGTTGCAAGACCCGACGGTGGGCATGGTGTCGGAGGGGATTGTGGGGGGCATTGAGCGGCTCCAGCGGCTGGTGAACAGCATTTTGGACATCACGCGCCTTGATAATGATGTGCTAAATCTGGCGGTGGAGCAGGTGCATGTGGGGAATTTAATCGAGGTGGTAGTGGCGCGGTTGCATAATGATGTGCTGGATAGGAAACAAACGGTGTCCACGGCCGTGTCCCACACCCTGCCCCTCCTCATCGCCGACCCCGACCTGCTCAAAAAACTGTTCCACGCCCTGCTGATTAACGCCATCAAGTACACACCAGACGGGGGAGAGATAGAGATACACGGCCGTGTGGTCACTTCGACAAGCTCCACCTCGACAAGCTCAGTGGGCGAAATCGAAATCACCATCCGCGACACCGGCATCGGCATTGACCCCGCCAACCACGACCTCATCTTTGAAAAATTCTTCCAATCGGGTGAACTCGCCCTCCACTCTTCTGGGCGTAACAAATTCAAAGGCGGCGGCCCCGGCCTCGGCCTCGCCATCGCTCGCGGCATCACCGAAGCCCACGGCGGCCAAATCTGGGTCGAGAGCACCGCCCACGACGAAGCCACCTGCCCCGGCAGTACCTTCTACGTCCGCCTACCTCTGGTAGCAAGTGAGAAGTAAGACAAAAAGTAAGAAGTAAAAAGTGAGAACCCCCTAACCTCGCACTTCGCCCCCCGCACTTACCCCCTACATCATCGCAAAATCAACCGGCTCATGCGGGAACGACAAATAAAACGTACTCCCCTGCCCCACATCACTCTTGACCCACGCCCGACCGCCGTGCCGCTCTGCCACTGACTTCACAATCGCCAAGCCCAAGCCCGACCCCTTCACATTGATATTCCCCCTCTGCTTCACCCGCTGGAACTTTTCAAAAAGCTGAATTTGGTCTTGCGGGGCGATGCCCGGCCCTTGGTCAATCACGCTGATAATCACCTCTTTTCGGCCTTCACGATTGGCCTGCACATCCGCCCGAATCGTTATCCTTTCGCTGTCGGGCGCGTACTTAAAGGCGTTCGTGACCAGATTGGTAATCGCTTGCCGCACCAGCGCGTTGTCCACGCTTAGATAAGGCAGTTTGACCGGACGCTCCACCACCAGCTCAATATGGCTCTCTTCCGCCATGGGGCGCAAATCGTCGGCGATGCCGCTAATCATGCTGTCCAGCCGCACGGGGGAGCGCATGAGGTCTAAGCCCGCCTCCAGACGGCCGAGGTCAAGCAAGTTTTTGATAAGCGCGTTCATTTGGTCAATGCCGCGCTGAATTTTGTCCAAATAATCAGTCTGTTTTTCGGTCAGGTCGCCGACCATGGGCAACATGCTCATGAAGCCATTCATGTAGGTCAGCGGGCTACGCAAATCGTGCGACACCATCTGCACAAAGTTAGACTTCATCTCGTCCAACTCCTTCATTTGGGTAATGTCGTGCAGGACGGCCACACGGCCGAGTATTTGGCCATCATTGGTGTAAATGGTCGAAGCATTGGCAAAAAAGGTTTGTCCATTAGCCAGCGGCACTTCCAGCGTACTTACCCCACCCGACGAATCAGAGGTGGAGAGCGCGGCGGCTAGCTCCTCATTGGTAATCACATCCCGCACCAGCCGATGCCGCGCCTCGGCCGCCTGTAGCCCAAATGAATGCTCCATAGCGGGGTTGATAATCAGAATACGGTCGGTTGAATCGGTCACAATCACGGCGTCCGTGGTGCTAGACAACACGGCCGAGAGCCGTCGCCTGCCCCCTTCAGAGGTGGCATACAGCCGCGCATTTTCCACCAGCACGGCCGATTGCCCCGCCAGCGTGCGCAACAGGTCAAGCTCCGTTTGCTCCAAGCCATTTTCCCGCCGAAACACCAGCCAGAAAACGCCCTGAAAACGGTTCGGACTATGCAAAGCAAAGGCTACCAACGCCTTGAAAGGTAGCTGGGTGGTCTCTTCATCGGTCAGCTCCAGCGTGGCTTTGATTTGGGCCACGTTGGACAAAACGAGTTCGCTATTTTGACGCAAAATGGTCATGACTTTGCGGTCATAAAGGCTCATGCGGTCAGCCATTGGCCCTTCGCCAAAGGTGAGTGGGTAGCCAGAGCTGGGGCTAATGACGACCATCCGCGCCCCGAGCGCACCCGTGCCGCGCAGAGAGCCTTGCAACACCGTGGGAATGCCTTCGGAGACGTTGAGACTGCCCGCAATGCTTTGGCTAATTTTGAGCAGGAGGGATAGCTCATCCATGCGCCGCCGCAGTGATTTTTGCATCTGTTCGTATGCTTGACCTAGCTGACCGACTTCGTCGTCGCTGGCAGTGGCAATAGGCGTTTTGTAGTCGCCGGCGGCGATGCGGCGGGAGGCTTCGACGAGTTCGTTGAGGGGCTGGGTGATGCTTTGGGCAAGGAAGATGAGGACAAGGCAAAACACGGCCGTGGCCACCACCAGCACCGCCATAATCGAGGTACTTGTATTCAGAGCCAGCCCTAGCACCGTTTCATAAGGCGTGGTCACCACCACCGACCAGCGCGGGTCAGCCGCGTCGATGGTGTACACAATCTCCCGTGTGTTTAGCAAGCTATCCCGCCCTTCATAGGCCAGCCCCGTGCGCGTGTTTTCCCCCCGCAGGAGCCGCTCGGGCGCGGCCGGAATCGTCCATGTGGACAAAAGCGCGTCGGGATTGGGATGCACTATTACACGGCCGAGTTCATCCACCACAAAACCCGTCGTCGTGCCGCTGGGGTCATCTAAGCCGACCAGCAAATCATTAAGCGACACTTCGTTGATGCGCCCCACGAGTACCCGCTGGGGCGCGTCAGGCGGGGTGTTGATGGGCATCACCACGGCCACGGAGCTACGGCTCCCATCCACGGCCGTGGCCTCACTCATCACCGGCGCGTTTAAGGCCAACGCTCGCTCAATCGCGCTCTTTTCCACCTGATTCAGCCCCAAATCATTGCTGATGTCCGGCGGAAAATAAGAAGCAATAAAAAGGTCACCACTGGGCGTCCTCTCTACCAAGAGCAAACGGCGATAAAAACTGCCCGTGCGAAAAATTTGGCGAAGCGTATTGTCGGCCGAATCAGCCAGCGGCGTCACCGCCAGCGTGGGGTCATTTTGAAACTCTATCAGCAAATTTTGGCGCACATTGCGGAACAGCGGGATGCGGCTGACAATCGTACTGGCTTCATTAGCCATCTGGTCAATAATCAGATTGCGCGAAAAGCGCAGGGAAGAGACAAAAACAGCCAGGGCCAACGTCAGCGCGAGCAAGAGCGAGTATAAAATGAAGCGGCTCAGCAGACGGTTGCGCAGAGTACGGTCAAATGGCGAGGAAACCAGTCCTGTGGGGCGGATGCGCCACTCTGGTCTGGCCCACCAGAGCAGTTGCACGATTAACCCAGCTGAGACGCCTTCCAGCAGGGCGACGAACAGTTGAGCCTGAAAGACAGAGAGGGAAAGATCGAGGACAGAAAGGTTGGTAGCGGTGGCGGGGGCGTAAACGTAGGCGGCGAGGGCGGAAAAGAGCGGCAACAGCATAGTTAGGGGAACCACACTGGCGATGAGCGGTAAACGCACGGCCGTGAACAACCACCGCTTATAGTTGTTTTGCAACATCCACACCGCAAACCACGCGGCAAACCCAAAGTGGAAAATCTCTAAAACTTGGTGCGACTGCCAGCCCGCCCGACCTAACCCACTGGCTAACCCGATCAAAACGACCAAGGGCGTGGGCAAAAAAAAGGCGGCTAGCAAAACAGGCACAAAGCCAATAACGTGCCAAATATTGACGGGGGTCGCGGCCGTGTCAATGGGGGGAAGCAGGTTATTGGTCGGCACGTTGGCCAGCAAAAATTGGCTGGCAATCACCGCCGCAAACGCAAAGGCGAGGGTCATTAGCCATTGCCTTTGTGAAATCCCTCGCCACTGTGCCCCATACCGCACAGCTCCGACCACCAGCAGGAGTAGATAAAAACCCAGCAAAAAAAGCCCAGCCGCACTGGGCGGCCAAGCTAGCCATGGCGCGGAAAATGCTCCCCACAGTTCAAAAAGCATGAGATGGGTTGGGAAATGAATGAATAAGGAATAAGGAAAATGAGTAATGCGTAAAGGGTGTCGTTTGGGGCAGGGACGCTCGACATAAGATATTAAATCTTAAGGAGATATGATAACATGCCTACCCTATGGTAGCAATGAGCGGCTCCCCTTTCTTTGGTAGGGCGATTGCATACTAACTTGGCTGTAGCACCTTAAGCAGGTAGGCTTCGTCCCAAGCCGCTCTCAGGCGTTTAGTGGCAATACCGCACTTAGGATTTGTTCGTAAACAAGTTTGTAGTGGCGGCTTTAGCCGTCCTTCCCGCTAAAGCAGTTATTACAAACCCAAAGTCCAAAGTTAATTTCGAACGAACCTTTAGTAATCGTCTAAATATTACGTAACCGTTCGCCCTCTCGAGTAAGACCCAAGGGTTTTAGCCAAAATATGGTTCAAACCTCGAGATGAAACCCTTGGGGTCTGAACGCATACAGTTCCGCTTCGGCGTGGCCTGCGGCGGCGAGGCGTGTGGCCGTTAGTTCATCAATGAAGTGTAAAGGTAACTTGAACCATGCCAAAAATGTTCTTGTAGGGTTGTTATAGCTTCGTGTGACATGGTATTTCACCTCAATTTTAGGGAATACCATATGATTCGCCAGTTACAGCATTATGTCAAATGAGTATGCAATCGCCCTAGAAAAGTAAGGGACAAATTGACAAGGCAAAACGGGGTCGTTATAATCGCTATTAGTGTATTGGCGACTCTTTACAATTTAGCTCAGCAAATTACCCGAGCCGAGCAAGTAAAGCATCTCTTAAGTTGTAAAATAAAGGATTGTGCCAAGTTGTTGCTTTGCATTTCTTTAGCTAGAATCGCCAAAAATTTCCCCACGGCCGTGTGGCCGACCTGCACCAAGATTCGCCATTGGCTCGGTTGCGTTAATTGATATGTATCATTAGCGCACCGAGTTTTTTTATCACAAAACCTTTTGGGACAAGTGCAACAGCATGACAGAAGATATTGATTTCTCTGAAGCGTTAGAAAATTACCTAGATGAACATGACTACAACCTGCCTGAAGCGGGTGACATCCGCAAAGCGGTCATCGTCAGCATTACCGCCGATGGCGTCATCGTTGACTTAGGTGTCAAACGAGATGGCTTTGTCGCCCCTGCCGACTTGGCAAAATTGTCAGAAAAAGAGCGGGCAGAACTGGCTGTAGACCAAGAAATCCCTGTCTACATCATCAGTACAGGCAATCAAGAGAGCCTGAACGTCTCCATTCATCGCGCTTTTCTCAATGACGATTGGATAAAAGCGCAAGAACTGCTAGAAAGCGGTGACGTGACCGAAGCAGAAGTGGTCGGTTACAACCGAGGCGGCGCACTGGTCGAGTTTGGGCGTCTGCGAGGCTTCATTCCTCTTTCCCAACTGAGTGACTTCCGCCCTGGTATGAAAGACCGCGAAAAACAGCGTTTGTTGTCTAAACTGCGCGGTGAATCATTGCCCCTTAAGGTCATCGAAGTTGACCGTCGTCGTCGCCGTTTGGTGGTCTCCCACCGGGACGCACAACGGGAATGGTTAACGGCTCGCCGTGGCGAACGTTTTGAAGAATTAGAAACGGGACAAACGTTACACGGCCGTGTGAGCAGTCTACGTGATTTTGGCGCATTTGTAGACGTTGGTGACGGCGTCGAAGGTCTCGTACACGTCTCTGAACTGGCATGGTATCGCATTGAACACCCCCGCGAAGTGACCAAAGTCGGTGCGGAAATGGATGTTTACATCCTCAATGTAGACGCCGAACGGCAACGTGTGAGCCTCAGCCGCAAACGTCTTCTGCCTGACCCTTGGACACAAGTTGAAGAAAAATACGCGATTGGGGAATTGGTAGAGGGCAAAATCACCCGCTTGGTCAACTACGGCGCATTTGTAGAGTTGGAACCCGGTATCGAAGGCTTGCTTCACAGCTCCAAACTAGCCCGTAACGATGTCAATGACCCCTCAGAAATTGTGCGGGAAGGCGAAACCCATCTCCTGCGTGTCATTAGCATCGACCCCGAACGTCAACGCATCGGCTTAAGCCTGAAAGCGGTCACCCAGCAAGAGCAAATTGATTGGATGATGCGCCAAGAGGAAAAAGCGGCTGAAGCAGAGGTCGTCGAAACAGATGATGATGACGATGACGATGACGAAGTTGTTGACTTTGAAGCCGAAAATTTGGCCGATATGAGCGAAGATGCACCCGACGCTGAACAAGAAGATGCAGTCGAGGAAGAAGCCGAAGAAACTTCTGTCGCCGCTGAAGTAGCGACAGAAACTGAGTCAGAACCAGACACGGCCGAAGAGACTCCCAGCGAAGAAGTCACGGCAGAAGCCGAACCAGAAGCTGAGTCAGAACTAGATACGACCGAAGAGACTCCTAGCGAAGAAGTTACGGCAGAAGTCGAACCAGAAGCTGAGTCAGAACCTGACACGGCCGAGGAAACCCCCAGCGAAGAAGTCACGGCAGAAGCTGAGGCAACTGAAGAAGATGAAACTGAAAAAGATACGAACAAGGAATAAAACTAGTAAGGAATAACTCATTTTATGACTAAAACAGACGATAAACTTGAAGTAGAAGGAACTGTTGTTGAAGCGTTGCCCAACACCCAATTTCGGGTTAGGTTGGACAATGATCACGAGGTGCTGGCCTATTTGTCAGGCAAGATGCGGCGTTACTACATCCGCATTCTGTTGGGTGACCGCGTGCGCGTGGAAATGTCCCCCTATGACTTAGACCGGGGCCGGATTACGTATCGCTATAAGAAAAATCAGGTTCGCTAGACACGCGATGCGGTTCTGAATCTATCTTAGTTGCATATCGTCTTTCGTGAAAATAAAAAGAGCAGGGGGTGACTTAGCTAAGTCACCCCCTGCTCTTTTTATTTGGATTGTTGACCGTTGGGTTGCTCAAAGATGACCAGACCATGTGGCACAAAGCAAGCTGAACTGCTGACTGGCTGAAGTGCTCAACGGCTACCTATGGGGCTTGGGCAATAATGGCTAGCCAATCGTCTTGGTACAACACGGTCTGCACGATTACGCCTGCCTCATGGAGCCGCTGGCAAAAGTCTGCTTCTTGCTCGCGGATGATGCCGCTAAAGATGTAGTAGCCGCCTGGGCGGGCATAATTTAGAAGGGCTTCATCGCGGATAAGGGGGTGCAGAATGGTAGCCAAAATGTTAGCGAGGACAACGTCCCATGCCTGTTGGGGAAGCGCAAGGTCTTTGAGGGAGCCAGTGTGCATTTCGATTTGGCCGTCGAGCTGATTGAGGGTGGCGTTTTCGGACACGGCCGTGTTTGCATTTTCATCCACATCCAAAGCCACAATCGGCAACCGCGCCCCCATCTTCGCCGCCGCCACCGCCAAAATCCCCGACCCCGTGCCCACATCCAGCACCGCATCCCCCACTCTTAAGACCTGCTCCAACGCCTGTAAACAAAGTTGCGTGGTGGCATGTTGCCCCGTGCCAAAAGCCATGCCAGGGTCTAGCCACAGCACAATCTCATCTGGTTGAGTCGCTTCATCCGTTAAGGGAAGCCAGCTTGGCTGAATCAAAAAGCGGCGGCCAACGCGCAATGGCTGATAATAGTCACGCCATGCGGTTGTCCAATCCACATCTTGCAACAGCTTAAACTCAGGCGGTGGGCAACCAAATGGAGCCACGACATTTTGGAGCGTTTGGCGGTGGGCGGGGCTGTCTTCCGTAGCGGCAAAGTAGATCTTGAGCCGCACCTCGGGCAACATGGCCGTGGGAGACAAGTTATGCGGGTCGCCCAATTGCTCCACAATGACGCTTTCCCCTTCAGCGAACGGGCGCAACACATCGCTGATTGGTTCAATCAGTTCGGCGGTAACTGTAACAATGAGTTCTATCCAGCCAGACATGGGTTCAAGGAATAATGAGTAATGAATGATGAGTAAAGAGGTTGTTGGCGGAGATGGGTGTGCGGTTGGGCGTTTATTTTCTCAAGTGGAGAATGGGTGAAATCGTTATACGTGGCACATGACACGTGAAACATGACACGCCCCTTTACTGGGGCTGATGCACGGCCGCTGAAACGCCTAGCAACGCATCCCACACGTCCCCCATGGTATCGGCAAGAGCGACGGGACGGCCTAGCTGGGTGGCAACTTGGGCGGGGGTCATGTCGTCGAGGGAGATGCGGTCGGGATGGTCAAAGACGATGCGGGGCAAGATAATGAGGTCGGCCGTGGCGGCGGTTTCGCGCAGTTGGTTGATAATATCTTCGGCCATGAGCAGGCCAGCGGCGGTAATGGTTCCGCCAAGTCGTTCGTTGAGGATGGGCTGGATGGTCGCTTGCACGCCAGTTAGGGCCGTGAACACGGCCGTGGTCTCGCGTAAGGTCTCCACAAACAGATGACCCGTCACCAACAGCAACTTCGTCGCTGGAGCCGCGCCATTTTCGGCCAGCCAAACACGAATCTCCCCCTCAACCTCCGTCCATTCGTCCAAGAAAAAGCGCACCATGCCCAGTCCATTTTCATGCAGAGCTTGGTCGTCATACGCTTCCAGCGGAGGCACGGTGCGCCCCGTCACCAGATACCATTCATCAGTCGGATAAACAAAACGCACGCCAAACCGCTCTTGATAAATCAACTGGAGCGACTCAACATAGGCGAGTGTTTTGCCGGCTTCCTCTGGCGTATGGGTGCGCATCCGATATTTATGATGACCGGTCAAACCCACAGGCACAACGCTAATAGATTGCACCGCCGGCCATAAATCAGCCACTTCAGCAATGGAGCGGCGCAAATATTCGCCGTCGTTGAACTCAGGCACCACGACCAATTGCGTATGAATTTCGATGCCCCGCTCAGCCAGCCAGCGCAGTTGCTCCATGATGTCGGGCGCGGTTTTGTTGCGTAAAAAGTCCCGCCGCTTCTCTAAATCAGTCACATGCACCGAAACATAGAGCGGGGACAAGCCCATCGTCTCGATGCGCCACCAATCATGCTCACTCAGATTGGTCAGGGTGACAAAGTGGCCGAAGAGAAACGAGTAGCGGTAATCGTCGTCTTTGATGTACAAGGTACGCCGAAAACGGGGCGCCATCTGTAACACAAAGCAGAATTCACATAAATTGTTGCACCGCCGAATGTCGGTGTCGAAAGTGGGATGGGTAAACTCTAGCCCCAATTCTTGGCCATATTCGCGGAACGCCTCGAAGAGCAGGTATTCGCCATCACGCCGGATGAGTAGCTCTAGCTCTTCATCCGCGCTGTAAAACTGCACGTCGATGATGTCTTCGACGGCTTCGTCGTTGATGGCGAGCAGTTCGTCGCCGGGCAGGAGGCCGATTTCGGCGGCCACACTATCAGGCACCACGGCCGTGATTTGCCCCCCAACAGCCTCCTCAAAATCTTCTAGTTCACGGAAAAGAGCCATGTTTACCTCAGGCTAATGCTTCTTGTAGAGCCAAAATTTGGGCCAAGATTTCCTCGGCCGTGTGGTCACTGGAATCAATCATAATGGCGTCAGCGGCTGGTTTGAGCGGGGAGTGGGCACGATTGCTATCGAGTTCGTCCCGCCGCTTGATGTCCGCCAAAATCACTTCGTAGCCGCTTTCATAATTGCCTTGGTCTTGACGGTCACGTAGACGGCGACGGGCGCGTTCCTCGGCCGTGGCCGTGATGTAAAGCTTGAGCGGTGCGTCAGGCAGGACAACCGTGCCTATATCGCGCCCGACCATAACAACATCCCCTTGTTCACTAATGGCGCGTTGTTGGCGCACCATTTCGTGTCGCACGGCCGCGTACTTGGAAATATAAGAGACATTGGCGTCTACCTCTGGGGAGCGGATGTCCCAAGTGACGTCTTCACCATCGAGCAACAGGGTGTAAGCACGGCCGTCGGCGTGATTTTGCGCGGGCTGGATTTCGAGGTCGATTTGGTGGGCAAGCTGGGACACGGCCGTGTCATCGTGCACGTTCACGCCCGCCCGCAGAGCCGCCAGCGTCACCGCCCGATACATACAGCCCGTATCCAAAATGAGATAACCTAGCCGTTGAGCCAGCATCTTACCCACCGTTGTTTTGCCCGACGCGGCAGGGCCATCAATTGCAATTACGTTCATACATATCCTTTTTTGTGAGTTCTGAGCAACGAGCGACGAGCGATGAGTGCCATGAAAAAAGGTAGAAGGAAGAGGGAAGAAAAAGAGCGGGTCTTCTCGAGAAGATCTCCGCGCTCTCCGCGGTTAAATCGACCTTTTTGCAGTAGGCTCAGCAATGAGTGCGCTACACGCCACTGAATACTGACTCAACGCCGCCGACGATGCACACGGCCGCGTCCGTCTCGTTTGGGCTGGGGGCGGTCATCTTTGGCCGTATATCGTTTTAACGCCTGCACCTCACGCGGGGTCAGGTGACGCCACTGGCCGAGCGGCAAGTCGCCCAGCTTAAGTGGGCCAATTTGCAGGCGCGTCAGGTGCAGAACGGGATGCCCAAGCTGGGTAGCGACGCGCCGAATTTGCCGCTTGCGCCCTTCGGTCAAGACGACTTCGAGCCAGGTACTGCCCTCCAGCCGTTCTTCCACTTTGACCCGCGCGGGGGCGGTGCGGCCATCTTCCAACTCGACGCCGCGTCGCCATTGCACAACGGTTTCGCGGCTGGGACTGCCTTCCACTTTGACCCGATATATTTTTTCGTGCTGGTAACGGGGATGGGTTAATTTGTGCGCCAAATCGCCGTCGTTGGTCATCAGCATGAGGCCAATGCTTTGCTTGTCAAGGCGGCCAACGGGATAAAGATGGCCCTCTACTTCCTGAATCATGTCGCGCACGGTGCGGCGACCTTCGCCCGTATCATCTTCATCAGAGATAACGTCGCGTGGTTTATGCACCATGATGTAAATTTTACGCTCAAAGGGGGGCAAAGCACGGCCGTTCACTTTAATGTCGTCCTGTTCAGGGTCGGCTTGGTCGCCTAGAGTGGCAACTTGTCCATTGACGGTCACGCGCCCCGCTTTGATTAGCTCTTCGCTTTTGCGGCGGGAAGCAATGCCTGCTTGCGCCATAATTTTTTGTAATCGTTCGGCCATTTTTTACTCTCTCAGTCAATCAGTTGGTCACTTATCAAACAGTATATTTGGGTGAGGGCTTTCCCACAGGTAAAGTATAACGGAAGTTGGGCTAGGGACACATGCGTCAAGCATCCGTCTCATCCGCGTCGCCATCTTCCCCTTCCACCACGTCTCCAGCAAGAGCGGGCAACTGCGTCAGGTTTGCCAGACCAAACAGTTGCATGAACTCTGGCGTTGTGCCGTATAGAATGGGGCGTCCGGGGCTGTCCAGCCGCCCTACTTCTTCGAGCAGACCTTTGCTCAGCAAGGTACGTAAAGCGCCATCTGAATTGACGCCTCGGATTTCGTCAATTTGGGGGCGGGTGATGGGTTGCATGTAGGCAATGATGGCAAGGACTTCGAGGGCGGCGGGGCTGAGTCGGCTGGGCAAGACCTCGAGGCCGAGAAATTGTTCCACGGCCGTGCTGGCTTCGGGTGCAGTCATCAATTGCACGCCGTTATCCACCCATTGCAGACGAATTCCTCGAGTAGCCAGTTGTTCTTCTAGGGTAGCGAGGCTGTTTTTCACGGCCGTGGGGGTCACTGCCAACGCCTGCGCCAGCCGATACACCGAGACGGGGTCACTGGCGACAAACAACATGCTCTCCAACTGTGCCTCTAGCGACAAACTGGATGAAAGCGTTTCGTTGGCAGAAATTTGGTCACTCATAGAAGTTAGCTATAATGCGGGAGCAATGAATAATGAATAATGAATAAAAAGGTTGGGTGCTGAGCATGAGTTTGCTAGCTAGCTCGATTTTTTTCAAAAGAAGCTTTGCGCTCTTCGCGCCTTTGCGAGAGATTTGATCTTTTTGCAGTGGCCTCATTAAAGGGGAATCCTTTTACTCATACGCCTTATTCATTACTCATTCATTTCGGGTTCTTCAGGAATTCAGGGGGTTGACATCAAATGATGCGCAAAACGCAATGTGTGACCA
This sequence comes from Promineifilaceae bacterium (SeqCode), assembly GCA_041745395.1. Classification (GTDB taxonomy): domain Bacteria; phylum Chloroflexota; class Anaerolineae; order Promineifilales; family Promineifilaceae; genus Hadersleviella. The sequence goes on along the minus strand of JBGTIZ010000226.1, from coordinate 3,227 downwards.
GAGAAACCCGCGCATCACGCATTTGATTTCAGACCAAACCCCATGAGATCCCAAAGAGCCTCATTTCGTAAAATCGCCCCATTATAATGCAAAAAGGATAAAACCCTTCATGAGTACCCCACAACTTGACCAAGCCCTCAGCTTTGCCCAGCAAAACAAGACGACCCACTTAGAGCAACTAAAAGATTTTCTGCGCATCCCCAGCGTCAGCACCCAGCCCGAGCATAAACAAGATATGTACAAGGCGGCCAACTGGCTGGCCGACATGATGCGCACGGCCGGGTTAGAAAACATTGAAATCATAGACTCGGCCGTGGGGCGTCATCCCCTTGTTTATGCCGACTGGCTTCACGCGCCCGACGCCCCCACCGTGCTCATTTACGGTCATTTCGATGTCCAGCCCCCCGACCCACTCGAGTTGTGGGAAAGTCCACCCTTTGAACCCACCCAGCGCGGCGACCGCCTTTATGCTCGCGGCGCATCCGACGACAAAGGGCAAGCGTATATCCACGTCAAAGCGGTCGAAGCGTATTTGCAAACGAGCGGCACACTGCCCGTCAACGTGAAATTCATCTACGAAGCGGAAGAGGAAGACGGTGGCGTTACATTAAACCATTATCTGCCCCGCCACACCGCTAAACTCTCGGCCGACATTGCACTGATTTCCGACACGGGCATTCTCAGCCCCGACCAGCCCAGTATTATTTATGGCCTGCGCGGCATTCATTACGACTTTATTGACCTAACCGGCCCGACGCACGACCTGCACTCGGGCGGCTATGGCGGGGCAATTAACAACCCGCTCAACGCCCTCGGCCACATTTTAGCCAAGCTCAAAGATGAGGAAGGACATATTCTCATCCCCGGTTTTTATGACGATGTGCGCGAGCTAAGTGCAGAAGAGCGGGAAATGCTCAACCAGTTGCCCGTCACCGAAGAGGATTATCTCGCCCGCACGGGAGCACCCGCTATCTGGGGTGAACCTGGCTACACGCTGGTCGAACGGCTAGGCGCACGGCCGACGTTGGATGTCCACGGCATTATTGGCGGTTACACTGGCCCGGGCGGCAAGACGGTTCTGCCCAGCACGGTTCATTGCAAAATCTCTATGCGGCTCGTGCCAGACCAAGACCCTGTGAAAATCAAGCAGTTGTTTCGGGATTATGTACGCCAGATTACGCCGCCCAGCATCACGGTCAAGTTTGGGGAAGAGGGACATGGCGCCCCAGCCAGCATTACGGATTACACCATTCCCGCCATGCAGGCGGCGCGGGAGGCATACACGGCCGTGTTTCAAACCGAACCCCTCCTCGCTCGCAATGGCGGCTCCATCCCCGTCGTCGGCGAATTCCAAACCGTACTCGGCTTGGAATCCATCCTGATGGGCTTTGGTCTGCCCGATGACCGCATTCACTCCCCCAATGAAAGCTTTTACGTGCCCAATTTTTATCGTGGCATCCAAACCGCCATTCATTTCTTGCACAGCTATGCGCAACTGGAGGCGGGGGCATAACAATGAGTGAGACAGTTAAACATAAGGCCACGGCCGTGGCTGGTTCCAACATCGCTTTTGTCAAATATTGGGGCAACCTAGACGATAGTTTGCGCTTGCCCATGAACGGCAGTCTCTCCATGACCCTCGACGCGGCACACACCACCACCACTATCCACTTCGATGCCGAATACAAAACAGACCGCCTGACCCTCAACGGCCATCGCGCCAACCAAACGGCCACCCTCCGCGCCGCCCTCCACCTTGACCACTTGCGCCAAATCGCTAACATAGACCTGCCCGCCAAAATCGTTTCCCAGAACAGCTTCCCTACGGGGGCGGGCATCGCCTCCTCCGCCTCGGGCTTCGCCGCGCTGACCGTCGCGGCGGCCGGGGCTTTGGGGCTAAATCTGCCCGAAGCAGCGCTAAGCCAACTGGCGCGGCTCGGCTCTGGCTCGGCCAGCCGCTCTATCGCGGGCGGCTTTGTCGAATGGCTCCCCGGTGGCCGTCACGAAGATTCTTACGCCGTGCAACTAGCCACGCCCGACCATTGGGACTTGGTAGACATTATTGCCATTATCTCAAGCGAAGAGAAAGAGGTCGGCTCGACGGCTGGGCATCCACTCGCCCACACCAGCCCTTTTTATCAAGCGCGTCTGGGTGAATTGCAAACCACCTTGCCGCTTATGCGCCGCGCCCTGCTAGAGCGTGATTTTGAAGTGTTTGGGGAATTGCTGGAAGCAGAGGCTATCTCCCTCCATGTGGCGGCCATGACTTCCCGGCCGCGTATTCTCTACTGGAGTGCGGGCACGATAACCCTCATGCACAAGTTGCAGGAATGGCGGACAAGTGCCAAGGACACGGCCGTGGGATACTTCACCATAGACGCTGGCCCCAATATTCACATCATGACCACCACCCAGCACGTTCCCGCCCTACTCGACAAACTAAAACAACTGGACTGTGTGCAAGATACGCTCGTTTGTTACCCCGGCCGTGGGGCCTCCCAAACAGACACTCACCTATTCTGATTAGACCGACATAACAACGTCACAAAAAACGCGCCACACAGTTGCATTTCCCGCTAAGATAGCTACAATAAGCGTCTGTTGCTTGAGAAATTGAGCAAAAATACCCGCCCACATTAACTAAGCTTAATACAAGTCTTGACACGGGTCAGCCCTTAGGCTATATTTCCCGCCTGCATGTGCTCACATGCGTCGGTGCGCCGACGTAGCTCAATTGGCAGAGCAATGCTTTTGTAAAGCATAGGTTATGGGTTCGAGTCCCATCGTCGGCTTGTTACCAAAGCTACTCATTCAGCAACAACTGGTTGAGGGTAGATATACAAACAAGGGTCAGTGTCCCGAGTGGCAAAGGGGGCGGACTGTAAATCCGCTGGCAGAAGCCTTCGCAGGTTCGAGTCCTGCCTGGCCCACTTTTTTACTGGAAGTGCCCACTTCCGCCCATGTAGCTCAGGGGTAGAGCGCATTCTTGGTAAGAATGAGGTCATGGGTTCAATTCCCATCATGGGCTTCCTCACCACCCCGCGACTCGTGTTCACTCGTATTTTTCAAATACAAGTGGCGCGAGTGGCGGGGTTCTTGTTGTTAGCCCCAATTAGCAATTTAGCAAATACGAGGTTCTACAATCATGGGTAAATCAAAATTTGTACGCGAAAAGCCGCATGTTAACATCGGCACAATCGGTCACGTTGACCACGGCAAAACCAGCC
>JBGTIZ010000225.1:0-9813 GCA_041745395.1 Promineifilaceae bacterium (SeqCode) | reverse complement strand
GGCCGAGCCGCCTGCGGCGGCTCGGCCTATGCACCAGCACAGAAGGCAAAATCTTTTACCGAATTATTTTCTTAAAGTCCAATAGCCGTTTTTTTTACTCGAGTAAAAAGCGACTAAAGTCGCTACTACAAGCGGGTTGTGCTTAGGTTAAATAATCCTCGCCCCTAAGGCAACTGTATTGTAATCTAGTTAACGTTGGCTACAAAATAATTTGTGCGTGGATTATGGGCGACAGTATGCCCTACGCCTTATATATATGAAGAGGAGGAGGATTTATGTTACAGGCAATGCGGACATCACAATTTGACCAAAGCATGACGCGGCTGGATTTGGGGGTGGGCCAGCCCGGATTTGATTTGTTGCCGTGGGATAAACTGGCGCAGGCGGCGGCGCATCTGTTGCCGCAGAATGATACGGCTCTGCTGAATTATGGGCTGGAGGCGGGAGACGCTTTTTTTCGGCAAGAGTTGGCGGCGTTTTTGACCCCGCGCTATGGGTACGATCTCACGGCCGTGGACTTATTCATTACCGCTGGCGCCTCCTCCGCGCTCGACCTCATTTGCACCCTCTTCACCCAGCCCGGTGACTTGGTGCTGGTGGAGGAGCCGACCTACTTTTTGGCCTTGCGCCTGTTTGCGGATCACGGCTTGCGAGTGCGGGGCGTGCCGCTCGAAAAAGACGGGCTGAACTTGGCTGTGTTGGAAGAACTGCTATACGAAGAAAAGCCTGCCCTACTCTACACCGTGCCCACCTTTCAAAATCCGACGGGCATCACCCTGAGCGCAACCAAGCGGCGCAAATTAGCAGAACTGGCGGAAGCGCACGGCTTTTTAATCGTAGCGGACGAGGTATACCATTTGCTCGACTACACGGCCGTGCCCCCTGCCCCACTCGCCGCCCTTGTGCCCGAGGGTGCGCCCGTGCTTTCGATTGGTTCATTCTCCAAAATTTTTGCCCCTGGGGTGCGGTTGGGCTGGGTTACGGCTGGGTCGCGTTATTTGGAAAAGCTGGCGGGGAGTGGCTTGCTGGACAGCGGCGGCGGGCTGAATCCGTTTATGTCGGGGCTGTTGCGCTCGGCGTTGCAGACGGGGCTGGCGCAGGCGCATTTGGCGTGGCTGAAGGAGGTGTATGGACGGCGCACGGCCGTGTTGACGGCGGCTCTGCGGGAATTTTTGCCGGCTGGGTTTGCTTTTGACCAGCCAGAGGGAGGCTTTTTTGTGTGGGTAAGGGGGCCTGAGGAAATGGACACGGCCGTGTTGCTCCCTGCCGCCCATTCAGCCGAAGTGGGCTACCAACTGGGTCATAAATTTTCGGCGGCTGGGGGACAGGCTAACTGTATGCGGCTCAGCTTTGCTTTCTATAAGGAAGAGAGCCTGCGGGAAGGTGCGCGACGGCTCGGCCGTGTGTTGGACAATAGAGCGTGATGCTCACCTTACAGCGCAATTTTTTCATAATGCTCTACCGTAGGAAAGGGGTCATAAAAATGGTGGAGCAACGTTTTCCATTCTTGATACGCGGCTGATTGACGAAACCCCTCTTCATGGGCGGCCACGGATACCCACTCAACCAGCAAAATGTATTTGTTGCTTTGCTCCACACAGCGTTGGATCTGGTGACTTAGATAACCAGCTTGACCCATGATGAGTGGCTCTGCTTGCTGGAAGGCTTGTTCAAATTGCTGGGTTTGGTCTGGCTTGACGTGGAGCAGAGCCACTTCAAGAATCATATTTCCTCTGTGGGGGTGATGTTTTGGGTTTCATCCACGGCCGTGATTAAAATTTTATCTACCCGTGTGCCGTCCATATCGGCCACCTCAAACTTCATGTTGTGCCAGATAAATAAATCCCCCGCTTGCGGCATGCGATTCAGCATATAAATCATAAAGCCACCCAGCGTTTGGTAAGAATCTTCCCCCGGCAACTCAATGTGTTCCAGCTCAAATTTTTGCTTAAATTCATATATCACCAGCAGGCCATCGACAAACCAAGAGCCATCTTCCCGCTGAACGAAGCGAGGCGTGTCAATCTCAGATGAAGTAGGAATATCCCCCACAATCGTTTCTAAAATATCAAATGGGGTCACCAAGCCTTCTATCTGACCATATTCATCAATAATCAGAGCCAAGTGGATACCCGTTTTGCGCATTTTTTCCAAAATTGTTTGCGCATGAACCGTTTCGGGCACAAAAATAGGCTTGCTCATGATTTCGTTCAGGTTAAATTCGTTATTTTCCAGCCGATTGGCGAGCAGGTTCTTGGAGTGCACAATACCTAACACGCGGTCTAAATCGCCATCGCACACGGGCAGGCGGGCGTGGGGAGAAACATAGAGTTGATATTGAATTTCTTCTTGGGTGGCATTGATGTCGAGCCATTTGATTTGGTGGCGGGGAGTCATAATGGTTTTGACTGTCCAATCGCCAAGGCGAAAGATGCCTTCGACCATTTCGCGCTCGGTTTCCTCGATGATACCCGCCTGACTGCTTTGGCGGAGCAGGATGCGGATTTCTTCTTCGGACACGGCCGTGTTGGGTGGCTCCTGCACCCCCAAGAGGCGTATCAGCACATCGGTGGAAAAGCTGAGCAACCAGACAAACGGGGTCGCCAAGGTAGAGAGTAGAGCCATCGGCCGTGTGACCATCAGGCTAATGGATTCGGCATATTGCAAGGCCAGCCGTTTGGGAACCAGCTCCCCGACCACAACGGATAAATAGGTAATCAGGCTAACAACAATAACGAGGCTGACCCCGCGCGCGGCCGTGTCGCTCAGCCACGGCGTCAGGAGCGGGGCAACGCGCTGGGCTAACGTTGCGCCCCCATACGCCCCCGCAAAAATACCGACTAGGGTAATGCCAATTTGCACCGTCGAAAGAAAGCGGTTGGGGTCATTGACCAATTCTAGGGTGGCCGCCGCTCGTTTTGAGCCGTCATCGCGTAACTGCTCTAAGCGGGCGCGGCGCACTGACACAATCGCAATTTCGGACATGGCAAAGACGCCATTGATTAGAATGAGAACAAAGACGATACCTACTTCAAAGAAAACTGCGGACACGGGGTCTCCTTTTGAGGGGTGGATTAAACGAGTGTGTAATGTTGAACGGTCGGGAATGGGTCGTAAAAATGGTGTAGTAACGCTCGCCATTGTGGATACTCGGGCGATTGACGGAACCCTTCCTCATGGGCGGCCACTGATTCCCACCGCACTAGCAAAATGTATTGACTGGTCTGCTCTGGGGCAAGGCATCGCTGAAGTTCATGGGTAATGTAGCCAGTTTGGCACATGATGAGTGGCTCCGCCTGCTTAAAGTTGGCTTCAAACTGGCTGGTTTGGTCTGGCTTGAGCTGCAAAATGGCGATTTCAAGAATCACTTCTTCCCTATCTTACCCCCCCCGCAGAATGGCAATCAAGCCCATGAACAGGCCAAAAGCGGCCAGAGCCAGCCCCATTTTCCACAGGTTTGCGCCTCTGTTTTTGCCCCAGCCATAGCCTGCTCCAAACAGTACCACAAACGACACGATATTGGAAACGCGGATGGCCCAATCATAATCATTAATGAAGTAGAGGGGCATGAGGGAGGGTATCACGAATAGGACGGCGACCAGCACGGAGCCTAGTGCGCCTGTTAAATCCTCTTTTCAATCAGCCCCCACGCCACAGCCGCGCTCAAAGCGGCTCAGAATAAATCAATCCCTGAAATTGAAAGTTGAAGTGTCAACCATAAATTAGTACTCGAGCGTCATGGGAATTGCCAGCGATTTTTCCTAAAATAACGTCCCCTTGTGCCTTTTCGATTTGGGATACGCTTCGTCGCTTCATGAAGTACTGTTCACGATTAGTTCACGATAGGTGGCTATACTAGGCGGCTTAGGAACGAACAATTTTGCCGACATGATGACGGTCACTGTTGCGCCTCTCTTTTCTTGGGCTTTTTGCGGCTATTGACCTGACAATGAGACTCGTACACCACAAGATAATTTCATATGATGCCTGCTATTCGCTTTCCCCGCCAGCCCCTCCGCCTTATTTTGGGTATTCTGATTGCCTTATTCGCTTTGCTCATGGTCGCGCACCTCAACACGGCCGTGGCCGCCCCCCCCTTTCAAAATCAACCCACCAGCCTCAACGCCGTCTGGCAACGAGTCCAGCGGGTCGAGCAATACGACTTCACCGCCGACGTTGCCCAAACCATCTACCCCGCGCCGACCTTTCAAAACCTCGGCCGTGCGCCCCAAACCAACCACCTGCACATCGAAGGCACGGCCCAGCCCGCCCGCCAGCAGTTAGAGATGCTCCTCTGGACAGGGGAGGGGCGCGTCACTGACCCCAGCACCGCTTTCGGCCTGCGCAATGATGGTCAGCAAACGTGGCTTCGTCAACACGGCCGTGAGTGGGAACCCGTCGGCGATGTCACCGGCATCATGGCTCCCAACGGCGACAACCTCGCCTACCTCGCCGCCGCCACCAACATCCAGCGCGAACCCATCACTCGCCAAGACCAACCCCTCATCCGCTACACCTTCGATCTCGACGGCGACGCCTTCGCCGAACATACCACCCGCGCCATGCAAGAGAGTTTCGTCCAGCGTGGTGAACTCCCGCCCGGTTTCCAACTCACCCCGCCCGACTACCTGCGCCAGCTAACTGGCCACGGCGAACTCCTCACCACCCCCGACGGCTGGCCCCTGCGCCAAACCCTCGACCTCGCCCTCACCCTCGAAGACGGCCAACACCTCACCGCCCAGCTAGACAGCAGTTTTACTGGCTTCACCACCGCCGCCACTTCTGAAGAAACCTCTTTCCTCAGCCAAACCATGGCCGCCTTGGGGGCTGGTTCCGTCTTAACTAGCCTCACCACCGCCGCTAGCTCCCCCACCCTCTACCTGCCTGCCCTCCTGATCCTTTTCGCCCTCACCCTCATTCATCCCCTCACCATCCTACTCAATGTTTTATGGCGGGCTTATCATTACCGCCTGCGCTGGTTTGCTAGCCGTGCCTTTGCCGCTCTGCTCGTTTTCACTTTTATCGTCCCCCCTCTGCTCCAAGCGGAAAAAGTAGGCGCGTTTCATGATGCCCAGCGGACACGTCAAGCAGAACAAGAAGCGCAACAAGCGGGACAAATCCAGTCCGACGACCTCTCCCGTGCCCAAGAGCTACTCTTTGAAAATGGCCTGCGTGGTCAAGAGGCTTTGGAACGATTACGCAACGATACAGGGCTAGATAGCGACGGCGATGGCCTGACCGATGCCCAAGAACTAATCATCGGCACGAACCCCTTCACCAGTCACAGCCTGCCCGGCCTTTCTGATTATGAGCGCGTCTTACTTAATTATGATGCCGCGCTCTTTAACACACAGGGCGCAATCATCCAAGACACGGGGCTGGATAGCGATGGCGATGGCCTGACCGATTACGAGGAGCTATTGCTCGGCACCGACCCCTTCAACCCTGACACCGACGGCGACGGTATCAGCGACTATGAAGAAGTGCGGGGCTTTGTTTATAACGGGGTCCATTATTACACCGACCCGCTCAAGGCGGACACCAATGAGGACGGCATTGACGACGGCCGTGAATGGAACCAGCCTGGTACACCCCATGATATGTGGGACTTGGACGGCGACGGCATTCCCGACCTTTTCGACGACGACAACGACGGCGACGGCGTGCCCGACCGCTTCGACCTCTCCCCCATGCAGGTTGTTACCGAAGTTTTTGGCCTAGATAGTCCGCTCGAATTTGTCCTCGAAGGGTTAACGCCTGGCTTGGTCACCTACGCCGAGTTTCAGTTGCGCCCCACCAACCCCGACCAATTACGCTACGCTTTTAACGTCTATGATTGGCCAGAAGGGGATACCACCGGCCAAATCCGCGACGTGGACGGCGCGACCTTCGCCGACCTAGACCCCAGCCTGCCGCTCCATCCCTACGCCAACGGAGACATCCATCTCGTGCCCATGCTGGAGATACGCGCTCAGGGCACAACCAATCTTCCCCTGCGTGACGCGCCCGCCCCTGTGCCGACTATGAGCGTCGAGCGGCTTAATAGTGATTCCTATATTGAGGGGGAAATATCGCTCAACCAAACGATTAACGGCCCCGAATTTGTTTTCAACCTGCGTAACTTGCTCGACCAGCCGCTCAGCGATACCGATTATGTTTATGCCATTTACACGGGCAGTTGCGCCCGACTGGGCGAAGAAATCTCCCTAGCCCGCCCTGCATGGGGCAATACCCATCTGCGCGGCGACCTAAGCATCGCGCAATTAGTGGGACAAGACCACGCCATTCTCCTGCTGACCGAAAACATTACCAACATCGCTTACGATGGTCTCGGCCTTTCCTGTACGGACATTCCCCGCCAGGCGCAAGAGGGCAACCAATGGGTAGATACCGACCTCATTCAAAATTATGGTATCGCCCTAGCCGAAGCGGGCACGAATGAGTATGTCATGTACAGCCCTATCGAGATGGTGAGCAACAATCAGACGGGGGAGCGGTTCGCGTTTTACAGCAAGATGGTTTACCAGCCTGAAACCACCGACTGGGGTGCGGCGCAACAGGTGCGCTTGGTCTGGGTGGTGCAGGCTCTGCTCGACCAAGAGTGCCGTAACGGGCTTTGCCCCGATTTGAACCAGTTGGGCGTGATTCATACCTATTACAGCGATTGGCGGCTGACGGGCTTTAACGTGGAAGAAAATATCAACGCCGAAGTGGGCATTATTTATGAAGACCCCGCCGCCAAGAATGCGCTTCTGGGCTATACGGGCAATGAACTCGCTCGGGAAGATTACCTACTGACGCTGGCTTATGAACTGGGCACGGATTGGCTGGAAGCAGTTGATTGTGACACGACGGACGCTAACGGGGTTTGTATCGGCGATGGGGAGCGGGATTATACGTTGGATAGTATTGCCTACCGGCTGAATAATAATAACAACGTGACGCCTGAGGAGCGGTGGCTTTTGCCAGATATATTGGGCATGAGGACGTTCGAATATACCCATCTGGATGAAGCGCGGGCGGATGTGATTACGAAGCAGAACACGGCCGTGTTAAACGACATCTTCGGTTCTACCCGCAACCTTTTCAACCCTAGCCTCCTTTTCCTCCACGAAACCACCCAGCGACCCGCCAACCTCGACCAGTTGCTAGACAGCACCACCACCCTCGCCACCTTCGACAGCACCACCCAGCGGCTCACCCTCAACCTGAGTCAACAGCCCGCCATCACCTCCGTCTCCATGAACATCGCCCCCTTCCAATTTGACGTGTTCAACAACAACTCTTGGCAACCCGCCGATTTAGCGGGCTTCCTCGAAGGGCAATTCACCAACCTCTACGCCAGCGATTGGGACGACGAAGTTCAAAGCGGCCAGCTCGAGCCTATCGAAGCCACTGGCTACCTCGTGCTAGCCCGACTCTTTTACGCGGGTCTGAATCACGGCCTCTCCAGCACCATCGACATCAACGGCCTCAGCGTGGTGCGTGTCCAGCTTGAAAAACCACCCGTTCTGCAAGGCATAGAGGGTGCGGGCAAAGCCATCAAATTTGTCCTCAACAAAATGTTCGTCGCCCTCAGCACCGTGGTCAGTGGCTACAGCAGTTTTAGCCTCAAATCATTACGCACCTTTCTCGGTACCTTTGGCTCAGGGTTAGACGTGCTAAAAACCCGTACCATCGCGGGCTTCTTCAAATGGGACACCACCAGCAAAAAAGCGATGGCCCTGGGCACGCTCCAAAATATCGGCGTGAGCCTTGTCCTCCTTGCCGTCGTCATTGCTATTGCCGCCGCCATTCTTGCCCTTGCTGTCATCTACCTCTTTAGTGCCCAAGGGCAGGAATGGGCCAAGTTCACCCTTACCGTCATCATCACCACCATCCAGCTTCTCATGGCGGTTCTATTGCCCCTTGTCGATGTGGTCAAAGCGGCACTGGCTTTCAAAAAGGCGGCGGGCGGCTTCCTCAATGCGTTTGCCTTGGTGCTTTCCAGTCCCACCTCTATCACTAAAAACAGTGCTGGTGCGGCTATCTTTGCCCTTATTGTCGAAGTGGGCATCATCTGGGGCGTCTTTTTCTACTTTGTCATCAAAGAAGGGTTACAGCCTGGCTCGCTCGCCTTCAACCAAGCCCTCTCCCTCACCATCGCCGCCACCATCGTGGCCGTCATTTTCTTTATTCTTTCTCTGCTCACCTTGGGCTGGCTCTTGGTCAGTGCCTTGGGCGTCGCCGATTTGGTACTTTTGTTGGCCTGTACGTTTGGCAAATATGTGCAATTCCTCAACATGTTCTGCTTTAGCATTCGCCAGCTTATTACCCAATTTGTGGCGGACACCTTTTACGGGGCAGATGTCACGATTAACACCAACCGCTCTGACCTCGTGCAAATTTCTGGCCTAGATTTGGCTCTGAAAAATCCCGCTATGGGGCTTGTGGCCGGCAATCAGCTTATCCCCTCGCTGACCGTCACCACCCAGCCCTACCAAGACGCGGTTCACATGAAGGCCTTCCAAGCCAGTCGCGTTATGGCTCATGCTGGCAAATTCTTCTCGTCCGAGGCTCTGCGAGACATCACCTTTAGATATGGCCTGAATGAGCCGCCCCCCCCCGCCGATTTAGGCCAAATGCGTGATGAATGGCAGGGTGTACGTGCCTATGGCCAGTTAAGTGTGGGGTACACTACCAGCGGCATTGGCGACCGACGGATTGATTTATACACTGCCACGGCCGTGCAAAATATCTCTGCCGAACCCATCACCCTCACCGCTGGGGTTAACCAAGCCATCCCCCTCATCTTCCACACCGCCTACGCCATCCCCGTCGCCGAATGTTGGGGCGCGAGCTACCTCTCCACCTGCAAAGTCCAAACAGTGGGCGGCCAACAAGCCAGCGAACTCAAGATCGTTCTCGATGTCCTGCCCGCCACGCTTGACGAATTTGTCGCTTTCGATTGGGACGCCACCCTCTCCCCCCCGCGTGACGCCGACAACGACGGCCTCATTTCCGCGTTTTATGGCGGTCCCGACCCTGATGACAACAGTTGGAACAGCAACGGTGGGCGTCTCTCTGATGCGTCCATTCTCGACCACCGCCAGCGTGGCATCGCCCTCGACCCCCTCAGCATAGATACCGATGGCGATGGCCTGACCGACTACGAAGAGCTATTCATCTACTTCACCGACCCCACCAACCCCGACACCGACGGCGACGGCCTGACCGATTATGAAGAGGTGATGGGCTGGATGTTTACCTATGGGTACGAAGCGGATGGGACGCCCAAGCAAACCCGTGTCACCAGTGACCCCACTCGAGCCGATACGGACGGGGACGGCATGAGTGATGGTTTAGAGAAAATGCTACACGAAGTTTACGGCTATCCCTTCCACCCCCGTACGGTTAATGACCCCGTGGCTACCCTCGAGAGCTACACCAATCTCGAACGACCTTATGTCACTTGGAACCAAAGCTTTGTGCTGACCAACACGGTGCGCAACAACAGTAACCCCAGCGATGATTTCTGGGTGACGGGCACATTGAACGCCACGGCGGGCGGTGGGCTGTCCAACGCCACGGCCGTGGTTCCCTTCAATCTGCCCGCCGGCCCCACTGGGGAAATCGTCCGCGTCCAAACCGTGACCGTGCCCTTCTTTGGCACTCAGTCTACTTCATTGGACAGTAACCTCACGGCCGTGTTAGCCCAACCCAACTCCGTCCAAGAGTGGCAATGGCGCAACGCCGACCAGCAAGATTGGCAGATGGGACAAGAGGTGTGGCACACGGCCGTGTCACATGCCACCACCACCCTCCTCCTCACCG
>JBGTIZ010000224.1:0-9692 GCA_041745395.1 Promineifilaceae bacterium (SeqCode) | reverse complement strand
GTAATTTGTGACCAATACAACAATGAGCAAAAAGAGTCGGCTCTTTAGGCGTTCGCAGGGTCAATTAGCGACCATCTTGGCGAGACAGACGGCGGCCAGAGAAAAGCCACATGACCCGTGACACATGAAACATGACCCTGTTTTGAAAACGCCACAAGATCCCAAAGACTCAAATGTATTTACCCACGGCCGTGAATCGGCTATATTAAACATCAACACCTTGATAAAAAGTCCCCAACGGATCAATGAGCGAACCAAGCACCCAACCCAGCGCGGCGATGCGCGAATATTTAGCGGAGATTTACCGCTTACAAGAAGATTCTGAAACCGTCAGCACCACTAGTTTGGCTGAGCGGCTCAATGTCTCTCCCCCGGCCGTGCCGCGCATGTTAAAGCGGCTCAAAAGTGTGGGCTTGGTCAAGCATATTCCGTATCAGGGCGTGGAGCTAAGCGAACGCGGCCGTGTGGAGGCTCTGCGGGAGCTACGGCGACACCGTTTGTTAGAAGTGTTCTTGGTGGAAGTAATGGGCTTCCGCTGGGACGAAGCGCACGACCATTCACACGCGTTAGGCGTCGGTTTGACTGACTCTGTGGCTGAGCGGATGGCGACCATGACCAATCAACCCACCCGTTGCCCCCACGGGGAGCCAATTCCCGACCAAGAGGGCAACCTACCAGAGATAGACGACCTGTGCATCATCAATTTGGGGGTGGGGCAAAAAGGGATGATTAGCCGCGTGCGCACGCACGACCCTGAGCGTTTGAAGTATCTGGCCTCGCTGGGCATTGTGCCCCAAACGTCGTTCGAGATTGTCGGACGTGCCCCGTTTAACGGCCCCATGCGGCTCAAAATCGGCCGTGAAGAAGTCGTCTTAGGCGTTGAGCTAACCAAGTCGCTCTGGGTGACTTCTGCTTAAAGAGGGTCACGTTTCAGGTGTCATGTGTCACGTTTTGGGACCCTCGCCATCTACTACTCACTTTCGGCTACCCACAGCATTTTGGAAATTGATAGGGCAACGAACCATTATTTGGGCTAGACAGACCACGTCTAGAAAAAAGCCACCTGACACATGACACGTGAAACATGACCCTGTGTTGCCCCCCCAAGACTCCTACCCACTTTCTGCCATCTATCCCCCTAGACCGTCACATCCAAATCGTGAAACACCTCTTTGGCAAGGTTTTGCAACCGCGTCATCTCTTCTTCCTGCATATTTTTGGTTTGCCAATAGGTTTCTAGCAGTTCTAACGGGCTTAATTCTTCGACAGCGACGGTGTCGCCCAGTCGTGACCGTTTGCTGGCGGTGCGGTTTTTCTGGATGTGGAAGCTGAGGGCGTTCTTGAATGGTTCAGCGATGGCCACCTCGTCGAGCAATGTTTCCCAGTCGCGGGGATAGGTGAGCTGGACGCGACAAATGGCACCGGCAACTTGGTCGGGCTGGGGGAGCTGGCGCAGGATGTCTTCCATGAAGGTTTCCATCTGGGGGGTATCTGGTTCATAGTCGTAAAACGGCCGTGTATCCAGCGTTTGAAATGCCCAATCTGCCTTTCCCCGCGCTATCTCTGCCAAAACGTACCCCTTCTTCTCCCGCGCTTCTCCAAAATCAATCCGTTCAATCGAGCCTGGATACACAATGGGCGGATGCTGTCCGCCGTTTAGCTCTTGGTGTTTGTGAATATGCCCGAGGGCGACATAATCAATGCGTGCATCACGCAACAGGCCCGGCGTCAGCACAATTTCATGCCCCAGCATCACGTTGCGCTCACTGCCAAACTTGGCGCCTTGCACGCTGGCGTGAGCGGTTAGCACCAAGGGCAGGTCGGGGTCAATCTGAGCCAGCAGGTTTTGGATAGCCGCTTCCAGTTTGCCTTCGATTTCGCGGTAAATTTCGGCCGTTTTTAGGCCGCTCATATCTTCTCGCGCCATCAGCACGCTGGGGGAAACCCACGGTACGGCCAAAATTTGCAGGCGCACGCCGCCCAGATCATCGGGCCCCCAAAGCTGAATGCGGTCGGCGACGTGCATGTGGGGTACGGCCAGCGTTTTGTACTCTTGCAGGGTGTGGGCGCGATTGGTGGCGCGGGCGACATCATGGTTGCCTACTAGCAGAAGGGTGGGAATGCCCGCTTGGGCGAGCTTCATCATGCGTGTGCCCCATTCCCGCTGAAAGGTGGGTTGGGGGTTCCTATCTTTGTAGGCGTCGCCCGCAAATAACACCAGGTCTACTTGCTCGGCGATGGCGCGGTCGATGATTTGGTCGAGTGAGTCCAGAAAATCGACGACGCGAATGGGCAGGCCAGAGTGGGGGTCAATCCGGCCGTAGTTGGTCATGTCAATATGCGCGTCGGCGAAGTGCAAGATACGGATGGGGATGGAAGTCACGAGATTTCTCCAAGGGTAAAGAAGTGCTGAGCGATGAGTTCGTTATGGTAGCGTTACGAGGAGACGGTAAGGCGCGGGGTCGGGCGGCACGGCCGGGGGAGGGGCATCACGCACAACGATGACATAGTAACGGCCGGGGATTAATGGTTTGGTAAAGTTTTCGGGGTTTGCGCCTAGATTTTGCCCAGCGGCAATGAGGACTTTGTTGTAGTTATAGAGAAGCACATCGTAGTCACTGCCAAAGGGAATATTTTCGAGGGTAATGATGACATCGCTGGCTTGCCCTAGGTCAAAGCTATAGGTGTGGTAAACCTCACCTGGCTGGGTAAAGTTGGCGTGGTGGGGGACACCGATAAGGAGCGGCACGGCCGTGTTTAATGTCTGCCCTGACTCGCTCGGGTCTTGTGTCCGGTGAACCACAGGCAAGAAAATGAGTTCATTGCCTGCGCGACCAGGATTGATGGGAAAGGGATTCGCCTGCACCTGCGACACCAAAATGTTATTGTCCTGTTCACCCCCAAACAGCCATAAAGTCGTGCCCACAAAGCCGCCCCGTACCCAGCCCAGTGCCGGCGCAGTGATGTGATAATTGCGCCCCAGCACGTCCCAACTGGCTGTAGCCGGGTCAAATACTTCAATCTCTTCCACGGGATTGCTGGCACTATCATAGCCACCAAAGACGTACCAGCGTCCGTCTGGCCCGACCGCGCTCCCCGCCATATAGCGGGGTACATTTAGATCGCCCACGCTGACTTGCCAGGTGGCGTTGGGAAAATAACATTCCCCGTTGGTAATAAGGGCAGGCCCATTAGATAGTCCCCCCACGACACAGACGCGTCCGTCGCTCAAAGTCGCGGCCGCGTGGGCGTAGCGCGGCGTGTTCATACTGGGCAACTGTTGCCAAAAGCCGGGGGAACCATCCACATACCGATAGAGCCGCGCCGATGCGCCCGCATCGGCCGCAAAAAATTCACCCGTCAGCCCCCCAATCACATAGAGTCCCTGCTGATTACCTGTCGCAAACGCCTGCACTTGCGTAAAGCCAGGTGCGTTTGTGCCCACGGGCACTCCCCACGGGGGGTCTACTTCCCCCTCAGCGGCGGAATATCTGCGCCACTGGTCGAGAGCGATATCATAGACCCAATGCGACCCGCGAAACCCATCGGGCGAGCCGACATCCCCGCTGGGCATATGAATTTTGCCATTAAGCAAGGCCGCGTCGCTGTTGCTATACCCCGCCCCAAAAGCGGTTTCCCCGGCGGGATGGTCAGCCAAGTCAAAGGTCTCCCCCGTGCGGGTGTCATAACGATAGGTGTGCCCCGTGCGCTGGACAAAGCCCGTTTGGGCAAAAATTTGTCCAGCAATGATATACGCTTGGTCTCCCACCATCACCACACTGTGGCGGCTGGTGGGCTGAGGCAAAGCGGCCTGTTCGTTGGTGGTGCTCCACACACCGTCTGGGATGACCTCGGCGACGAGGCTGATGTTGAGCGGCCCACTTATTTGCCCCACAAAGTCTACGACCTGAATGTAGTAGCGTTGCCCGTCTACAACGGGAATCGACGCTTCAGAAAGCAGGGCATAATGGTCGTCGTTACAGGTCAGGCGGGTGAGATTGTTGCAATCATTGCCGGCATAAATGACGATAACGGTGTCATAATTTTGGCGATAATCTTCGTTGGGTTCGGTGCGCACGACCAAGCGGCCGTTAACGCCGGTGCCATCTTGGGGGATAATGGTGTTGGGCAAGTTGGTGAAGTTGTCGAAACGATACCAAACGGAGCGATAGCCCGTGTTGTTGGTGGTGGGGCGGGCAAAACAGCCGCTCAGATTGGGATCACTGCCCGTGATGGAGAAGGTGGTCACGGCCGTTTGATCGCTCATTATGTCACTCACCCCAAACTGATGCGGCAAAGCGACGGCCGCTTCACAACTGTTGGCACCGATGCTGGTCGGGGCGAATAGGTCGGGAGCTTCGTCAAGCGGAGTTAACTCGACAGGAATGGGGATGGGGTTCGCTGTAATCACGCGCTCCCAATTGGCGGGAGGCGTGATGGGGATGAGGTGCGAGTCGTTTTGCCCGCTGGCTGGTGGCTGTTGCACCAGTATCAAGCTCCCGAGTAGTAATGTGAAAAGGATGATTAACGTGCGACGCATGGATGATTTCTCCGAAAAATTGGGCACACGGCCGTGTGGATAACTAGCTCTTTTCTGTGGAACATATGTGCGAACTGGGGATAACTTACTCGTTTGACGGGTTAACGGGACGTAGGTGCAGGCCATCGGCGCGGCGGTAAATTTCCACGGCCGTGTGTCCCTGTAACCACGCCGCATCCACCACCACCCCCTCGGCCGTGATAGGGCGCGTGGCCAGCAACTCACCCCGCACCTGCGCACTCCTCTGCCGTACAAACATAAACGCCAGCCACATCACCACCAGCGGCGACGCACAGGCCAAGCCCAGCACCGCCAGTTGAATGACCAGATACCAAGTATTGATGCCCGTGTCTATCATTGTGTCGTTTCTCCTTGCGTCTATGCCCAAGTCAGCCAATGAAAAGTGAAGAGTAAAAGCCAAAAAGTGAGAAGCAAAAGCCTACTTCGCACCCCGCACCTCGCCCTTCGCACCCCCACACACTTGAACCATACCCGTTCAACAGGTATCATCAGCCAAATTTCCGATTTTACCAACAATTTCTCATGAACCGACGGGATGAGCAATATGCTAGCCAAAGTTTTAAGCTGTGCCACCATTGGGCTGGAAGCAGAACTGATTGAAGTTGAAGTAGATGTGGCCAAAGGAATGCCGGGCATTACTATTGTGGGACTGCCTGACGCGGCCGTGCGTGAAAGCCGTGACCGGGTGCAGGCCGCCATCAAAAACAGCGAGCTGACCTTTCCTGGCAACAAACGCCTCACGGTCAACCTTGCCCCGGCCGACATTCGCAAAGAAGGGCCGGCCTATGACCTCCCCATCGCCGTAGGCATCTTAGCCGCCTCCCGCCAAATCTGGTTTGGTCAGCTCGAAAACAGCATGTTCATCGGTGAGCTATCGCTCGACGGCTCCGTCAGACCCGTCACTGGCTGTTTGCTCATGGCCGTCTTGGCGCGGCACAAAGGGTTCCAACGCCTCTTTGTGCCCCGCGACAACGCCGCCGAAGCCGCGCTCGTGCCTGACTTAGAAGTGATTCCCGTCACTGATTTGGTGCAACTTGTCGGCCATTTAACCGGCATGTCGGCCACCGCGCCCTACGAGATGACTCCCGAGGAACTATTGACGCACGAGCCACAGTATGCGGCTGATTTTGCCGATATTATGGGGCAGGAACATGTCAAACGCGCCCTAGAAGTGGCGGCGGCGGGGGGACACAACGCCTTGCTGACGGGACCGCCCGGCACGGGCAAAACGCTCATCTCGAAAAGCCTGCCCAGCATCTTGCCCCGCATGAATCTGGATGAAGCGCTGGATGTGACCAAAATTTATAGCGTGGCGGGCATGCTTCCAGCTGATATACCGTTGATTCGCACACGGCCGTTTCGGTCGCCCCATCATACCATTAGTTATGCTGGCTTGGTGGGTGGTGGTGCGTGGCCACGGCCGGGCGAAGTCTCCCTCGCCCATCGCGGCGTGCTTTTTCTCGACGAACTGCCCGAATTTGGGCAGAAGCTTATCGAAGTCCTGCGCCAGCCCCTCGAGGGGTTGCCCCGCGAAATCTCTATCTCCCGCGCCACGGGCACAATCACTTTTCCAGCCAACTTTATGCTCGTTGCCGCCCAAAACCCGTGCCCCTGTGGTTATTATGGCGACCCCCAGCACGCTTGCACCTGCTCCAACACCATGATTACCCGCTACCAAAAGCGCATCTCGGGGCCGCTCATGGATAGGATAGATATTCATGTGGATGTGCCCCGCGTCCAGTTTGAAAAACTAACGGCCAAACACAGAGGTGAACCCTCGGCCGTGGTGCGGGAGCGAGTGGAAGCGGCGCGAGCCGTTCAGCAAACCCGTTTGCAGGCCAGCAACATGATGTGTAACGCTGATATGGGGCCGAGCGAAGTGCGCCAATTTTGCCCCCTAGACGAAGCGGGTACGCGCCTCATGAAAAGCGCGATGTCCCAGATGAACCTCAGTGCCCGCGGCTTTCACCGCATTCTTAAAATCGCCCGCACCGTGTCCGACCTAGCCAGCGCACCACATATCCAACCCATTCACCTTGCCGAAGCCCTACAATATCGCCCCAAAGCGTGAGGGGAAAAGAAGACACACTATCTTTGCAGTTTTCACGTTAACTGGTCAGCACGCCTCG
The DNA here is from genome assembly GCA_041745395.1 of Promineifilaceae bacterium (SeqCode). Classification (GTDB taxonomy): domain Bacteria; phylum Chloroflexota; class Anaerolineae; order Promineifilales; family Promineifilaceae; genus Hadersleviella. Next base: position 3,002 of record JBGTIZ010000224.1, on the reverse strand, counting down.
CCGCCTGCGGTCACGGGGAAGCCGTCTACAAAAAGTACAAACATAATGTTTGTGCCTTTGCGAGAGATTTTGATTTTTTTGCCGTGGACTCAAGGCTGAGCGATGAGCGTCCTGCTTTCTCTTACTCTCTTGCTCACTTTCTCTCCTACTGACGCCCTCTCACCCATAGTTATAAAGTCCAGTGGGACGAATGAGGCAAATTCGTTACAATAACAGCCGATTTGCTTGCGAGAGCAGGGCAGATGGGTTATTTTTTGTAGCCAGTCAGCATTTCAGCCAAACAGTATTTTTAGCCTGCGGTTTGCCGCATAAATTGGTCATACTTGAGCCATTGATTGTCTGAAATATGAAGCGCATCATCCAGCAGGGTGTTGTTGAGCTGAAAAAATCAAGTTTGGCACGTAGTTTAGCTAGCTGACTGGCTGAACGACTGACTAGCTGAACGCTTACTATTTTAAGCATCTTTTGTCGTACGGAGTAAAAAAAGTGGCTGGTAATCGTGCACGCTATGCGGAGGCTGTTCGTAAAGGAGCGGCCTTTAACGCTAACGGGCAATGGAAAGAGGCTATTTCAGCCTACCGCATTGCTATCAGTGAATTTCCGAACCAACCTGAAGCTTATGCTGGGCTAGGACAAGCCTGCATGGGACAAAAACAATTAGACCGCGCCCTTGAATGTTATAAATTAGCGGCGCGGTATTCCCGTGGGGATGTGCAATATCTGACCCGAGTGGCTGATATTCAGGAGCGCATGGGTCTGCTCAGCGAAGCGGGTCGCACTTATATGGCCACGGGCGAGGTGTATTTGCGTAAGCGTGACGCCGACGCGGCCATTAGCAATTGGGAGCGGGCGGTGCGCTTGGAACCCAATTTGCTGGGGGCACACCAGCGGCTGGCGATGATTTTTCAGCGCAAGAACAATACCAAGGCGGCCGTGCGTGAATATTTAGCCATTGCGCGCACGCTGGCGATGCAGGGTGAAAGTCGTAAAGCGTTGCAGATGTGTCGCGCGGCGATGCGGCTCGACCCCGATAATCCGGATGTGCTAACGGCGATTAAGCTGATTAAGCACGGGGAAGAAGCGTACCCTGACCCAGAGCCAGAAATTGCGACTCCGGCGGCTGAACCACAACAGGAGCAGGATGAGGGGGAGGGCTTGATTGATGCGGTGCGCCAAATGGCGGCCGTGTTGGAGTCGGAAAAGAAGGATTGGAACCTGAACCAAAAACATTCTGACCCGCTTTCGGCGGCTAAGCAGTTGTCACAGGAGCAGTTGGCGGAAGAGATTTTCCGTGAGGAAGAGGACGAAGAACTGCTGTATGGCACGGGGGAAGGCTTGAGCAAGCTGGAGCGTGACGCGCTGATTGGTCAGGCGATGGATTTTGAGTCACGCGGCGAAACGGCGAAGGCGATTCGCTGTTATGAGCAGGTCGTTTCGGGTGATTTTGAATTACCCGCGGCGCATTTTGCGCTGGGCTTGCTCTTTTTGGACGCGGGCAATCGCACACAGGCAGAGCGGGCGTTTGCCAAGGCGATTCGGGAAAAACGGTATGCCCCGGCCGTGCAAGCGGTCTTGGGATAGTGTATCAGGCGTCACGTGTCATGTATCACCTGTTTTTCCTCTGGATGTGGCCTGTTTAGCAGAGAAAATTGGTCATTGACCTTGTGAGTTGCCCAAAGCTATTTGGTTCTTCAGGAATTCAGGGGGTTGACATCAAATGATGCGCAAAACGCCATGTGCGTCCAGAGAGACCCGCGCATCACGTATTCCATTTCAGACCAAACCCCATGAGATCCCAAAGAGCCAGCTATTTTTATTGTTCGCGCATCCAATTTGTTAAGCCTCAACCACGGTTGGGGCTTTTTGTTTGAGGCACGAGATTCAGAGTACAAATCGACCATTTTGTTAATTGCTCATTACTCATTGCTAATTGTCTCCCATGTTTACGGTTGAACCCTTTCACACGGCCGTGTCTCTGCGTAACGGCCATCTGCAAACCATGTGCAGTCACTATTTGCGCCCCACGGCTGGGGTCAGTTTTCGGCGCGTGCGGCTGGATACGCCCGACGGGGATTTTCTCGACCTAGATTTCGCCGAAGTCCACGGCCGTGGGTGGGCACAACTCGGCCACGACGCCCCGCTTATTCTCGTGCTACACGGGCTAGAAGGCAACGCCCAACGCGGCTACGCTTGCGAACTGTACCGCCAATTAGCCCAGCACGGGATGCGCGCCGTGGGGCTAAACTATCGCTCCTGTAGCGGCGAAATGAACCGCACGTGGCGCATGTATCATGCGGGCGCCACGGCCGACGTGGATTTTGTTTTCCACTGGCTCGACTCCCAATACCCTACCGTGCCCAAAGGGCTGGTCGGCTTTTCACTGGGGGGTAACATGGCTCTCAAATATTTGGGCGAGCGAGAGCGGGACGGCGGGGCGAATTTGCGCGTGGGGGTCGCTATTTCACCGCCGTTTGACATGAATCGCGGCACGGTCGTGTTGGAGCGGGGGCTGGGCTGGTTTTATGGGCAAGGTTTTGTGCGCAGTTTGCAGGCCAAAATGGCCGCCAAGCGGGAAATTATCGCCCGTGAACGGCCAGATTTGGATGTTGAGCGTATTTTGCAGGTACGCACCCTGCCTGAGTTTGACGATGTGGCGACCGCACCGATGTATGGGTTTCAACACGGCCGTGATTATTACGCGCAGTGTGGGTCAGGCCGTTTTCTGGGGGGCATCGAGCGGCCTACGCTCATTATTCGCGCTCTGGATGACCCCGTTATTCATTGGGCAGATGTGCCGCATGAGGCACTGGCGCACAACAAATGGCTCACGGCCGTGTTGCCGCGTTTTGGTGGTCATGTGGGCTTTTTGGAAGGGAATTTGCTGTTTGGTGGCTATAGTTTTTGGGCAGAGCGGCAGGCGGCGCGTTTTCTGGCGTATCATTTGCGATAAATATTTCAGCAGGTCAGCCTGACTGCAAGCGTAAAAAACGGAGAAGTTATGT
>JBGTIZ010000223.1:0-19748 GCA_041745395.1 Promineifilaceae bacterium (SeqCode) | reverse complement strand
CTGCAAGTGCATAGGTTTGGCACTAAAGTGCCTTCGGTGACTTTCGCACCGACTGAAAGCTGAGGGACTAAAAGTCCATAGCTTTCACTATCAATACGCTTAAGCGCACTGAAAGTCATTCGAAACAGTAAAGGGGCGGGTGCAAGATGTAGACGTGCCCTTTACCCTGTACCTTGAAACCGATAGCATCTGCCAAGCAGATCAATCCAAAATCCAAAATCCCCAATCTAAAATCCGATGTCTTCTTTGTTTAGCAAACTCAAAACCCTCATTTCTGCCAATCTGCATGATTTGACCGACCGCGCCCTGCGGCGCAACGACCTGAGCGTCTACGACGAATATATTCGCCAAGCCACGAAAGAGGTCGAGGAGTTCAAGCAGATTATTCAGCCCCTGTATGGGCAGGTGCGCGAAACAAGACGGCGGCGGGAAGGCTTGGCCGAGGAAGCGGCTAAAATGGATATCGCCATTGATGTTTTTTTGCAACAGGGCAAAAAGACAGAGGCGATGGTCACGCAGAGGCAGTTAAACTCCGCACTAGAGCTGGTTAAGACGTATGACGCTTCTTTGTTACGACAAGTGGCCGCGCTGGAGCAGATGGACGACATCAAGGTAAAGCTGGAGGGGCGGCTGGCCTTGGCGCGGCAGGAGCGGGAGGAGTTGGGCTATTTGCTGGAATTAGCCAAGGCAAAAGAGGTTTCGGCGCAGGCGATGCGCTCGTTGGATGATTTGATGGGGCAAGGGGATAGTGATGTGGCGCGGGCGGCGGAGAATATTCGGCGGCGGCTGGATCATGCGGATGCGGCGTGGGAGGTGCAGACGAATAGTTTGGATCAGCAGTTGGACACGGCCGTGCATGATCTCGAAGTCGAAGCAGAACTCGCCGCCCGCATGGCACGCTTAGGGCTATAAATGCAAATCGCTTTAGTCCACGACTGGCTCAACCAAATCGGCGGCGCGGAAGATGTCCTCGAGAACATCGTACAGATGTTCCCCGAGGCTCCCCTCTACACCTCCCTTTATTGGCGCGAAAAAATGCCCGCCCATTGGCGCGACTGGCAGATTCAGACCAGCTTTATAGATAAACTCCCCTTTGCCCACAAAAAACAGCAGTTATATCTGCCCCTCTACCCCTTCGCCTTTGAACAATTTGATTTTCGCGGCTACGATGTGGTGCTGACCAATAAAAGCGGCTTCTGCCACGGCATCATCACCGACCCTGAGACGGTGCATATTTGCTACTGCCTGACCCCCACGCGCTACGTCTGGCGGTATCATCAATACGCTGAGCAAGAGCAGTTGGGACGGCTCACGCGGCTCGGTTTAGCGCCGTTTCTCACCTTTTTGCGCCAGTGGGACCGGCTGGCGGCGGACAGAGTTGACCATTTCATCGCCATTTCGGAGGTTGTGCGGCGGCGCATCAACAAGGTTTATCGGCGAGAAGCGACGATTATTTATCCACCCGTAGACACCAGCCGCTTTGCGCCCGTCAGCCAGCCCGATGAGTATTACTTTTTTGTGGGGCGACTGGTTCCCTATCGGCGACTGGATGTGCTGATTGAGGCGTTTAACAAATTAGGTCGGCCGCTGGTCATTGCGGGTTCGGGACGTGATCGTGAGCGGCTAGAAAGCCTCGCCCATGAGAACATCACCTTTCTGGGCTATGTGCCCGATGAGGAACTGCCTCGCTGGCTAGCCAACTGCCGCGCTTTTGTGTGGCCCGGTGAGGAAGATTTTGGCATTGCCCCCGTGCAGGCGATGGCGGCGGGGCGACCCGTGCTGGCCTATGCAGCGGGCGGGGCGTTGGATACGGTTGTACCGGGCACGGGCGCGTTTTTCTACGAGCAAACGGCCGTGTCTATCATCGAAGCGGTCGAGCAGTTTGACCCCACGGCCGTGTCCTCCGACTTTATTCGCGCCCACGCGGAGCAGTTTGACACGGCCGTGTTCAAGCAAAAACTGCACGACTTTATCGCCCAAAACGTGCCCAACGCATGAGAAAAATTGCTTGAGAAGCCGTAAGCGGTAAGCTTTAAGCCGTAAGCGGGTCAGTCGCTGAGAGCGTGACACATCAAAAACGACACATGGACTTAACGACTCTGGTAAAAATTCTGCGCCGCCGCTGGTGGCTGATGCTGTTGCCCTTTGGGGTGGGGGTTTTGTTCAGCGTGGCGACCTATGAGGAGCCGCCGACTGTTTATAACAGCGGGGTGCGCTTCATCGTGGGGCAAACGCCGGGGGCAGACACGGCCGTGCAGGATGAACAGCGGTATTACAATTGGCTCACCTCGGAGTATATCGTCAACGGGCTGACCGACTGGGTGCGCGGCAATAACTTTGCCACGGCCGTGAGCGCGGAACTGGCCACCCAAGGGCTGGACATCCCCAGCTACGAAATTGGCGTCGCGCCTGATAACACGCGCAGTATGATGACCATCTCGATTAACCACGGCGACCCCGCCCGCCTCGAAGCGATTATGGCGGCCACAATCACGGTGCTGACCGAGCAAAATGCGCAAGCCTTGCCCCAACTAGGCGGCGACACGGCCGTGTTAATCCCCCTCGACACGCCCACCGTGAACCCCATTCCCAGCGGGCTGACCAGCCAGCTAGAATTGCCCTTGCGCCTGCTTATCTCCCTCGCCTTTGGTTTTGGCCTCGGGCTGGTGGTTGAATATTTGGATGGGCGCGTCCACGGCCGTGATGAACTAACCGACCTTGACCTCCCGCTTTTGGGCGAAATACCGCGTGAGAAGTGAACTGAGCGAGTAAGAGAGCAAGAGAGTAAGAGACGAACCTCATGGAAATTAACGACTATTTTCGCATTTTACGCCAGCGCGGCTGGATTATCTTATTGATGGGCTTGCTCACGGCCGTGGCCTCCTTTGGCTACAGTCGGATGCAAACCGAGCTATACGAATCCAACGTCAGCGTCCTCATCACCTCTCGCCCTGACTTTGGGCAAACCCAAGCAACGAAAGCCCTCTTGCGCGACTTTGCCGCCTATTTAGGGAGTAGCTACCGCGCCCAAGCGGTCATTGACCAGCTACAACTCGACATGACCCCGCAACAACTGCTGGCGAATGTGACCATCGCCCCCTCCACTGACTCTAACATCATCCAGATACAGGTCGAAAACAGCAACCCCAACCTAGCCAACGACGTCGCTCGCGTGTGGGCGGAACAGTTGATTATTTACCGTCAGCAGGAAAATGCAGGACTACGCGAAGAAGACCGCATCAAAGCGCAACTGCTCGACGACCCGCAAGCGGGCTTGACCCGTCCCCGCACGAACATTAACACGGCCGCTGGAGCCATTTTTGGGGCACTCCTCGGCGTCATCGTCATCATCTTACTTGAATGGCTCGAAGCCGGAACCGTCCGCCGCACCGAAGACGTCGAACGCTTCCTAGACGTGCCCCTTATCGGACAAATTCCAAGCAATTAACAATTAACAAGGAGCAATGAACAAAAGAGCGGGGTTGATAACCACATCCTTTGCTCATTGCTCATTGTTCATTACTCATTGAACAACTATGGCTCTAATAACCCTCACCAATCCCCGCTCCCCCGTGAGCGAAGCGTACCGCACCTTGCGGACAAATTTGTCGTTTTACAGCTTAGATAGCCCGATTCAGACGCTGGTTATCGGTAGCCCCACGCCCCACGAAAACAGTGCCGAAACGGCCGCGAATTTAGCCGTGACCATGGCCCAAAGTGGCTTACGCACTATTTTGGTGGATTGCGACCTGCGTCGTCCCAGCCTGCACACCTATTTTGAGAAGCAGATGGCGCCGGGGCTGACCCACACCCTGCTAGATGAAAATGTGAAGTTGCATCTGCAACCCACGGCCGTGGAAAACCTCTCCCTGCTTACCGCTGGCAACAAGCCGCCCAACCCCGCCGACCTGCTCGGCTCTCATCGCATGGATCAGGTGCTAACCCAGCTCAAAGCCAAAAGTGACATGGTGCTGTTTTGTGCGCCGCCTATCACGGCCGTGGCCGACGCGGCCGTGCTAGGCTCTAAAGTAGACGGCTTCCTGCTCATTGTCCAAGCGGGGCAAACCAAGCGCGACCAAGCCCAACGCGCCCAAGAAATTTTACAAACAGCCAACGTGCGCATCGTCGGCGTCACCCTGACCAACGCGCCCAAAGATGGCAGTATGGGCGGCTATTACGGGGAAGAGTAAGGGTAAAGATAAGGAAGAGGGCAGAGGGACGAAGGAAGAAATCTGTGTATTATCCTGACCATTCATTAGGATTACGCCATGAATAAGCAACCCAAGTTAACCGTTGAACAACTCATCATCGCTATAGAGATGCTAAGTCCAGCCGAAAAAAGGGTCGAACAACACAGTAAACATCCTTATAGCTTTGTGGAAAGCAGAAACCTCTTACGTGAGATTCAGGAAAACCTAAGCGACGAAATTATCGCACAGCGAGGAAACCGTTTCTAATAAAACAGATTCTACAGAACTTGATACCTAGTCCAGCAACCAACTTTCCCACTCAGCACTCATCGCTCATCGCTCAGCACTAAAACAGGAGAACATAACAGATGAAAGGACTCATCCTCAGTGGCGGCAAAGGCACGCGCCTTTATCCGCTGACGTATACCAAGGCCAAGCAGTTGATTCCCGTGGCTAACAAGCCCGTTTTGTTCCGCGTTATCGAGGCGATTCGGGACGCAGGCATCACCGATATTGGCATTGTGACGGGCGATACTGACCCCGAAATCCGCGAAGCGGTCGGCCGTGGGGGACGGTGGGGGGTGAATATCACTTATATTCCCCAAGATGAGCCGCTTGGCTTGGCGCACGCGGTCAAAATATCGCGGGATTTTTTGGGGGATGACCGTTTTGTGATGTTTTTGGGCGATAACGTTATCGAGGGCGGCATTAGTCCGCTCATCGAAGAGTTTGCGACCAGTGACTGGAACAGCCAAATTGTGCTGACGCGCATCGAAAACCCGCAACAGTATGGCGTCGTGGAGTTAAACCCAGCGGGTGATATTGTGCGGCTGGTGGAAAAACCGCAAGACCCCCCAAGTGATTTGGCTCTGGTGGGCATTTATATGTTTGATGCGCATATTCACACGGCCGTGGACAACATCCAGCCCTCCTTTCGCGGCGAGCTAGAAATCACCGACGCCATTCAATGGCTCGTCACCAACGAGTATCGCGTGCGCCCCTATATTCATCGCGGCTGGTGGATAGACACCGGCCGGCCAGACGACATGCTCGAAGCCAACGACCACGCCCTCGAAGAACTCGACTACGAAATCGAAGGGTATGTCGACCGCGACAGCGAAGTTGGGCGGCGCGTCACCATCGAAAAAGGGGCAGAAATTATCAACAGCATCGTGCGTGGGCCCTCTATCATTGGCAAAAATGCGCGGATTATCAACAGCTATGTGGGGCCATTCACCAGCATTTATAACAATGTCACCATCGAAAACAGCGAGATTGAGCATTCAATGGTGCTAGAAAACAGCGAAATTCGGAACATTCAGGGGCGCATTCAGGACAGCCTAATTGGACGAAATGCCCTCGTCACGCGCTCCCCTTCCAAACCCAAAACGCACAAGCTAACGCTGGGTGATTACAGCCAAATCGGCATTTTATAAACAAACGGCGACATCTCGCTAAAGCGCCTAACGGGGGCGCGACAGGCTAATACACGCTTGTCGCGCCCTTTTTGCGTTAAGCTAAACGCTAAAAGCAGGCTCTCGCCAAGACGCAGAGGAGCAAAGAGAAACACTTCTCGAGGAAAACTTTGCGCTTTTTGCGCCTCTGCGAGAGATTTAACCTTTTTGCAGGAGGCTCAATGCTTACCCCGCATTAACTAGCATCCCTTTTTTGCTTCCAAATTGGACGAAATAGCTATCGTTTGTAACGGCGTTACGCTTTACAATAAAGAGGCGGGTCAAAATTGACTCGTCCAGTTAAGCCGCACACCATAGCGCGAACAAACAAGCAAACACTCAAGCAATCAACCAATCCAGTAAGGAAGTCTGCTCCATGAATCTGATGCGCATCCCCACTGTCCTCAAACTTCTGCTGTTGCTCATTGTGGCGCTAACCACGGCCGTGGCCTGCACCAACACCGGCCCCACCGAACCCATCTACGAAGAAGTTTCTCCAGGAACCCTCACCACAGGGGAAAACCTCCCTACCCCCACAGGGCCTGTTATCCTAACCATTGGCGGCGACATTCGTCACAGCAACACGGACGTGAACACGGCCGTGTTTGACCTCGCCATGCTCGAAAGTATGCGCCAAGTGCAATACGAAGTCACCGACCCCTTCATACACCAAAAACGACTCTTTCGCGGGGTGTTATTAAGCGACCTGCTCACCCTCGTCGGGGCCAGCGACAACGCGACCACCCTCGAACTTGTCGCCCTCAATAACTACATTGCCAACATGACCTATAGTGACACCCAAAATTACCCCATGCTCTTCGGCCTCCAAGCCGACGGGTTGCCTATTCCCCTCGATGAAGGTGGCCCCGCCATTATCATTATCCCCTTTGACGACTACCCTAACCTCGACCATATTACCTATGATGCGCAATGGGTATGGTCCATGACCGCCATTAACGTCCGCTAATTCAGCCATCGCTATGCGCCCCCAAACCGCTCCCGCCCACAACCCGAGTAACCTGAGTCGCCTGCAGGTTATTTTAGCCATCACCCTACTTATCGCGGCCGCCTTCGTCGCCGTGGCTTATGCGGTAAGCGCGTCCCAACTTATCAACGAAATCACCCGCCCTCTATCCGCTAGCGAATTCAAAATTTTGGGCGAAGCGGCCGACTTGCGCCGCGAAACATTGGAAGCGCAACTGCTCATCAATCAGCTTCGGCTTGACCCCACCACCAGCAGTACCGACCTGCCTGACCTAAACGAACTCGAACAACAACTCGCCTTTGTGCGGCTAAACTTTCGCACCCTCACTTCTAATGGCAACTATCAAAACAAAGGGTTTCAGCCAGAAAGCCTCGCCGCCATTCGCCGCACTGAACAAGAGCTAAGCACCCTCTCCGAGCTGTTTGAGGAACTCACCGAAGCGAACACACTCGCTCTCCAAGAACCGATTCTAGCCGAGATGGACGCCAGCATTCACAACATTGCGCAAAATACCGATCGCATTTATTTGGTGCAAGAGCAGTATCGCGTCGGCATTTTGCGCCGCCTGATAGACCGGGCGATGCGTTCCCGCACCATGTTGGGGCTGGCTGGGCTGGGTTTGCTGGGGCTGGCGGGTTTACTTTATTTTGTCAGTCGACGCGCTCTGCAGACGGAGCAGGCGGCCAACGACCGTTTCCAGCTTGCCGCTGAAGCGGTGGAAAGCACCATTTTTGATTGGGACATAAGCCGCGACAGGCTGATTTGGTCTGGGGGAGATTCTGATGCGTTTGGGTATGGCATCGAGACGATTAGCGGGGTGGAAGCGTGGTGGCTGGCTCATGCTCATCCTGATGACCGCACCTATTTGCAGGAAAAATTGACGCTGGTGCGACGGAATGGACAATATTTTTCGGCGGAGTATCGCTTTCTCACGGCCGTGGGTGAATACCGCGACGTCGCCCATCGTGGTCAGCTTATTCGCCAGCGCAACGACCATCCCAGCCGCATGGTCGGCAGTTTGGCCGACATCACCCACCAGCGCGAAGTCATCGCCCTTGAAGAAGCCAACCGCGCTCTCAACCTCCTGCTTGCCAACGTCAGCCACGAGCTACGCACCCCGCTGGGCGCGATTATCGGCTATGGTGAAATGCTCCAAGAGTTGGCCGCTGATATTAACGAGCCAGAAGTAGACGAAATCGCGGGGCGCATCACCTATTCGGGGCAACATCTTTTGCAACTGGTCAACAACATGCTCAATCTGACCAAAGCAGAAGCGGGTCAAATGGAGCTTTATACCGAAACCTTTGCCGTCAAAGAAATCACGGAACTGCTGGCGACGACGATGCGCCCGCTGGTGGCTCAACGTGACAACAAACTCCAGATAAATCTCTCGCATGACCTAGGCATGATGCACAGCGATTTGACCAAGATTCAACAAATTTTGCTTAATCTGCTGAGCAATGCTAACAAATTCACCTCAGAAGGCACGATTACCCTCGAGGCGGAACGGGAGTTAGCCGCCAGTGGGGAATGGCTCGTGTTCCGCGTGCGCGATACGGGCATCGGCATGACCGTTGAACAGCAGTCGCGTATTTTCGCGCCCTTCACCCAAGCGGATGACTCCACCGAGCGGCATTATGGGGGCACGGGCCTGGGGCTAACCATTAGTCGGCATTTCGCTGACCTGCTGGGCGGGGAGATTCGGGTGAGCAGTGAGCCAGACATAGGCACGACGTTCACGGTGCGCCTACCCGCCAAAAACAACACGGCCGTGGTCGCCTAACCCCTTCACCCCCAGCCATTCCCCAATATAAACCATCCATCACACTTTTTGAACATCTCCCCCCCTGCCATCGATAATCCGATCGTCCCATATCCGCTGATGGAGCCACGCTCGGTGCTATTAACAATGCGGGAACAACGTGAGAAGTGAGAAGTAAAAAGTGAGAAGTAGCTGGGTCAGTAAACACAGCCTGCTCTACAAACATCACTTTTTATTGAGAAGACAGTGGGGCAGTACCGCTTAAGCAGAGATTGATTTCCCCTAGGCCGCATACGCATCCAAAGCAACCAACCCCTTTACTCATTATTCATTATTCATTACTCATTACTAGAAATGATCCGCACTCGTTGGTACAAAGTTTTCTTCGACCTGTGGCACAACAAAGCCCGCACCTTGCTGGTCGCTTTAGCGATTGCCGTGGGCGTGTTTGCGGTGGGCTTTGTGGCCAACGCCCGCGCCATTTTGGTGCGCGAGCTACAGCTTGACCTCGAGAAGGCACAGCTAGCGGCCGGGACGCTTTATACGACCCCATTCACGGCCGTGTTTGCCGACCGCATCAGCGCGATGCCCGAAGTCAGCCTAGCCGAAGGACGCAACACCGTTCGCGCTCGGGTGCAGGTTGGCCCCGACGAATGGCGCAACATCATTTTCGTGGTCATTCCCAACATGGAAACCCACCAAATTGACCGCGTGACCCCCGTAGCGGGCGCGTGGCCGCCTCAGCGCGGCGAAATCATTCTGGAGCGGCTCGCGCCAGAATATGTGCAGAGCGGGATAGGGGAAGAATTGCTCATTCAGTTTGCTGATGGCACGCGCAAACACGGCCGTGTGACCGGCCTTGCCCACGACCCCCAGCGCATCAACGCCAGCATCATGGACATCGCCTTCGCCTATATCACCCCAGACACCTTTGCCAGTTGGGGGCTAGGCGACGCCAATAGCTTTACCGAACTCCGCTACCGCGTCACCGCCAACGAAAACGACCTCGCCCACCTCGAGTCCGTAGCCGACAAAATCCAGAAACAAGTCGAAGACAATCGCGGACAAACCTTTGGGCGTAGCATCCCCAACCCCGGCGAACGCCCTGTGCAAGAAATCATAGATACCCTCGTCCTCATGCTGGGTCTTTTTGGCTTTATTATTCTGCTTCTGGCTAGTTTCCTCGTGGTCAACACCATCACCGCCCTGCTCACCCAGCAAACCAAACAAATCGGCGTGATGAAGCTGGTCGGCGGTCGCCGCCGCCAAATTATCGGCATGTACGTCGTGTTGGTCTTGATTTTTGGCCTGTTGGCTCTGGCTATCGGCATTCCCCCCTCGATTATCGCGGCGCAACAGGTCATCATTCTCATTGTCGAAGAGTTGCTCAATGTGCGTCCCGATAGCTACGCCGTGCCCGTCTCTGTTTTGCTGATGCAGGTGGTCATTGGGCTGTTTATTCCCCTGTTGGCCGCCAGTTTTCCCCTGCTCAAAGGGATTAACATAACCACGCACAAGGCGTTAAACGATATTGGCATGGGGTCGGGAGGGTATGCCCACGGCCGTGCGGATCGTCTCTTTTTACGTCTGCAACGGCTCGCCAACCTGCAACGGCCGCTCATCATCTCCCTGCGCAACAGCATCCGGCACAAAGGGCGGCTCTTTCTAACCCTCTTTGTGCTGGTCATCGGGACGGCCCTGTTTATTAGCGTGCTGAGCGTCCGCGCCTCGGTTGACCTGACCATCAGCAACTTTATGCGCTTTCATCAGTACGATGTGTTGCTCAGTTTTAACCGCAATTATCGTATTGAGCAGTTAGAACGCGAGGCGTTGCGCGTGGACGGCATCACGGCCGTGGAAACGTGGCAAGTTAGCTCTCAGCGCAGACAGCGACCGAACGACACCGAAAGCGATAGCTTCCAGCTCTTTGCCGTGCCGCCCGACACCAGCTACATGAACCCCGCTCTGCTCGCCGGACGCTGGCTCACGTCCGCCGACCACAACGCGCTGGTGGTCAATATCGATTTGCTCCAGGCGGAGCCAGATTTAGCCGTGGGGGAGACGCTTATCATGTCGCTCAACGGCCGTGATGTGCCCTTTGAAATCGTGGGCGTCGTGCCCACTCAATCCGCCGGGGCGATGGCCTACGCGCCCCGCGATCCGTACAACTATTTAGCGCGACAGGTCGGGCAGGGCAACCGCCTGCAAATCATCACCGCTCAGCACGATGCCGCCTATCAAGAAGCCCAACTCGGCCAGCTTATCCGCCAATTTGAGGACGCCAGCTACCGCGTCAGCAACAGCCGCACCACCGAATCGCTCCAATTGGCCAACAAGCTCACCTTTGACATTATCGTCGCCTTTTTGGTCATGATGGCCCTGCTCCTGGCCATCGTCGGCGGACTGGGGCTGACCACCACCATGAGTATTAACGTGCTGGAGCGCATCCGCGAAATTGGCGTCTTGCGGGCTATCGGCGCATCGAACGAATCAGTGCGCCAAATTGTGCTGGCCGAAGGGCTGATTATCGGGGCGTTAAGCTGGCTAATTGGTCTGTTTTTGAGCTGGCCCACGGCCGTGTTCATGAGTCAGCAAGTTGGCCTCGCCCTGCTCAACACCCCGCTCGACTTCACCTACGCTTGGTCCAGCGTCGCCCTCTGGTTTGTGCTGGTCATGTTCCTCGCCACCGCCGCCAGCCTCGGCCCCGCCCGCAAAGCGGTCAGCCTCACCATTCGGGAGGTACTCGCTTATGAGTAGCTGGCCTTTACGTTGGTTCTCCCGCTCGGTATCATCTGGTCAGGCGTCAGCTCAAACGCCCACGGCCGTGTCTGACACCTCGATTATTACCACCCGTGGCCTGAGCAAAGCATATCCCACGGCCGTGGGTGACTTTTACGCCCTGACCGATTTAGATTTACACCTCAAACAGGGGGAATTCGTGGGGCTAATTGGCAAATCGGGTGCGGGCAAATCCACGCTCATCAACATGCTTTCGGGCATAGACCGCCCCACAGCGGGGGAAATCTACGTCGGCGGCCATGCCCTGCACCAGATGAGCGAAAGCGACATCGCCGCTTGGCGTGGTCAAAACGTGGGCGTTATCTTCCAATTTTTCCAGCTTATGCCCGCTCTGACTTGCTTGCAAAACGTGATGTTGCCCATGGATTTTGCCAATTTGTACGGCTCCGAAGCAGGACGGCGGGCGCGGGCTCTCGAGCTTTTGGAGCAGGTGGAAATCGCGGAACATGCGTTTAAGCCGCCCACGGCCGTGTCTGGCGGTCAACAGCAACGGGTGGCTATCGCCCGCGCCCTCGCCTGTGACCCCGACATTATTTTGGCGGATGAACCGACGGGCAATCTTGACTCGCATACGGCCACGGCCGTGTTTAACATCTTCCGCCGCCTCGTAGACAATGGCAAAACCATCTTCATCGCCTCCCACGACCGCGACCTCGCCCGCCACGTAGACCGCACCCTCACCCTAACTGACGGCCACTTAGAGGATTGAGAAGAACAAGTTGCGCCCTTACCATCCAGTAAACAAATTCGCTATCTATCGCCGAAACCAGCTACCATTCACCTCAAAATCCAAAATGCTAAGTTTGTTCAAAAGACAAAAAGCCGCCAACGGCCAAACCACAACCGTCGAGAGCGACGCACTCATTGATATTCGCGCCCTCGAAAAAGCGTACCAAACCGAAGCGGGGCCGTTCCTCGCCCTGCGTGGGCTAAACGTTCTTGTCCAACCAGGGGAATTCGTCTCCGTGGTGGGCAAATCAGGGAGCGGCAAATCCACCCTGATTAACATGATTACGGGCATAGACCGCCCCACGGCCGGGGAAATCATCGTGCGCGGCACGCCCATCCACCTTCTCTCCGAAGGCAAAATGGCGGAATGGCGCGGGCGCAACATGGGCATCGTCTTTCAATTTTTCCAGCTTCTGCCCACCCTCACCCTGCTCGAAAACGTCATGCTCCCCATGGACTTTTGCCAAATGTATGACCCCGCCGAGCGGCCCGACCGCGCCCTCGCGCTCCTCGAGCAGGTCGAGCTAGAGAGTGAAGCGCACAAATTACCCTCGGCCGTGTCGGGCGGGCAACAGCAACGCGCCGCTATCGCCCGCGCCCTCGCCAACGACCCGCCCATACTCGTGGCCGACGAAACGACGGGCAATCTGGATTCCAACACGGCCGAGTCCATTTTTCGCCTCTTTCAAGAACTGGTCAGCCAGGGCAAAACCATCCTCATGGTGACCCATGATGGCGAACTCGCCGCCCGCGCCGCCCGCACCCTCACCATCGCCGACGGCGAACTGGTGGCGGATAAGATGAACGAATCAGTCAATCGCCCCCACGAACAACTAGATTGATTGGCAAATGAGTTGACCCGCTCTAATCCAACCTAACGACCGTTAGACAAGTGTCTGAGTCACCCCCAATAACGTGACCCGCGCCGCTGTTTCAACTAAATTCTGACTAACGTGCGCCACACACATTAGCGTCGTTCCGTAGAAACATACGTGGTGGAGGGCAAGGTCTCATTCACCATTAGCTATTCACCATTCACCATTCACCATTCAAAACAGTGGAGTGACCAGTATGAAACATAGAGCCATCATCGGTTTACTGCTACTCGCCTTGTTCACCCTTAGCGCGTGTGCCAACAGCGAGACCCCAACCCCGACCACGGCCGTGGACATCAACACCATCACCGTAGACATCGGCGCGGACACCGTATCCGCCGAAGGGCGCATCGTGCCCCTTGATTTTGCCAATCTCGCCCTCCAAGCAGGCGGTCGCGTGGCCGAAATTCCCGTCAGCGCGGGGCAAACCGTCGCCGCTGGCGATCTGCTCCTTCAGCTTGACGCCACCGACCAAGAGCTAGCCCTCACCCAAGCGGAAGCGGGACGGCGCCAGGCCGAGGCCAACATCACCACGGCCGAGGCTAATATCGTCTCTGCCCAAGCGGGCCTCGAGGCGGCTAACGCCGGCATACGCACCGCCGAAGCCCAAGTCGCTCTGCTCGAATCAGGCGCGACCGACACCCAAATTCTGCTCAGCGAGAGCCAAGTCGCTGCCGCTAATGCGGGCGTGCAACAGGCGGCGGGCGCACGTAATGCCGCCCTCGAAGGAGCCACTTCTGCCCAGATTCAAGCGGCCGAAGCGGACCTAGCGGCGGCCAACTCTGCCGTGGTTCCGTTGCAAATTCGGCGCGACCAACTTGTCCTAAACGAAGCGTCGGAAACTCAGGTTAATCAAGCCCAGCTCCAGCTCAACGCCGCGCTCGCCAACGTGCAGGCGGCGCAAGCCAGACTAGACGAACTGCGAAGCGGCCCCACCACGGCCGAGCAACAAGCGGCCGAAGGGAGCGTGGGCGCGTCCATCGCCCAGCGGGATGTCTCCCAAGCGAATCTCAACCTGCTTTTGGCCGGCACCCGTGAGGAGCAAATCGCCATCGCTCAAACAGAAGTGACTCGTGCTCAAAACAGCGTGGCGGAGGCGGAAATACGCATCCAGCAGGCGGAAGCGGGGCTGGTGCAAGCGCAAACGGCTCTGACAGAGGCTGAATTGCGGATCGCCCAAGCGCAAGCCGCGCTGGACAGAACGCGCCTTGTTGCTCCTTTTGCGGGCACGGTCGCGGAGGTAACGGTCAAAGTCAACGAGGTGGTGCAACCGGGTGTGCCGATACTCACGCTGGCTGATTTTAGCGGCTGGCGCGTGGAAACAAACGACCTAACAGAGCTAAATGTGGTCGCTATCGCCATTGGCTTCCCCGTCGAAATTACGGTGGATGCATTCCCCGGCGAACGGCTCACAGGTACGGTGAGCGACATCGCCAAAGAATCGGCGCTTGTGCTAGGGGATGTGACTTATCGGGTGGACATTGATGTGGACGATGACCAAGGCTTGCCTCTGCGGTGGGGAATGACCTCGTTTGTCAATGTGGATACGGGCCAATAGAGAGGAGAGAACTGTCATGCATCTATCAATGCAAAAATTTCTAACTTTAATGAAACCAAACCTTTTAAGAAGCGGGTTGATGGCTTTACTTTTGCTGGCGTTTTTGGTGGCCTGTGGCGGGGAAACGGGGTCAACGACGGCTGTGGATAATGGCAACACGGCCGTGCAAGGGGAGAACACGGCCGTGTCTGCCCCCACCCTTCCCACCGGCGTCCTCGCCGAAGGAGTGGTCGAACCCATTCAATTTACCAACCTATCCTTCCAAATTAGCGGCGAAGTGGTCGAGATTTTGGTCAGCGAAGGGGACACCGTACAGGCGGGCGACCCACTCCTGCGGCTGAACGATACCGACATCCAGCTTATCGTCCAGCAGGGCGAGGCGCGGCTCGCCTCCCAACAGGCCGCTTTAGAATCAGCCCGCACCCAGCTCACCCTTGCTGAACGAAGAGTCACCTCCGCCGAAGCACAAGTCACCGCCGCTGAAGCCAATCTGGCTCTGACCGTGGCTGGCCCTCGTCCCGCACAAATCGAAGCGGCGGAAGCCAACGTGCGCGCCGCCGAAGCGGGCATTACCCGCGCCGTGGGACAACGTGACCAGCAGTTAAACATCGGCACAGAGGCGCAAGTCAACGCCGCCGAGGCGCAAGTTGCCGCCGCCTTTGCCCAAGTGCGTGCCCTTGAAGAAGCGTATGACAGCATCATTGACGGCTGTTTTGAACTGCCCGACGGGAGCGAGGTGTGCCCCGGTTATGGCCCGGTTGAAGAGCAGACGCGGGCGCAGTTAGAAGCGGCGCGGCTCCAGTTAAATGCGGCGCAGGCGCAAGAGGCCCAGCTTCGCTCAGGCGCGACGACCGCGCAACAGCAGGCGGCACAAGGTGGCGTTGGGGTGGCTCTGGCTCAGCGGGATATTGCCCAAGCCCAGTTAGATTTATTGCTGGCTGGCCCCACGGCCGAGCAAATCGCCCAAGCGGAAGCAGGCGTGACCCAAGCTGAGGCTGGCGTGGAAATAGCCCGCGCAGGCGTGGTACAAGCGGAAGCGGCGGTCGCCCAAGCGGAAGCGGCGGTTGCTACAGCGGAGGCCGCGCTGGCGTCGGCCCAGGTCGCTCTGGTGCGGGCGACGCTGGTCGCTCCGTATGACGGCACGATAACGACGATTCCCGTTAATTTAGGCGCAATTGTGGGGTCGGGGCAAGCGGTCGCCACGTTGGCGAATTTGTCTGATTGGCTGGTGCGCACCACGGATTTGACAGAGCTAGATATCGCGGCCGTGTCTGAAGGGGCAGATGTGTCTATCAGCTTTGACGCGATTCCTAACGAAACGGTGACGGGATCGGTGACGCGTATTGGGCTGTTGCCCGGTTTGTCACAGGGGGATGTGGTGTATGAGGTGGAGATTGCGCTGGAGGCGGTGTCGAGTTTGCCGTTGCGCTGGGGGATGACGGCGTTTGTGAATGTGGATGACTAGGCGTTAGGCACGAAGTAGGAAGTTAAGAGTGAGAAGTAAAAGGTGAGAAGTTGTTGGACAACTTCTCACCTTTTTGTTTTCAGTTGCGACTGCTGTCGGCTGTTAGGAAGGGCAGTTGGCGGGATCCGCTTGGCGCAGGTATTGCCACGTGTAAATGCCCGTGTCGTGCCCATCGCTCCACGCCAGTTGGATGGCGTATGTGCCCTGCTGGTGAATGCCCAGCAAAGCCAAATTAGAGGCGGGGGTATCGCGCACGGTGCAGGGGTTGGCGGGCGTGCCCATTTGCGCGTGGCCGCCTTTGCAAGTGACACAGGGGCAGACGGCGCGGAGTCCATCGTAGGGGTAAACAGATTGTTGGCCGTCGGCCCAGCTTATGGTGAGGGTGCGGGCGGTACGGTCGCCCGTGATGCCTGTGGGAGTGTAGCTTGGTTTGTCCATAGGGAAAAATCTCTCCTCTTGTTAGTCAATGGCTCTTTGAGATGTGATAGGGGGCTAGTATAGCGGAAGTTATGGCTGGGAGAAATTTTTTGGTTCTGGAGATTGAACCAATTTAGGTTACTACCGTGTGGGCAGGGCGTTTAACACGGCCGTGCCCAATGCCTCATCTGGTACACGCAGAATAAAATGACCCACGGCCGTGTTTTGGAGACAAATTTGCTCGGCCGCGCCCAGCCAGCAGGTAGTGGTCGCGTCCACGGCCGTGGCTTCGGCTCCAGTTTGCTGGGCGGCATAGGTTTGATAGGCGGTCGTGAATTCAGTATCGTCCACGGCCGTGTCCCACACCAGACCCAACAGCAGAACCAGTTCATCCCGTTCAGGGTGATGATACAGCACAAAACGATCGCCCCCCCAGCCAGCGGCGGCCGTGGTCGCGACCGTGCGGGGCAATTGCAACAGCAAATGCTCCCGTAAATAATACTCCCCCAGCCGATTCTCTTGTACAAATTGCCACCCCTCGCCCAGCGCGCCGCTTAAATCAGGCAGAGCGACCTCTTGGGGCACATCTCCCGCTAGATATTTCTCGGGATGTAAAATTTGCTCCGTGGATTGGGGAGGATTTTGCCACGCCGCATCCACCGCCGGAAAACCGCCCTGCTGATACAGCGCGTACACAAAATCAAACCCGCGCGCATAGGGAAAATTGAACTCGCTCACCAAAAAATCGGGCAAATTGCCCAACTCGGGTGTGCCATAAAGTAGCACGCTTTCGTCTAGCTCCTCCCCCGTCAGATACCCCCGCGCCTGATACAAAAACTCGACCAGTTCGGCTTCGCCTTCGCCCAATGCCCGCCACGCCAGCCGAATATCCTTGCTGATTTCGGGGTCGTTTATATCAAAGTCACTCAGGCCAAAATGCTGATCCTGCAAAGCGTGCATAAATTCATGCGCCAACGTCAGTTGGGATTGCTGATTCATAACCGCTTCGTCATCTGGCCTAACCACAAACACCTGCTTGGTATCAGGTTCATAATAGCCTGCCACCACCCCCGCAAAATCAGGCGGCTGGAGCGTGTCCATATCAAACCCACGCGGCACAAAGTCAAAGCCGCGCAGAACCAAAATATTGCGCCGCGCCTCGTCGAGCGTGGTTGTCGCCAAAAAATCAGCCTCTAACTGTCGCTGAACCTGCGCGGGGGAAATGAGTTGCGTCTCGATAGGCGCGAGTAAATCAAGGCCGCGCAGGTCTAACACATTTTGCAGGATTTGCGCCTGCAAGGCGTCGTTGAGGTCGGCCTCAGCGGGCACGATGTTGAGGTTAAGGGCGACGGGCTGGCTAGCACGGCCGCGTGAGGTCGTAGCGAGGGCGGTGATGCGGTATTCACCCACGGCCGTGGGCAACCAATGCGCCGTGGTCGTGTGTAGGCTCACATCGGCGGGGGAATCCACGATGAGCGGCTCCCCATCCACGGCGATATTCAGCACGGTGATGCCGTCAGGGTGGGTGGCCGAGGCGATAATGGTCACGGGTTGCCCGACGTGGCGCGTGGCTAAGCGGTCAGCGATAAAGAGGCGCACTTGGGGCTGTTCAGGAAAAGGGGTGGCTGTGGGGCTGGTTTGGCTGGTGCTGGGGCGGGGTGGGTGGTTCGCTACGGTCGTAAGTGCCAGCTCGAACCGCTCAAGTTCGCTCTGCATTCGGCTCAGATCCTTTTCCAGAACAGCTTCGCGGGCTTGGCGGGTAGCAAACACGGCTGTGGACGTGGCGCGTCCCTCCCTCTGCTCCGCCATCACCTGTACCAAGGTCGCCTCGGCCGCCACGGCGCGTGGCTCGGTGGTGGCCGCCAGGGTCAGGGTCGCTTCCCGCTCCTGCCATAGAAAAAGCAGGGCGGCCAGCAGAATAAGCATCAACAGAAAAAAGGTGAGTAGGGTGAGGGCCACGGCCGTGGGTTTTAGATTTAGATTCATGCGCACATGCTACCGAACCGCTGGAATAGGGTCAAGAGATAAATAGGAAAGAAGTAAAAAGTAAAAAGTGAGAAGTCATCCCTGCAACCAACCTTTTACTCATTCTTATGCGTTCGCTTAAAAGCGCGTTGCTTTCACGGCAGATTAATGGGAAATAGGGGAGGATAAATGGTAAATAGTGACTGCTGAACCGAGCGGCCTCATTTACCATTCACCATTTATCATTTATTATTCACCATTTACAATTCAGACGTTGGAGATGTCTCATGAATCAACCCCTGACCACCTTAGCCATTGCCCTCTTTTTATTGTTGACCACTCTCGCCTGTGGGGGACTCTCCCTGCCTAGCCAAGCGGACACCGAAGCGGTCTTCGCCACAGCGCAGGCGTTTGCCGAGCAATCCGCGCCCACGCTGGAGGCGATGCGCCAAGAGGCGAGCGACCTCGCCACTCGTTCCGCACCGACTATCGAAGCGGCCTTGACCCAAGCGGCGACCATCGCGGCAGAAATGGAGGAGCGGGGCGGCAATGCGCAGGCCACGCTCCAAGCGGCGGGCATAGATAGGGATTATCTGAGCCAAAAGGTGCAATCCCTGCGCCCCGATGCGGAGGGGAATGTGAGCTTGGTCATCACGGAAACGGAGATGAATTTAGCGTTGCAGACGCGGCAGTTGTTTGGCCTAGGTGGAGAGCCAGGGACAGACCCAGCCACGGCCGTGCAGGATGGCGTTATCTATTTTCGGGGCGGCTTGGTGACGTTTGAAGGGGATTTGCTTCAGCCGCTGGCGGGGCGGGTGCAGATTTCGTTTCAACCGTCAGTAGTGAATGGGCAGTTCGAGTTGCAGGTGATGACGGCACAGGTGGGCAACACGGCCGTGCCGCCCGCCCTCCTCACCAGCATCACCAATAACCTCACCAACCTCATTAACAGTGCCCTCACCCAACTCCCCAACGGCATCACCCTCAAGCAACTCACCGTAGGCGAAGGCATGTTGACGCTCGTGGCGGGCAGATAAGCTGAAGTGCTGACCGGCTGAGACGCGGAACGCTTACAAAAGCAAAAAGGGAGCAGTGGATGCCACTTCTCCCTTTTTGCTTTTCACTTTTTAGACACAACTTACCGCTTGGTCGAAAAATTAAACGGCATGTACAGGGGGCAAAAGCTGACCACGCTGGTCACCAAGAAAACGACGGCCAAAATACCCAAAATCCAGGCCAAAATACCGTTCACCGTTCACCGTACCCGTCAGAATCAGAATAATCAAACCGACGCCAATCACCGTGCGGACAAGGCCGGTCAACAAGACCCATGTTTGCGGCTTTAATCATGATAAATCTCCTTTGTGTGACTTCAAACTTATCAACAAGAGAAGCAACTCGTTTTGGTTGCTTACATTCTTTAGACGCAGAAGCGGGGGAAAGGTTACATTTGGGGAGAAAATTGGGAGAATATGTAGTGGTCACGAATCAGTAACGTACTTTTTTTGACAAAAGGCGTCTCTTCTCAACCGACTAGCTTCGTGGGGGG
>JBGTIZ010000222.1:0-6948 GCA_041745395.1 Promineifilaceae bacterium (SeqCode) | reverse complement strand
GCTGGAGCTTTTGAGTGTGAGGCAAATCTTTGTCGGCTTCAGATTGAGTATCTTTCCATCGCAAAAGTTTAATGGTTTCGCCTATAATCGCCCACCATTCCAAAAGCGGGGATTCATTTTTTTGAATCTGTGCAACTAGCTCATCTTTCCCTGTCCGAATATTTGCTTTCTCACACAGTATGTCGATAGCTTCGTTAATTGCGCTTAAATCAACCGTTTGAGCCAATTCGGCACGAGCTAATCCCCCAGAATATTCCTCAATGGCACTTAGAGATTCAGCCGTAAGATTGATTTTGTCTAGTTGCAACTGGCGATAACTTTCTGCCTTCTGCTCAAATATTTTTATTGAACCAGTAAGTGAGGCTATGGCAGTAAGAGTGTCTTCTCGTTCATTTTGATGCTGTTCCAACTCGGCCTCAAGACGCAAAACCAAATCGGCTTTCTCCTTTTTTCCCGACACTCTTTGCATTATCGTTTTGTATTCTTCGTCATGGCTCTGTTTTTTTGGTTTCCATTCACCAACTATTTGATCAAGCGTTTGGCTAAGGTTTGTTAGATAGTTGAGTGCTGTTGCTCTCAACTCTGACAGTTGTTGGGTTGCTTCGATTGCAGCTACATGCGCACTCTGCCCGTCCGTCAATGTGATACCTTCCCCAAAATCAATTTTTTCTTGAAGCGACGTAAGGCTTGAGTCAATTGCCGTTGCAATAGTCCCGCTCGAGTGTGAAACTGCTTCCGATAGTTGGTCTAGAAACCTATCCGTTTTCGAGTATTCAGTTTGCTTTTCTAAAATTGCCTGAGCTTGTTCAGGAGCTTCATCCATTGCTTGTTTTAGTGACGCAATTCTTGCTAAAGTCATTTCAATTTCAGCATCATGCTGTCTCAATCGCCTTTCGTGAGTCCAGAGTTCTTGCTGGCAATTTAGTTGACGAATCAGATCGTTTGCAAGCTGATTTAATTCTTCTGACATACGATCAAATGTCTCACGTTTCGGATCTGTTATGAGCTCAAGCAACCGTTTTTCGGCTGATTCTCTGCCTAGGTGTGACAGCTCACCTTGACTATATGTTTGCAAGTGCAATAAATCGCGGACTTCGCTTGGCGAATGTACTCTTTCAGTATCTCCGATCTTGAGCTTAATCTGATTTAATGATGCTCTTTTTCTCTCAAAACACATTACTGCATCATTTAGCGACACTTCTACACGAATTTTTCCCGTTTCACTATCTAGGGATTGTTCGATCAAAGTCTTCCTCCGTTCATACGTGGGATCCCAATCAGAAGATTCTAAATCAATTGCTGAACGACCCAATGCAAAACGAATGTATTCGAGCAGAGTTGATTTTCCTGCACCTCTTCCACCGATCACCGAATTCAACTGTGGACTTAAACGCAGGTTTTCTACTGAAAGAAACTCTCCTCCCTCAATTGCAACTGATTTAATGAACGAGTCTGGTTCGTCCGGTTCTTCGTAACGAATTCTTGAATCAGCAGCTAACATTGCCTGACGGATTGACTCTGCCGTAGGTTCTGCGAGTTTGATCCAAGTGCTATAAGAACCAAGTCTGTCATAATCAGCATTTCGAGAGTCAGATGTACAAATTACCCCTCGTTTTTCAGAAGTCCATGCTGGAATTTCCCCCTCTAATATTCTTTTGTCTCCTGCATCGAGATCATCAGGGTAACATTTATCCAAATAGCCACCGACGTACGGCATATCATGAAAGCGCTTGTGAAATCCTTGTCTCAAAACCGTCTTATGTCCCTTAGGTGTTACGTTAGGAAGGATAATAAATCGATCTTTTAATTCGTCATCTGCTTGTAATCTTCCCTGAAGATCAGCGATGTTATATTTAAGAAGTTCGACTGCGATTCCCTGTTTAGCCAAAGAATTACAATCAGCGGGGAGACTAAGTATATTGCGAGCCTTCTCGAACAGTTGCCTTGTGATGTCTGCATCAAATATGATGATAGCCTGAGCCGAATCCATAGTAGTCAGTTCCATTGCTGGAAATACCCACAAATCAATTGGCGTATCAGTATCTTTTGACTCTTTAACTCTATCAATAACGTGCCATTGATAGATTCCTTCATGATGATCAGTAAAAGCAACGGCTTGAATACCTCTATCAATACATGTGTTAATGAAATCACGTGCCCAATCTGCACGAACGCTATTTACATTTTCATTTGTAACATCTGTAAGCGTGTCTTCAGGTCTTGCACCTTCCCAGTTTCGATCTCTGGGAGAATGAACTTGGAAGTCTGTTTGTAGAAATCTGGCACCAATGTAAGTCATAGGTCTTTTCTCAAATTCTCACTTTATTCAGCAATTGAAGATAAGTCCGCCGTTGATCGGCTTGACCTGCGCGTTTTCCACCGCTTGGTTTAAGCTATTATTCGACAGGGTCCCTTTCGCATAGAACGTTTTGTTGAGTTAGCCTGCCGAACGAAAAAGGATTCATACGGCCACACGGCCGTGTAATCCATGTTGAACAAAGCCGAAGTTGGTATGGGGTTTCATACAAAAAGGGAGCGATGCTCACGGCCGAACCCAGCCCCATCTCCAGCAACCAACACCCAGTATAAATCAAAACAAGGTCGAATCAAGAACAGAACTCAGACCCACACCCGCCAAACCACGGCCGTGTCTGGGGAGAAACACGGCCGTGTTGCCCGTTATCGTCTGCTCGCTGTTCAACGACCCCAATTGGGCGGCGGCAAACAACTTAGCCATTGCCAAGGCGGCACATACTACCGCTTGGTTGCAATCGTGGTTATTGCTTATGGAGTGTCGCGTTTCGTAATTGCATTCCGGGCACTCGGTGGAAGCGTGCCGAAAAGTCCCGAAACGCGATTCGGCATCGCTATCATGTACTCCACAACAATATTGGTCAATTCAAAAAGTGAGCCAACTACATTTGGGTCGTCGGTGTCGATTTGTCCCGGATGGACAGCTTCATTTCCAGTCACACGAACAACATCGAGCGATTGTTGCACGATTTCTGGAAGGCCCTTTTTTACGAGTGAGGCAATATCTTGGTTGATGTTGTTGCCTTTCTCACCGAGCTCGATGCACAAAACTTGAATCGCGAGGCGAAGCAACGCAGCTGCCGAGCGTGGTGACCGAACAAAGATCGCGGCGGCTTCCTCATATAGTTTGAGTACAGGAGTAGGCATTTGGCTGTTGGGTCGTGGAGCGACGCCTGAGAATGGGTAGAGCATCTCATCTACGAGCCATACAGTGTACTCATTGCAGTGCTGGCATTGGCCAATACGAAGCGGGTTTGCTTTGTTGCCACCATTTGCAACGCCGCCTTGCATGCTCTGCATTGTAAATTTCTGCTGAGCTATGACGCCGCAGTGGGGACAAGTAAAGGATTTTGCAAGTGCAGTAGGAGCTACGAAAGTCATAAGATATTTGCGATAACTATGTAATTATGCCGAAAGTAATTCGGCATAACACGCCAAACAAGGTGGAATTGCCGCTCAAACAGCGGCATATCCTGAAAAGTGGGGGGGTAGGCTGGACAATAGGCAACATATCCCACCCCATACAGCGTAATTGTTGCATGTGCGTAGTATATACGAGCCTATCCCATTCTCAAAAAGGGTACGGAGAAAAGAGCGCAGAAATGCTCGTTATTCTGCCTCGCTAGAGAATGTTTCTATCGAGGTGAATGCCCCATGATGCCGTTGTAAACTGCGTACCTTGAACGCCTGCGACTGCATCAAGCGAATGCCATTCACCGCCGCTTGCGCCGCCGAAAGCGTCGAGAGCAACGGCACTTTATGCCGAATCGCCGCTTCCCGCATCGCCGCTTGGTCCGCATACGCCTTTTGCCCTAGGGGGGTGTTAATCACCAACTGAATCTCCCCGCCCGCGATACGCGCCACGGTGTCATTTTCGCCCGCGCCCGCCTTGGGCACAACCGTCGCCTCGAGACCCACACGGCCGAGTGCCACCGCCGTCCCCTCCGTGGCATACAACGCAAACCCCATGCGGTGCAAATCACGCGCCAGCTTAATCGCCGCCGATTTATCCATATCATTGACCGTCACCAGCACCCCTCCACTCGTGGGCAGATGGGTTCCCGCCGCCATTTGGGACTTGGCAAAAGCGTGCCCAAAACTAGCCGCGTGCCCCATCACCTCCCCCGTCGAGCGCATCTCTGGCCCAAGGCGCGTATCTGACCCCGGGAGCTTGTCAAAGGGCAGGACGACCTCTTTCACAAAAAAGCCATCTACAGGGGGGCGTTTGACCAAGCCCAACTCTTGGAGCGTCTTGCCCGCCTGCACCTGTGCCGCGATTTTGGCCACGGGCACACCCGTCGCTTTGCTGACAAAGGGCACGGTTCTGCTGGCGCGGGGATTGACCTCGATGACGTAAACGACATCATCTTTGATGGCAAACTGCACGTTCATCAACCCCTTGACTTGGAGCGCACGGCCGAGCCGTTCCGTATAATCCCGCATAATGCTGATGAAATATTCGCCCACTTTATAGGGGGGCAACACACAGGCACTATCCCCCGAATGAATGCCTGCCTCCTCGATATGTTGCATCACCCCCGCAATGACCACCGTCTTCCCGTCGGAGATGGCGTCTACGTCTACCTCATATGCATCTTCAATAAATTGGTCAATCAGAATGGGGTTCTCTTTGGCCGTCGCGTCTAGCTCCTGCATGGCGCTGGCCGCTTCGTTAAAGAATTTGACCAGAGAGTCCACATCATCGGCGATAGCCATAGCGCGGCCACCCAGCACAAAAGAGGGGCGCACCAGCACGGGGAAGCCCACGCGCTGAGCAATGGCTAACGCTTCCTCTTGGTTATAGGCGATACCCCACGCGGGATGGTCAATATCTAGCTCTTTGAGCAACGCGCCAAAACGGCCCCGGTCTTCCGCTAAATCAATCGAGTCGGGGGGTGTGCCCCAGATGGGCACGCCCGCGGCGGCGAGGCCAGCCGTCAGGTTAATCGGCGTTTGGCCGCCAAACTGCACAATCACCCCTTCTGGCTGTTCGATATCGACGATGTTTAGCACGTCCTCGAGGGTCAGCGGCTCAAAATAGAGGCGGTCGGCCGTGTCGTAATCGGTGCTGACCGTTTCGGGGTTGCAGTTGACCATGATGGTCTCGAAGCCCAAATCGCTGAGTGCCCAGCAGGCGTGAACACAGCAGTAATCAAATTCGATGCCTTGGCCGATGCGGTTAGGTCCGCCGCCCAGAATCATCACTTTGCGCTGGTCGGTGGGGCGGGCTTCGTCTTGTTGTTCGTAGGTGGCGTAGAGGTAGGGGGTGTGGGCTTCAAATTCGGCGGCGCAGGTGTCCACGCGATAATACACGGCCGTGATGCCCATCTCCTTTCTGGCCGCCCGCACCGCCATCTCATCGGCGTCCAGCAGTTGAGCAATCACCTTATCCCCAATGCTCAGCTTTTTCAGGGTGCGAAAATCTTCTGCGGTCAGGTCAGCCAATTGGCGACCAACCAGCAACGCCTCTTCGGCGGCTAGAATTTGCGCCATTTGGGCCACAAACCAAATGTCATACCCCGTCGCTTCGGCCACCTCATCGGCGGACATGCCTTGCGCGAGCGCGGCGGCGACCTGAGCCAGCCGTTTGGCGGTGGGGCGAGCCAGTTGGGCGGCAGTGATGGGGGGGGCATCTGGCTCAATGAGCAGGCGGCTAAAGCCGGGCCAGCCAACATCTAGGCCGCGCACCGCCTTGTTCAACGCCTCGGCAAAGACGCGCCCAATCGCCATCACTTCGCCCACGCTTTTCATTTGGGGGCCGAGCGTTTCGTTCGCCCCTACAAATTTTTCAAAGTTCCAGCGGGGCAGTTTCACCACGGTGTAATCAATGCTCGGCTCAAAGCTGGCTGGCGTTTCGCGGGTGATGTCGTTGCTGATTTCGTCGAGCGTGTAGCCGACGGCCAGCAGGGCGGCGATTTTAGCAATCGGAAAGCCGGTCGCCTTGCTCGCCAGAGCTGATGAGCGGGAGACACGCGGGTTCATTTCGATGGTCAGCACTTCCCCCGTGGCGTGGTTGACGGCAAATTGGACGTTGCTCCCGCCCGTCTCTACGCCAACAATTTCCATAACTTTCTTGGCGAGGTCGCGCAGGTATTGGTATTCCCGGTCAGTCAGGGTTTGGGCGGGAGCGACGGTAATGCTGTCCCCCGTGTGGACGCCCATAGCGTCGATGTTTTCGATGGAGCAGACGACGACGAAGTTGTTGGCTTTGTCGCGCATCACTTCGAGTTCGTACTCTTTCCAGCCAATGAGCGACTTTTCAAGCAAAACTTCGCTGACGGGGCTGGCGCGGAGGCCGTGCTCGACGGCTTGCTCAAATTCCACGGCCGTGTTGGCCACCCCACCACCTGTCCCCCCCAGCGTAAACGAAGCGCGAATCAGCATCGGGAAGCCAATCTCATCCCGCACGGCCAACGCTTCTTCCAAATTATGGACAAATTTACCTTGGGGCACAGGCACGCCCGCCGCCAGCATCGCCGCCTGAAATTTGGAGCGGTCTTCGGCGATGCGAATGGAAGCAACATTGGCGCCCAGTAACTGCACGCCATATTTGTCCAGTACCCCGGCCGTGGCCAAGTCCACGGCCAAATTCAGCCCCGTTTGCCCACCGACCGTGCCCAGCAGGGCGTCGGGTTGCTCTTGGGCAATGATTTGCTCCAGAATGGGCACAGTGAGCGGCTCGATATAGGTCGCGTCGGCCATGTCGGGGTCGGTCATAATCGTGGCTGGGTTGGAGTTGACCAGCACCGTCTCGTACCCTTCGCCGCGCAATGCTTTGCACGCCTGTACGCCAGAGTAATCAAATTCGCACCCCTGCCCGATAACGATGGGGCCGGAGCCAATGATAAGGATTTTGTGGATGTCGGTTCTTTTGGGCATGGTTTTTTTGTTGGTTAATTTGTTAGGTGGTTCGTT